>JASJIO010000051.1:0-65195 GCA_037625035.1 Amylibacter sp.
TGTACACGGATTTGCAATCCGCTGCGTCACCACTCCGCCAACTCGCCATCCTTTGGTGTAAGGACGGCTATACCAATGGCAAAAAGAGGTGGCAAGGGGAAGTTAGCCGCCAAGTTGCATGATCACGCGGAACACGACAAAAGGAGCGATTGTTAGGACGGCTGCGGCCGCGATAAGCAGGCGCGGGAGGATGGTTTCAAAACGGCGCCATAAGATGCCGATAAGGACGCACACCAGTAGGATTTCGAGGACTGAGAAGATGTCACCGTGGTGATTTGGATCCCAATAACTAACGGGGCTTTCGAATTTCCACATGGTGATCGGCCAGAAATGGGCACGCGCGTCGCCAACGTGTAGGGGGAAATCACACAGAAGATGGATGAACGCGGCGCCGCAAAAAACAACCAAAATGCGGCTTTTGGTATAAACGGCCAAGGCCAGAGCGATGGCCCAGAGGACAAATGAATTGTCGATCGCAAAGACTTGCTGCCAGTAATCAGAGTAGTAGAGATTGTCGAAAATTTCGTTTGTTGACGTATTCAGAACAAACCTGTGCCAAATAAACATAAAATACAGTGAAAAATCTGGTATAAAGCCACCAAATAGGGCTGCTGCTGTCACTTTGCGTTGCTCTGGCTTGGCAAAGATCGCAGCGGCCAGTATGAGGTGGGTGGGTGTGTTCATTTAAGCGCGTATCTGCTTGGTTTAGTTGAGTATAGGATGTGGGATGGCGAAGTCCATTATGATCCAGGGGGCTGGGTCAAATGTTGGAAAATCCATGATCGTTGCTGGGTTGTGTCGTGCTTTTGTGCGCCGCGGCCTGCGCGTGCTGCCGTTCAAACCCCAAAACATGAGCAACAATGCAGCCGTTACGGGCGACGGCGGAGAGATTGGCCGTGCCCAAGCGTTGCAAGCGCGGGCCTGTAACGTGCAGGCGCACACGGATATGAACCCGGTTTTGTTAAAGCCTGAAACCGACACTGGGGCGCAAGTTGTGGTGCATGGCTGTCGCGTAGCCACCCTTAAGGCGCGTGAATACGGTAAGTTGAAACCCACTTTAATGCCCAAAGTGTTAGAGAGTTTCCATCGTTTGGCCGAGCATTGCGATATCGTTTTAGTCGAGGGTGCTGGCAGCCCAGCCGAGGTGAATTTGCGGGTAGGCGACATTGCAAATATGGGGTTTGCGCGGGCTGCAAACGTGCCAGTTTTGTTGACAGGGGACATTGATCGGGGCGGCGTACTGGCGCAGTTGGTTGGAACCCATGTATTGCTCGAGCCAGAAGACAACGCGCTGATCAAAGGCTTTTTGATCAACAAATTTCGCGGTGATGTAAGCCTGTTTGACGAAGGCCTGCAAATAGCTGAGGAGCACACGGGCTGGCATGCTTTGGGCGTTTTACCTTGGTTTGGCGATGCAGCTAAATTGCCCGCCGAGGATGCTACGGATATTTCTGGCGGTGGCACTGGCGCGTTTAAAATCGTGGTGCCTCGGCTGTCGCGTATTGCAAATTTCGATGATCTGGATCCATTGAAGTTGGAACCGGGTGTAAGCGTTGTGATGGTGCCCCCGGGCGAACGAATTCCTGGCGATGCAAATCTGGTTTTGATCCCGGGCAGTAAATCCACAATTGGTGATCTTGCGTTTATGCGCGAACAGGGCTGGGATGTGGATATTTTGCGCCACGCAGAACGCGGCAAACCTGTGCTTGGGATTTGCGGTGGGTACCAAATGCTGGGTGCGATAATCAAAGATCCTGATGGGATCGAAGGGCCAGCGGGGCATGTTTTGGGGTTAGGCCTGCTGGAAGTTGAAACGGTGATGACACCGCAAAAAACCCTGACGGAAGTGCAGGGCAGTGATCTGAAAACTGGCGCGAGTTTGGCGGGATATGAAATTCATATCGGCCACACACAAGGGCCAGATTGTCTGCGCCCATGGCTTGAGATTGAAGGATCTGAGGAAGGTGCATCGAGCGCTGATGGGCTGGTGCGCGGGTGTTATGTACACGGGATTTTCAGCTCGGATGCGTTTCGACAGGCGTATTTGGCCAGCTTAGGCGCGCAGACAAGTGATTTGGTGTTTGAGGATGTGATTGATGAAACGCTGGATGCGTTGGCGGATCACATCGAAGAGCATCTGGACGTAGAGATGATTTGGTCGTTGGCGGCTGAAATTGTTGTGCCATCACCAGCCTAAATTTTACTCGAAATCACGAGACGCCATCGCGCGGTGAATTTCACGGCGCACCAATTTGCGCACGTTGCGTGTGATGCGATCGCCCAATTCGCCCTGTAATTCAGAACGAACCATTTCGGATACCATTTCGCGCAACGTTTCCTCATCAAGGAATGTATCGTTGTCGGTGTAATCCATCGGTTCTTCAAACAACGCACTGCTGGCGGCGGCCGCAGGTTCTGGTTCGGGGGCTGAAAGTGGGGGTTCGCGATTGATGATGGTGTCACGAACAGGCGCTTGGACAGCTTCCTCTTCGATTTCCACATCATCTTTTGCGTCTGCCACGATCTGCATGAAATCAGGCTGCGCTGGAACGCTTTCCAAATCTGCTTCAAAGGGGCTATCGCTTGGAAGGCTGACATCTTCAGCGATGTCGTTTTGATCATCCTCCAACGGTGTATCGAATGACGGCGCGCCCGACAGATTTGCAGTTAACGGTGGTTCGGCACGCGCGAAATCTTTCATCGAGAGGTGCAACGCGGACATCATTTCTGATGTTGCGTCTTCGGTAACGTTTTGGGTAACCTCATCGACCATTTCAGCGAACTCTGCGGTTTCTTTGGGCGGGTCGAATGACAGATCTTCGGCGTCTTGCACATCTACATTTTGTGCAATGTCAGAATGTGAATGCTCCACAGCTTCGGACATAACGAGCGATTCAATATCGGCGATGCGTTGTTCAATTTCCGAGGCCGCCGGAGCTGGGGAATTTGCTTCACTTATGCGCAAGGACGGGGTTAGAACAAGTTTGTCCTGCTCTGCTGCGTTGCTTTGCTGCAACAAGTGCGCGTCGGTGTTTGATGTGCTTTGACCCGTGGTTTCTGTGTCTGAAGCTGTTCGCGCTTCTTCTGACACTAACCGACGAATTGATGATAGGACGTCCTCGACGTCCATTTTTCTGCCTGTTTCGGACATTTGCCCACTCCTTTTGCCTCGGGGTGAAGTTTACTTAGAAACGCAGATTTGGGCAACTGTTGTCTAAGTCAGCCGCCGTTTCTTTTTTTAAGCTTGTCGAAAAGTTTGATACGTTTTTCGCCTAAGATACCGAGTTGTTTTTTCGTGACGGCCCGGGCGTTCACGTCTGGATTATAGATAGGAACACCAAGATTTAGGTGCTCTGCGGTCATCAAACCCATTTCGGTAAGGACTTGGTACTGCGCTACATATTGATCGCGGATGGCGTTTACCAATTGTGATCTTGCAGACAATAATTCTTGTTCGGCATCTAGGGCATCAAGCGTTGTTCTAGCACCGAGTTTTGCCTCTTCTTTAACACCTTCAAAGGCGACTTGCGCTGCGCGAACTTGTTCACGGTTTGATTTGATAGATGCACTTGCGGTTTTCCAACCGGCCCATGCGTCGCGCAGACCTTGGCGCGTTAGATAGCCAGATTGTTGTACGTTTGATAACGCCTGTTGATAGAGCGCGACACCACGGCGGCGATCACTGTCCAATCGACCACCCTGATAGATGTTGAGCGTGCCAGTGATGCTAGCGGTAACGTCATCTGTTGTTAAGCGCGTGCTACCAAAATTTGATCCGAAATCATAGCCAACTTGGCCGTTTATCTGTGGGTGACGGTTTTTGAATGTGGCTTTGGTAGACAGTTCTGCTGCCTTGGCATTGAACTGGGCCTGCATCACGCGGGGGTGTTTGCGAATGGCAACGGCTTCGGCCTTTTCAACGGAACTTGGCAGTTTCGGAGCCGCTGGCGGGTTGCGCAGATTGCGCGGCGGAATGCCAACAACAGCGGTATAGGCGTTTTCTGAACGCGACAACTGCCCCCGGTTGGTTTCCAGTTGGGAGAGCGCAGCGGCAAGGCGTGCTTGAGCTTGGGATACATCTGTGCGGGTTACTTCGCCAACTTCAAAACGATCTTTTGCCGCCCGAACCTGTTCACCCAAAACGCGCACGTTGTTCTGGGCTAGACGCACAAATTGCTGATCGCGGCGCACATCGACATAGGCCAGAATGGTGCTGAACAGAACGACTTGTTCGACCTGCAGAAGGGCTTGTCGGCCAGCCAAAACGCCCATGCGAGCACCCTCAACGCCCAAACGATCCGCGCCACCATCAAAAAGTTGGATGGTCAGCGTGGTGTTATGGGCCCATTGACCTTGTGGGTCACGAAGATCGCTGCGGCTGTTCAGGCGTGCCGCACGGGTGGCCCGAATTGTTTGGGTTAGGGTCGGCAACAGCAACGAGCGCGCCGAAATAACGGATTCGTCTGTGGAGCGCAAAGTGGCCTGTTGTGCCATAATTTGTGGGTTGGTTTGATACGCAAGAACAAGCGCATCGGCAAGCGTGGTGGCAGATGCAGGCAATGACAAGACAGCCAGCGCAAGCGCGAGGCCCGTTGATTTTAACTGTTTAAGCATCCGCGTATTCCCATCAATGCGTACTGTCACAACTTGCGTTAAATTGGTTAGCCAAAGGTAAATTCGGCTGCTTTTTCGAATCCCGGCAGGATCGGTGCGTCTGCTTCAAAGGCGCCGCGCCAATCGACACCAGTTTTGCGTTTTAGGCCAATCTTACATTTTCCCATGCCACCCATTTGACGAATCGCCACAATACGTCCGCCGATTTTGAGCTGGTCCATGATTGCCGCGGGAATGGTTTCTGCCGCACCCTGAAGAACAATCACACAGTAAGGCCCGTGTTTTGTTGCGCCTTGTGCAAGTTCGCCCTGCACAACCATCACATTGTCTGCGCCGTAGGTCGCAAGCAATTCGGATGCCTCGTTGGCCATGGCTTCAATGGGTTCAACGGCAACAACCGCTTCGGCCATTTTCGCAATCACCGCAGAGGAATAGCCATAGCCACACCCCAAATCGAGAACCAATTCGGTGGGTTGAATGTTCACAAGATCCAGCATTTTTGCGAATGTACGGGCATCAAGCAGAACACGCGCCTGATCAAGCGCGATATGTTCGCCCATATACGCCACCGCGCGTTTTGAGGGTGGAACAAATTCTTCGCGTGGCACTGTCAAAAGCGCGTCGATGATCGGGTATTTGGTCACATCCGAAGGGCGAACCTGACAATCAACCATTGTTGTGCGTGCCGCTGTAAAATCCGTCATGGCGAAACCTTTAAGTCTATTTGGTAAGCAGTTGATACTTGTGTGCCATAATGCGCCGTGGGCTGCAACGGAATTGGCATTTTGAAGAGCGGTGAATTGTCGCTTAGGCGTTGGTGACAGGTGCATCTGTAAGGGGCGCGGACAATGGTGTGGCGCTGCCAGTGGAGCTGTGCATGTATTCAAACGGCTTTGCGCCCTGTGTTCGCGGGGTGCGCATCAGGAAAAATTTGCGAATTCCTGCACGGGATCCGACGGCAGGGGCGTTTGGATCTGTCGGGAACCGTGATTGCCAGTTTTCGGGCAATTTCAATCCGTGTTTTTCGGCGTTTTCGCCCATCCAGATCAACGGAATGTTTGAAAGAGGGCGTGATTCTGGGGTTTTCCAGACATGGCCACCGATATCAGAATGCGCACCTTTGAACCAAACCTGTTCCAAATGCCCCTTCCAACCCGGTTCCACATCCCAAATTGCAGGGCGATAGGCAGTGCGATCTTCGTCCAGTGCAAGGGCGTGGTAACCCGATTGTACGGGGGCCGAAATGTTGGTGGAATGAAATTCTGTCGCCATCGGCGCGAGGTAGGTCAAGATCGGATAAGGCAGGCCGAGCGCCTTTACGGTATCCCAAACCCCGATCATTTTAATGCTGGGATTATCGTGGCAGTGGATGGATTTGAACGTATTGCGCGCTGCTTTGCTGGCCTGAGATTCGTATAATCGAAAGGCAAACTGCAATTTTTCGCTGGTTGCATTGTTGCAGCGCAACAGACCTACAGTGCCGATCAGCCCCGAAATGGAGCGCACAGCATAAGCCCCGCGTGAAAACCCAAATAGGTAGATTTTATCGCCAGCGTTATAGTTTTCTGCAAGCTGTGCGTAGCCGTCAAAAATTGCTTGGTTAATCCCCCAGCCCGATGCGATTGTGACCCAGTTCCAAAAACCGTGCCCTTGGATACCGGGGTGATACCAAAGCGATCCATCGTCAGGGTTATGGGCTTCTTTTAACAGTTTATACAGCAGGCCCGCGTTGGTTTCTTCGTCTTCACCAATGCGGCTTTGGGTTCCGTCGATGATAATAACATGGGTTCGTGGTTTGCGTGATTGCGGCGCTGGTGCAACCGCGTGTTCAGACCGCGACAGCGATGATTTCAGGCGTGCTGCAACGCGTCGCCAGGGGGATTGGACTGCGTCTGTCATTGCGCATCTTGCAGCCAGTTCCACATGCGCAGCGGCGTAACGGGCATGTCCACTTTGCGGATGTTTTTGTCCCAAACCGCGTCTTGCACAGCGTTCATCACGGCGGCCAATGCGCCAACTGTTCCTGCTTCGCCGCACCCTTTCATGCCGATTTCATTGGCCGTGGACGGCACCAGTTCAACGTGGAAATCCATGTGGGGAACATCGGTTGCACGCGGCATGCCATAATCCATAAAACTGCCCGTCAACAGTTGGCCCGTTTCGTCGTAAACTGTGTGTTCGGTGATGGCTTGGCCGATACCTTGGACAACGCCGCCGTGAACTTGGCCCTCGGCCAGCATCGGGTTTATCAGCAGGCCAAAATCATCGACGATGGTGTATTTCACGACTTGTGTGTGGCCTGTTTGCGGGTCGATTTCGACCTCGCAGTAGTGCGCACCATTGGGATAACTGCGCCCAGGAAGGTCGTATTCTACGGATTGATCGAGAAAATCGTTGAGGCCCTTTTCCTGTGCTTTCTCAACCACTTGGGGTAGGGTGATTTTGCGATCTGTGCCGATGATGGTGAACGCGCCGTCGCTGAAATCTACGTCGCCTGCGCTGACTTCTAGTTCCTCGCTGGCCAGTGGTTTTAGGGTGTCGATGACCAGATCAGAGGTTTTGAAGATGGAGTTTCCTTGCATGGTGACGGATCGTGAGCCGCCCGTGCCGCCGCCATTCGGGATTGCATCGCTGTCGCCTTGGATGATGTTGACGTTGGCAGGATCCCAGCCTGTTTTTTCGCACACAAGTTGCGTGTAGGCGGTTTCGTGGCCTTGGCCGTTGGATTGCGTGCCAACGTACAGGTTCAGGATGCCGTTATCGCCAAATTCGATGCGCGTGGTTTCTTGGGGTGCGCCCAAAATGCTCTCGATGTAAAAACACAGGCCGAGGCCACGGATTTTACCTGATTTGGCGCTGACTGCTTTTCGTGCGGCAAACCCTGCGATGTCTGCTTCGGCTTCTGCGCGGCTCAGAACTTTGTCGAAATCGCCCGTGTCGTACAATTCACCCGCAAGCGAGGTGTAGGGCATTTGCGCAGCAGTGATAAAGTTTTTGCGGCGCAGTTGCGATTGATCCATGCCAAATTGGCGCGCTGCGTGGTCGATTAGGCGTTCCATCACGTAAATCGCTTCGGGGCGGCCCGCTCCGCGATAGGCATCAACGGGGGTGGTGTTGGTGTAAACGCCTTTCACCCCGAAATAGCCAATTTGAACATCGTAGACACCGGGGAATACCTTTTGTGCCAAGGTGGATTGGATGTTTTGGCCAAAACCTGATGAGTACGCGCCGAGGTTTGAGATAGAGTTGATGCGAATGGCGATCAGTTTGTGGTTTGCATCGAATGCGCCTTCGGCAAGTGTTGTTAGGTCGCGACAGGCGTTGTCGGAGAGCATGGCTTCGGAGCGGTCAGGGTTCCAACGCACGGGTTTATTCAACGATTTGGCCGCGAAAACAGCGAGCAGGTATTCGGGGTAAGCGTGGACTTTCATGCCAAACCCGCCGCCCACATCTGGGGTGGTGACGCGCACATTTTCTGCGTCTGTGCCAAAGGCGGCAGCGATGGTGCGTTTTAGGCCCCAAACCCCTTGTCCCGAAAAACACAGGTGCAGATTGTCGCCGTCGATTTCTGCATAACAGGTACGCGGTTCCATCGAATTGCAGATGACGCGGTTGTGGATGATATCGAGTTTGACGTGGTGGGTGGCGGATTTAAAGGCGGCATTTGTCGCGTCCAAATCGCCAAAACCCCAATCATAAGCGAGGTTTTTAGGGGCCTCGGCGTGCAGTTCTTCGCCGTTGAAATCCAGTTCCATCGTGGTTGGCAGATCGTCATAGTCGATCAAGATCAATTCGGCTGCATCGCGTGCCTGATGCAAGGTTTGCGCAATAACCATTGCGACGGCTTCGCCAGCGAACAACACGCGGTTGCTGGCGAGGATCGGGCGATAGGGGATTGGCGCGGTGGTTCCATCAACGTTTTGAACAGGAATGCCCGCCATCTTGTTTTCCATCACACCGTCCAGATCGGCGGCGGTGTAAACCGCGTGAACGCCTGCACTGGCTTTTGCATCATCCGCGTTAATGTTTGTGATATTTGCATGCGCTATTTGCGAGCGAACGACATACATAAAAAGCGCGCCCACAGGTGCGATATCATCGGTATAACGGCCTTGGCCCGTGACCAAACGAATATCCTCAACGCGGGCTGCGGATTGAGAAATGCCGAACTTTACAAATGGAATATTCATGAATGCACCTTGACTGAATTGGTTTTCGCTAAAGTATTGCATTATGAGCGCAGGTCCAGTTCAAACGCTACGCAATTTTATGTGTCTGTTTTGAAATAACCAGATTCATTGGGGTTTTGGGCGGGGGAATTTAAACTCTTGCCAAAGGGGGGCGGGGTGGTGTTGCAATGAACGTGAAACTTAGGGAAGGAACGCATGATGGAACAGGTCAGTTTTATAGCGATGAAAGATGGCACCAAGGAAGAATATGAGTTCCTGAATGAGCACGAGGTTGAATATACCAAAGGCACGGCGGATCGGTTGTTGCACGCATTGGAACATCTGGATGAAGGGCTGTCTGGGTATAAAATCACACGGATGGGGCATTCATTGCAATCGGCCACGCGGGCATGGCGGGATGGTGCGGATATTGATTGGGTTGTGTCGGCGTTGTTGCACGACATTGGCGATATTTTTGCGCCCTATAATCACGACGAATATGCCGCGACGATCCTGAAACCATTTGTGCGCGAGCAATGCCGCTGGGTGGTGGAAACACACGGGGATTTCCAGATGATGTATTACGGCCATCTGACGGAAGGTGGCGATCAGAACAAACGCGATCGCCACAAAGGGCATCGCTATTTTGCCGATTGCGCACAGTTTTGTGAACGCTGGGATCAATCGAGTTTTGATCCTGAATACGACACATTACCGCTCGATTTCTTTCGCGACATGGTGCGTGAAGTGTTCGCGCGCGACCCATACGACAAAGCGGTTATGGGTGCGCCAGATCTGCCGTTGATGAACGGCGATAAGGCCGCAAAGCGCGCTTAATCTGTGGTGAAATGTGCCGCTATTTGTGCGCTGGCCGCGTCAAGAGCACCTGATCCGTGCGGGATTTTCATGGCCTTTAGACCTGCATCAATGGTGCCAAGTGCGCCCATCAACATGACAGGGTTCAAATGCCCCATGTGGCCAATGCGCATGACGTTGTCCCAGCTTTTTTTGCCCTGAACCGCAAGGCCGAGACCAATGCCGAGGGTTAGACCCGCTTGATGTTCGCACCACGCGCGGAGCCGCCCACATTCGTCATTTTTGGACAAAACGGTTGTTACCGCGTGGGATCGTTTGGCGGGGTCTTTGATGTTTAATTCAAGACATCCCCATTTTTCTACGGCGGCCCAAACGGCGCGTGACATTGTTTGGTGGCGGGCCCATGCGGCTTCTATTCCTTCTTCAAGAACTAGAATGTTGAGAGCTTCGCGTAGGCCGTACAAATGGTGCGTGGGCGCGGTTCCACAGAAATGTTGGTAGTATGCCTGCGGGTTGGCGCGTGGGTGCCAATCCCAATAGGGCGTTTTTAGGCCAGCGTTTTGGTAGGCGACATCTGCTTTGTCGTTGAAGAACACAAACGACATGCCCGCAGGGGTCATCAAACCTTTTTGGCACCCCGTGACCATGACATCGACGCCCCAAGCATCCATTTCAAAGCGATCACAGCCCAAAGATGCGATGCAATCGACAAAGAAAAGGGCAGGGTGATTGGCCGCATCAATTGCGCCGCGCAGGGCTGGGATATTGTTTTGCACCGAGCTGGCAGTGTCTGTTTGGACGGTAAAGACGGCCTTGATGGTGTGATCCGAATCGTCTTGCAGGGTTTTGGTAACGGCAGCAGGGTCGGCATCTGCACTGTCGCCAAAATCGAGGACTTGGGTTTTTACGCCTAGTTGTGTTGCCATGTCTGCCCAGCCTTGGCCAAATCGCCCCGTGAGCAACACCAGAATCGTATCGCCCTTGGAGCAGGTGTTGGTAATCGCTGCTTCCCACGCGCCGTGGCCGTTGGAAATATAGATCGTGGCAAAGTGTTTTGTTTGCGCCACGGTTTTCAAATCAGGAAACAGGCTGGCCGTAAGGTCAATCAATTCGCCCTCGTAAATATTGGGCGAGGCGCGGTGCATCGCGGACAAAACGCGGTCTGGCATAACGGATGGACCAGGGATGGAGAGTTGTTCACGACCAAAATTGAGCGACATGGTGCAGGCTTTCTGTGAGGCTTGTTTGCCTATGACCTATGCGGGGAAACGGAGAAGGTCAAAACGAATTTCATCTTATCATGGACAGCACGGGGTAAGATGGTACAAAGTCGGCCTGATTGACCCAGAGGCTATTGTTCGTAAAGGCTTTCATGAACACCACTGAAACACCCCGTTTGAATGCACGTCAGGCCTATGGCCGACTGTGGCGTGATTGGATGACCCCGCATTGGCCAACGATGCTGATTGTGCTTTTTTTCATGGTGATTGTCGCCTTGTCGACCGCTGGTTATGCGAAATTTATGGAATGGGTTATTGGGGCGTTAGAAACAAAAAGCTTTGCCGTGATTTGGTGGGGGCCGCTCGGCGTGGTCGGGCTGACCCTTATCAAGGGTCTTGGGCATTACATGCAACAAGTCGTGCAAAACAAAGTACTTAGCCGTGTGCAGGCGAACATGCAAATGCACATGTTTGACCGTCTTGTGTACATGGATTTGGCGCATCTGCTGGCAGAATCCCCTGCGGCACTGGCTGCGCGGTTCTCGGCGGATATTGAATTGGTGCGCCAAGCATCGATTCTGGTGTTTGGATCGGTCAAAGATATTTTAACCCTGATTGCTGCGATCATCGTGATGTTGTCGATTGATTGGGCGATGGCGATTGGGTTGGTCTTGGTTTTCGGATTGGCATTGGGGCCGATTGGGGTCTCGGGCGCGCGGATTCGCCGTATCGCGACCGAAACGCAAGGCGAGATCGCCTACATGACGGAAAATGTAAACGAGGGCCTGTCTGGCATTCGGATGGTGCGCACGTATCAGTTAGAAGAATGGCTGAAACGCACGTCAAACGGTGTGTTTGAGAAGCTATACGGATTGCGCGTGTCCTTGGTGAAATGGCAGGCGTTGGTCACCCCGATGATTGAGGTTTTGGGCGGTATTGCGATTGCGGTTTTGCTGTTCCTGGTGGCATGGCGCATGCAATCTGGTGCAATTGAATTGTCTGGGTTCATTGGGTTGATTACGGCGCTGGGCGTGGCAACAAATCCTGCCCGTAAATTGGGCGGAGCCTATGCCGTTGGATTGCAAGGCATGGCGGCGTTGGAACGTGTTTACGCGTTGTATGATGCTGAAAACGAAATTTCCGATGGAGATTTTTCTTACCCTGATGGAGAGCGTCCGAAGGGTGACATTGGGTTTGAAGACGTCAGCTTTGTGTATCCCGACGGGTATGCTGCGTTGCATGATATAAACCTGACCATTGAGGCGGGCAAAACCTATGCGTTTGTCGGGCGTTCTGGGGCTGGTAAATCAACTATTTTCAACCTGTTACCGAGGTTGTTTGACGCCACACAAGGCAAGATCACAATTGATGGTCGCGACATAACGGAACACAAACTAACTGCGCTGCGCAATCAGATTTCAGTTGTTTCGCAAGACAGTGTTTTGTTGTCTGGCACTGTGTCGGAAAATATCGGTTTTGGGCGCGAGGGTTCGGACAAAGAAGCCTGTGTAGCGGCTGCAAAGGCGGCGGCAGCGGATGAGTTTATTTCGGCTTTGCCAATGGGGTATGAAACTAAGATCGACCCTTCAAACGCGAGCTTTTCTGGTGGTGAACGTCAGCGATTGTCGATTGCGCGGGCAATTTTACGCAATGCGCCTATCTTGATGCTGGATGAACCAACATCGGCGTTGGATGCGCAATCAGAATCGGCGATCCGAAAGGCGTTGGATGTACTGTCCAAAGATCGAACAACGCTGATTATTGCCCACCGTTTGGCGACGATCATGGATGCGGATCAGATTGTGGTGATGGATCGTGGTCGTGTTGTAGACCAAGGAACCCACGAAGAACTGCTGGAGCGCGGTGGGATTTATGCTGAATTGTATAATCTGCAATTTGATATGAAATCAGAGAACGGTTCGCGCAAGCGGCCGCGTTCATTTGCAGGGCCAGGAAGACGGCGTGGGTTGTTGGAAATGGTTGGGCGGTTCGTAGGATTGGGCAATTCGGATGATCCGCTTTAATAGCGTTTCCCGAGAGTTTCTGGCGATACGCCCATCAAGTATTTCGACAAGGTCAGCAGGTTCTTACTGCCCCGTTTGATGTATCCCTCGGCATCATATTTCGCAGCACTTGTGGTGGCGGTCGCGTCAAGTTGACTTAATTTACCGCGCAAAGAGCGTACAAGTTTCACGTCCTCCATCAGAGGAATATCGCCGTACCCGCCGACGCTTTTGTACAAGGGCGTTGGTAGCAGCAATCCTTGATCGCCGTAGGGCAGTTGGAACAATTTTGAACGCAGGTTTGCCCAAGCGGCGGTTCGACGCGCGGCAGGTTTTGCGCTGTCAAAAGCGAGACGGAAGTACGCGGCGTTTTGGGATGTGTTGACGTGGTCGCGCACGGCTCGCGTCCATCCATCAGACAAGACTGTATCGGCGTGGATTGCCATCAACCAAGGGGTTTTAACGGTGTTAGCAGCGGTAGCGAGCTGTGTCCCACGGCCGGCTTTAGAAGTGACCAAAGATGCGCCGATATCATCTGCAAGATCCGCCGTGTCATCTGATGAACCGCCATCCGCAAAGATCAGCTCCGCGATCAACCCGTCTTGAACGCCGTCAAACATGCTGGCCAATGTGGGGCCAAGGCAGTGCGCCGCGTTCAGCGTTGGGATCAAGACAGTTAGAGGTGCAGGCATCGTCGTGCTGGCCTTCAAAGGGTTCAGGCCTTACATACCGTGTTAAGCGCCCAAGGGCGAGCATGAGATAGCGAGGTTCCGGCATGGAACGAAGTGTTTTGCGATTGTCTGGATCAGACACATTTAAATTTTTGAATGATATGGTGACCAATGATCTGTCTGGGATGAAAGACGGGTTTGTTTATGCCGCTCTTTTAACGCCGCAGGGAAAGTATCTGTTTGATTTTTTTCTGACAGCGGACGGCGATGACGTTTTGTTAGACGTGGCTGCATCACGTGCGCCCGCACTGGCGCAGCGATTGACGATGTATAAATTACGCGCCGATGTGGTGATTTCTGACAGCGGTGTGCATGTTCATCGTGGTTTGGGTGATGTGCCCGATGGCGCGTTTGCGGATCCACGTCACGGCGCGATGGGCTGGCGAATGTTATCAGTTGCACCACAAAAGAGTTATAATGTGGATTGGGATGCACTCCGTGTGGAACATTGCGTGCCAGAAAGCGAAGCGGAATTGATCGCGGATGCATCCTATATTCTGGAGAGCGGGTTTGAACGCTTGAACGGCGTTGATTTTCGCAAAGGATGTTATGTCGGCCAAGAAGTGACCGCGCGGATGAAACATAAGACCGAGTTGCGCAAGGGATTGGCCACGGTTTCTGTTCGCGGGGCGGCGCCTGTTGGCACCGAGATTTTGGCGGATGGAAAAGTCGCAGGCACGCTGTTCACCCAAGCGGGCGGCAAGGGCATTGCCTATCTGCGGTTTGATCGTGCCAACGGCGACATGACGGCTGGTGAGGCCACCGTCACGCGGCTAGATTAGGTGTTGCGCACAAGTTTGGCAAAACGATCGAATACTTGGTTGGGTGCGGCGATGATTGAGCCGTCTTCGATCGGGTTACCGTGTTTGGTTTCGATGCTTTCAACAAGCCCGCCTGCCTCTTTTACGATCAGAATGCCGGCAGCCATGTCCCAAGATTTCAGGTTGCGCTCCCAGAACCCGTCGTAACGGCCAGCGGCAGTATACGCGAGGTCGAGCGATGCTGCGCCCCAACGACGCACACCAGCACAACCCGGCAAGATACGTGCCAAATCACCCAGTGTTTCAGGCAAATCCGAACGGCCCGCGAAAGGCAGGCCCGTGGAAAAGATCATTTCGCTCATGTCGGTGCGGCCAGAAACGCGCATGCGACGGTCATTCAACCACGCGCCAGCGCCTTTTTCAGCGGCAAACAATTCTTCACCGATTGGATTGAAAATAACAGCAGCGACAATTTCGCCTTTGTGTTCTAGCGCGATGGAAATTGCCCAGTGCGGCAAGCCGTGCAGAAAGTTCGTGGTGCCATCAAGCGGGTCAACGATCCAACGACGTGTCGGGTCTTCGCCTGCGATTTCTGCACTTTCTTCGCCGACCCAACCATAGTTTGGACGTGCTTCCATCAAATCTTCTGGCAGCATCTCTTCTGCTTTGAAGTCAGCTTTGGAAACAAAATCGCCCGGGCCTTTGGTGCTGACTTGCAGGTTTTCTACTTCGCCGAAATCACGCACCAAGGAGCGACCAGCCCGTCGAGCGGCTTTGATCATGATGTTAATATTTGCAGACATTTGCGACATGAGGGGCGTCCTGTGGATGGGGTTAGCGGCTCTTTAGGCCTCTGGGTGCGCAATGCCAAGGGAATTTTAGGTGTTTGATTGTCGATCTCGCGTGATTGTAACGAAATCACGCGTGTATCCTTTGTCCACTTCGCTGGTGCGGATGGCCGCGTACAGGCGGCGGGATAGGCCCTTTTTGGTCAATTTTTTGGCGACAAAATCATGGCCGTATTTTTCTTCGGCAATCACCCAGTCGGGCAAAACGGTGACACCGCGCCCCGACGCGACCAACAGCATTATCACGGCCGTTAGTTCCACTTGGCGCAAGGATTTGGGTTCAACGCGGGCAGGGGTCAGCAGTTCAGAAAACACATCAAGGCGGGTTTTATCGACGGGATAGGTGATCAGGGCCTCGTTGCGAAAATCCTCGGCCTCGATGAAGAGTTTCTTGGCCAAAGGATGCGTGCGGGCGCAAATAAATGTGGGTTCGTAATCCAATAACGGGATAAATTCGACCCCGTCGAGCTGTTCTGGATCAGCGGAAATTACCAAATCAACTTCTTCGCGCTGCAAAGCGGGTAGGGCATCAAAAGCGAGGCCAGGACGGATATCTACATCGACATTCGGCCAGCCCTTGCGGAATTCCTCTAGTACGGGGAACAGCCATTCGAAACAGGCGTGACATTCAATGGCGATGTGCATCCGACCTGCTTTGCCAGCGATTAGATCAGCGAAATCTGTTTCGAGCAGGTCTATCTGTGGCAACACTTTTTCTGCTAATTGCAACAGCTTATGCCCAGCCTTGGATAATTTCAGGGGCTTGGAGCGACGCAAGAACAGCTCCATTCCGACCTGTTCTTCAAGCGCTTTGATTTGGTGTGACAATGCGGATTGCGTGACGTTCAACACCTCGGCTGCGCGGGCAAGGCCGCCTTGTTGGTGGATCGCCCGAATGGAACGCAGGTGTCGAAATTCGAGATACATGGCACGTCTCAATATGAATCATTCGCAATATTATTATTAGAAATATGAATTTGATTCAAGTTTGATTCTAGGGGCATAACGGGGGCAAGTTTCAAAAAAAAGAGAGCCACCATGACACGCACATTCGATCTGTCCTTTGAATTTTTCCCGCCAAAATCGCTCGATGGCAGCTTTCGTCTTTGGAATGCTGTTAAAACATTGCAGGTGTTTTCACCTGATTTCATGTCGATAACCTATGGCGCTGGTGGATCGATACGTGACCTTACGTGTTCTGTGGCCAGTGTAATTTCGCAAAGTTATGGTGTGCCTGTTGCGGGGCATTTGACCTGCGTTGATGCGTCGAAAAATGAAACGTTGTCGGTTGCCCGTGCCTATGCAGCAAAAGGTGTGAAACGCATCGTTGCACTGCGCGGTGATGGGACAGGGCCAAACGGTGAATTTGTGGCGCAAGCGGATGGGTTTTCTGGATCAATTGAGTTAATTACCGCGTTAAAGGCGTTGGGCGATTTCGATGTAACGGTTGCCGCGTACCCTAATCGTCATCCCGACGCGGTGTCTGATACATCTGATATCGACCATTTGAAGGCAAAGTTTGATGCAGGTGCGGATCGCGCGATCACCCAGTTCTTTTTTGAAAAGAACGATTTCCTGCGGTTTCGCGATAAATGTGCAGCCGCTGGGATAACGCAAGAAATTGTACCCGGTGTATTGCCGATTGAGAACTGGCAAAAGACCCGTAAATTCGCGAAGGTCTGTGCCATTCCAATCCCAAGTTGGTTGGAAGAAGGGTTTCGTCATGCGGGTGCGGCGGATACGGAACGACTGTTTGCAACGGCGTTATGTGCAGAAACCTGCGATGATTTGCTGAATGAGGGCGTGAGCGGATTGCATTTTTATACGCTGAATGATCCGAGCCTTACGGGCGACGTGTGTCGTGCGCTTGGTAGAACGCCGCGTCACTTGGCACTGCAAGCAAGCGCGTAATGCTTGAAGCTGGGGGATGCTTGGCCGTAGGCTCTGGCAAAGACATTTTGCCGGAGCAAACACATGCGCGATCTGAAACCAGCCCTTTCCCCTGCGGATTTCCCCAAACATGCTGATGTGGCGGAATGGACGGGGCTGGAATATCTGCAAAAGACCCTAACAGGCGAGGTCGCAGCGCCCCCGATTGCGGGTTTGATGAATTTCCGTTTGGAAAGCGTCGAAAATGGGCGCGCCGTGTTTCGCGGTATCCCAAAATTCGAATCCGCGAACCCGATGGGAACAACGCATGGCGGTTGGTATGGCGCAATCTTGGACAGTGCGATGGCCTGTGCTATCATGTCCAAGACGGGCAAGGGGCAAAGCTATACCACTTTGGAATATAAGATAAATATCGTACGCCCGGTGCCGGAAGGCATGGAAGTAGAAGCCGTAAGCGTGGCAGGGCACGTCGGGCGCACCACAGGTGTAGCGGATGTTGAACTGCGCGGTTTGGAAGATGGCAATTTATACGCGACAGGGTCAACAACCTGCCTGCGTATTTTATAGAACGGATCTAGGTCGCGGGATAGGCACCGAGGTCTAGCAACGTGTCTGTCAGAATGGATTTTAGCGCGTTATCCAGCGTTGGACTGCACACGAGGGGCAGGCCCTTGCGCGCTTGGGTCCAGCCGATCACACGCACGTTTTTGGCAGCAACATCAAAGCGTTGCACCAAATCCCATGTCTTGCAATCGATGGCGGCAATGTCTGCCTCTCCGCTTGCAACCATTTGAACGGAATGGCGGTGGCCACCTGAGTGCAAGCCTTGACTGTAGAACGCTTTGCGATTGCCTGTTGCGGCGGTCATGTCGGCTGTCACGCTTAAATACCCTGACAAGGATACGCGATCATTAAAGGCCAGCCGTTTGCCGATCATGGCCTCAATCGGTAAATTTGCGTCGCCTGTTTTTGGCGGCGTAAGGTTTGGACCGCGCCCCATTGCAATAATTGCAGAGCGATAGAGCGGTCCCATCCCGCCCGCAAACGGCGAAAAATCAGGTTGCGCGAGGATGTGCAATTCAGGGGCAACACCGCAGGATATCGGCCCCCAACAGGTTTGCGATAACAACAAACGCGGATGACGTAACAACTCATCTGATTCATCGTCTGTTTTGGGGTGATAAAAATCGACCAGCGGCTCTGCGCCACGGGATTTCATACCCAACAGTATTTGGGACCAATAGCCAGTGGTTTCCTTCCGCATTTCGGGTAGGTCATACATCGGTAATGCAGAGCGGTAACGGGTCACTCGGTCTCCTTGCTCCGGTGCCAAACCGGGTGGACGACAGGTTCTTTTGCTATCAAAGCATAAGATCGAAATAATTTCCAGTAGTTGGGGTAAATATACCCGTCATTCAGGCGATGCCACTTGTCACGGTCTTGGGTGTAAAGGGCGGGTAAATTGTACCAAGGTACTGTTGTGTTTTGATGGTGAACAAGGTGCAAGTTATTGTTTAAGAATAGAAAACTTAACGGGGATCTCTCCACTACAATGGTGCGACCTTCGGGTGTTTCGTGCCACTGATGTTCGGCGAAGGTCCGCAGAGAGATAATCGCCGCGCCGCCATAACTGGCGGTGATGGCATACAGCCAAAGCGGAATTTGAAAGATTTGCGTGATGCAAAACACAATCGGGATAAGGCCTAACGCATGCAGCGCCCATGCGCGGATCACAGGTTTTTCACCGCGCAATATAGCGGCGCCGTCCCCCATGATAAGGGCGAAAGTAGACAGCGGCGGGCCAAGGATTAAACGCCCGATAAGCGTGTTTGATAGGCCCAGAAGTTTTTTGAACCAAGTCGGAAAACCATCGTACAAATACATGGCACGGTAATAGCTTTCAGGATCATCAAACGGATCGGTAAGGCGTTCATCTGCATGATGATTTAGGTGCATTTTGCGATACCGTTGGAACGGCCAGATCAGGCCAGGGTTTGCAAAAACCAAAGCCTCGTTTATGCGCGCATTTCGGGTTGGGTGGCCGTGGATTATTTCGTGAACCAAAGATGAGTGCAGCGTGTTAATGAACGCCATTGCGATCAGAGCAAGGGTTGCGGACAGGGGATATAAGACCGCACCCGCGCCAAACCAAGCAGCATAAGTTGCAACAATAAGGGCAAGGGTCGGCCATTTAATTCGAAGGTTCGAGGTGGTCACATCATGTCTTTCTAAAATATGCGAACGGATTAATTCAGCGTTTCACATACTGACCAAGAACGCGATTTATCACATTGTGGCAACCAATTTCACGACGAAATCTGCCAATCCTAGTCGTTATCCGACAAATCCGCACCTGCGCCTGCCAAACGGGATGCTTCGGTTGCTGGGGCATAGGTTTTATGTTCCCAGGCACCAAGGCGCGCCCAAGCCTGTGCTGGGGCTTCACGGCGGGGAACTGGGCCCAATTGTTCGCCTGAAACAGGGTCGCGCCGCAGGGTGATTGATGCTTGGGTGTTTGTTGCGGGGCACGCGCAAAACATCGCTTCGGGGGTTGTTGAAAACACGCCCTCTGCAAAGGTCAGTTGATAGGAGTCTTTTGTGATTTTCGACAATTCCGCTGCGAATGACAGCAACAGGATTGGGCTGTGGACGTTTTCAAAGGTCACTGGATCGCTGGATGGTGCATCGCACAGGCCCGTGCCGATGTAGATCGGGCAAGTTTCGGGTGATCCTGCGTCCAGCAAATCTGCTAGGGCTGTAATGCCGTCGATGCCGTGTTCCCACAACCACGCGGTTGTGCGACCCGCTTCATCGGCCAAACCCCAGCTGTATCCCGCACCCTTTGCGGCCTTGCGCCCTGTGGCGGTTACTTCGCTTAACGACGGGATCATGATGGCACCGCAGGAAAGAACCAATCATCGGCCGCCGTCGTCAAATCTTGGGGGTAGGGCGCGCCTGCAAACATGTTGATCCGTACCCAGCGATCAGAGCGGGGATCAAAGTGTTTTGCGCCAAAGAACGCGAGTTTGAAACGCAGCATGTCGATGGGCAGCATGTGCGCGCAAATCGTGTTGTCACGAATTTCAGCGTAAGGATATTTCGCTGCAATTTGCACACGTCGCGCAGCATGGCGGTGTTCTGGATGGGTGAGCAGAACCTCGGCTATTGTGGTGTTTTGGTATTTTGTTTCAAGGCATTGCGCAAATCGAAACACATCGCGCAGCGGGCTTAGGGGTTGTTCATACTCTGCAATGTCATCTTCGTCATAGCGTTCGCCCAAACGGGGTTCCAGCTTCTCCTCAGAGACATACCAAACCCGTGCGGTGTGGTTTTCTTCAGCCCAGTTCAGCCGATCTGCCCAGCCATAAACCTGTTCTATTTGGGCTAAAACATCGCCAGATTTGACCTCTCCTTTGATGCGAAAATCAAGGGATTCATCAGCGGACATGCAATCAGATAATTCGTCCACAAATTCGGGGTGACATTCGATCAAAAGGGACACGACGAGTTCGCAGCCCTCCTCTGATAAATGTTCTTCGGCCCAACAATAAATCGCATCCCAAGACACGATAAGGCCAGCGGAAAGAAAGATTTGCAGCGCGTCTAAGTCAGATCGCAACTCCGCAATTTTAACGATCTGTAACGGATGTTCAGAATGCCAAAGCTGCCAGTTTAGATCGGCGCGTTGCACCAGTTTCGCAAAACGGGATTGGTCGTTCGCGGTGAAGGAATTGAGCGTGCGCACTCGCGACAGGGCTTCTTCTTTTGAGGCGACCCAGTTGTTTAGCAAAATCGGATGGTTCAGAATAAACGGCGCCATGCCAAGGCCCGTGGAATTACCGATACCAAATTGGCGGCGCATTTGAGGCGCGATAGTCACTGCTGTATCGCCGCCTTTGGCCCGCGCCATGTGTTCCACAAGGTCCATCACAAATGTGCGGGTGAGGTAAACAGACAGCATTTCAGATTGGAACGGCGCGGTGAATTCAGGGCGATCCGCGATGTCTTGGCGATCTGCTGCACCGAATTTACCAGAGCCATAAACGGCAGTTGTGCGCATCAGATACCCGACGTCGCTTACCTGTTGTGGATCGGGCTGTTCGCCTGCTGCCAATCGGTCCACCACATGCGCCCACAGGCGGACGGAACGGTTTGCACGCGATAGGGAAAGTTCGGATTGGGAAATGCGGCCTGCTTCTTGGAAAGGTACGTTTTGTGACAGTCTTTCGATGTCGTGGGGTGTTGGAACGCCATCAAACAACGTGAATGTGCAATCCCACGCCTCTGCTATCACGCGATCAGACCGTAGATCAGCGGGCAGATCATGCGCAAATGCCACTAATGAATACGCCCGCGTTGGCGTATGTGCTGTGTAAACTGCGTGGCCGACGCCATTGCCATCAATGTTAAATTTAGTCGCTTCAACCCGCCAATTTTCGCGCTGCATGCGCCGCATTAGAATGCGCATAAACGACAGGCGATGCGCGTGCGCAGATCCCATGCGCGATAGCTTCATCACTTGGGATGGCGGGCGCAGTGGGATTTTATTAACCTGTGTTTCTTGCATTATTGTGGACCGAAATTTTTGGTGAAAAAGCGATGCCAGTTGTCGCCCATGATGCCGTCTACTTCGCCGGCATTCAGGCCTGTGGCGCGCAACCCATCGCGGATGTTTCCAAAGTCGCGATTGTCGCCAAACCAGCTTGACATTGGTGGAAAGCCTGCGTTGTCTTTGGTACCTTCGCCGTAATCGATTTCTTTGGACCAGCGCCCAACACGCATCCATTCGACCACGCTGTCAGGTTGATCTTGGCAAAGATCAGACCCAAGGCCGAGGCTTTCTGCCCCGTATTTTTCTGCAGTGCGTGCGATCATTTCGCAAAATTCCTGCAAGGTGCAGTCGCCTTTGCCCTTTAGATGGTGTGGATACATGGAAAAGCCGAGCATGCCGCCGTTCGCTGTGACAGCGCGGATTACCTCTTCGCGTTTGTTGCGCAGGGCAGGTTGCCATTCGTGCGGGTTGGCGTGGGATACGACGATGGGGCGTTCGGAAAAATCTGCCGCTTCAATCGTTGAACGATCTGCGGAATGGCTCATGTCGATAACCATGCCAACGCGGTTCATTTCTTTGATGACTTGCTTACCCATGCGGGTGATGCCAGGGTCCTCGGCCTCGTAACAACCTGTCGCGAGCAGGGATTGGTTGTTGTAGGTAAGCTGCATGAAACGTGCGCCAAGGGTGTGCAGAATTTGCACCAGATTAATGTCGTCTTCGATCGGGGCGGGGTTTTGAAAGCCGAAAAAGATTGCTGTGCGACCCGTTTCACGCGCCAGTGCCACATCTGACCCCCATAGGCCGTGAAAGATAAGGTCTGGAAATTGTTGAAACCATCGGTTCCATTGTTCCATGTTCAGGACCGTTTCACGAAAATTCTCGTGATAGGAAATCGTGACGTGAACGGCATCCACGCCGCCCGCCCGCATTTGGCGAAAGATTTTTTTGGACCAGTTGGCGTATTGCAGACCGTCGATCAGGAAAGGCATGGGAAGGCTCCGATATTCGTTGCGCTATCTTTGCCGATTGTAAGGCGAGGTGTAAATATTGTTATGAAACGAAGTGAGCATCCACGACCCTTTGCAAGATGGGGGCGTAGTGCCAGAAATTAGGCGTCGCGACCGCGGGGTCTTTGCCCAAATCATCCCAGATACGAACCCGTAAGATGTTGTCTAGGTTGGGGTTTTTCGCAAATTTGGTGACTTCGTCGGCATCCATTGGGCCACCTTGAAGGTTCAATGTGTGGACGCTGGCATCTGATAGTTTGCTAAAATATTCACCATGGGTTGAACAAAGATACCGCTTTGCTGCCACGTGATGGCGCACGCAATCCGTTACTATTGTTGGGAAGAATGGCTGGAGGACCGCCGCGCCTGCTTCGTCGTGGTGGTTATTAATGCCTTTCTCCAGCGCATCATCGGGGAATTCGTTGGTGTAATGGCCGATATCGTGCAGCAGGGCAGCGGCAATAATGGCATCGTCTGCACCTGTGTGTTCAGCCAATTGTGCGCCTTGCAGCATGTGCTCTGACATGGTGACGTCTTCGCCTAGGTAGCTTTCTGCACAGCTTCGATCAAGGATGCCACCCAGGAAATTTACGATGGTATCGGGGCCAAGTTGGGTCACGTCTGGGCGGCTCATTCTGCAGCCTCCACTCGGCGTTCCATAGCCGTCAATGTTAAAAGCAGGCCATCTTTGTCGGCGTAACACCCTTGTAACCAACGCGAGCCTTCGCCCGAATATCCCTTGCGGGCGTGCATGACGCGGGTGTTGTCGACAATAAAACATTCACCCGGTTTCATCTTGAAGCTGACGGCAAGGTCGGGGTCATCAATGATATCTGCGAATTGGCGATAGGCGGTGTAAAAATCTGACATTTGATCAAACGGGACGTCGACGATGTGGGCGGTGGAACGGTTGTTGAACCGCACACCAACCAGTTGACCATCTGGGGGTAATTCGATCATTGGGCGGCGTGATCGTAGGCAAACACCGTCTTCACCAGCGTATTCAAAGCGGGCAGGATAGCCTGAAAGCAGATCAAAGCCTGTCGGGTTCAATTCGCGCAGTTTTTCGGCCGCACGGAACCCATCGATAACCATGCTGTCGCCCCCTTTGGCAGAGTTCTCAAGGCAGTAGAGGATTTGCAAGGTCGAAACAGGGTCGCGGTACGGGTTGTCGGTGTGGGCCTGTAGGCCGAGGCCCGTGTAGGCGAGATTGGTCGGGTTCACTTCTGTGCGCACCTCGAACCATTTGCCGGAATTGGTTTCGCGAATGTACCCGAACATTGCAGCTACTTGCAGCAACGCGCCACTTTCCACCGTGCCACCTGTGAGTTTAGCAAAACCATAGCGGCGTACATCAAAAAGCCAGCTTTGGAGGGCTGATCCTGCCTGCGCAACATCTGGCAGATATCCTGTGGGTACATTGGTTTGCAGGTCTTTATCCCATGTTTCAACGTGTTGGGGCAGGGTGAAATCGCTACGTTTTTCGTGATAATAGGCGTTCTCAATCAGCCATTCAGCGGTGAATTGGACCGTTTTTGCTTCTGGTGTGAAGCTGACCTCGGTGCCATTCGCGACGGGGGAGGCCACTGAAATGCGCACATCCGCTGGAATATCGGCCAGCGTAATCAGCCGCTGACCATTGCCGGCAGACCTTGTTTCAGGATCAAGCGCGTTATCGCGCAGCCAGATCGCGTGAAACCTGTGCCGAGTGGTGCCAAAATTGACTGTAACGAAATCTCCGTTTTCTGAGACTGAGACTGTTTCAACCATTATTTTCTCCGTGCCTGCGCGTCGGTATAGGTTTGCGTGGATTTTTTGCGGCTTCAGGTCTGTTGGCGACATTCTATTATGCCTGTTCGCGACATTTGGTGTTGTGTTATGTTGATTTTTCCACAATCATAAACGGTATACATTTGTATACAAAGCCCTTTTCAAACGCTACTTCTTGCGTTAGAGACATGGCAAATTCGAATCCCACACAAAAGGTATGGCCGCTTAATTCGTAATATGTTGGTGGCCCAAACAGGCCCAACGCGCGGCCCATACCGTCACCTGAAAGGACATCCCATGGTCAACACAGCAAACCCAGACATCGTTTACACCAAGGTTGACGAAGCGCCAGAATTGGCTAGCGCATCGCTGCTACCGATTTTGCAACGTTTTGCGGCGGCGGCGGGTGTTTCCATTGGCACCAAAGACATTTCACTGGCGGGCCGTGTTCTTGCGACCTTCCCTGACCATCTGAAAAAAGATCAACGTGTTTCCGATGATCTGGCGGAACTCGGTGCCTTGGTGAAAACAGCGGCAGCCAACGTGATCAAACTGCCAAATATTTCGGCGTCTGTGCCCCAGCTGGTGGCTGCGATTGAAGAACTGCAATCTCAAGGGTTTGACCTGCCAGATTATCCTGAAACACCGTCTAACGATGCAGAAAAAGAAATTCGCGCACGTTACGATATGCTGAAAGGTTCCGCTGTGAACCCCGTTCTGCGCGAGGGCAATTCTGATCGCCGCGCGGCAACGGCCGTTAAGAAATTCGCGCAAGCCAACCCGCACCGCATGGGCGAATGGTCCGCGAGCAGCAAAACACGCGTTGCGTCGATGTCGGGCAATGATTTCTTTTCAAATGAGCGTTCAGCAACGTTGAAAGATGAGGCAACTGCGAAAATCGTACTGGTAACCGCATCTGGTGAAACCGTGTTGAAAGACGCCGTTTCTTATCCAGCGGGCACCGTTGTTGATGCCACGTTCATGAGTGGATCTGCGTTGGGCGCGTTCTTGGTGGATGAGATCGAAAAGACCAAGGCAGAGGGTATTTTGTTTTCGCTGCACCTTAAAGCGACGATGATGAAAGTGTCTGATCCGATTATCTTTGGTCACGCGGTCAAAGCATGGCTCGCGCCAGTGTTTGAAAAGTTCGGTGATCGTATGGCTGATCTGGGAGTGAACCCGAACCAAGGCATGGGGACGTTGCTGGAAAAAGTTGAAGGCGACGCAGAGATTATGGCGGCGATTGTTGCTGTAACGGATGTGCGCCCGCCGATGTACATGGTGAATTCGGACAAAGGCATCACCAACCTGCACGTGCCATCCGATGTGATTATTGATGCATCGATGCCCGCACTGATCCGCGCTGGCGGTAAAGGCTGGGGCCCATCGGGGGAGGAAGCGGACACTGTTTGTGTGATCCCTGATAACTCCTATGCGCCAATTTACGACGAAGCGGTTAAGTTCTTTAAAGCCAATGGCAAAATGAACCCAGCCACCGTTGGTACGGTTCAAAACCTTGGCCTGATGGCGCAAAAAGCTGAAGAATACGGTTCGCATCCGACCACGTTTGAAATTACCGAGGCTGGAACAGTGAAGATGGTGCTGCAAGACGGTACTGTTTTGCATGAAACCGCGGTTGAAGCCGGCGATATCTGGCGTTCGGCGTCAACGCGCAAAGCCCCGATTGAAGACTGGGTGAACCTTGCGATTGAACGTCAAAAGACGACTGGGTTTCGGTCTATCTTTTGGCTCGATGAAAACCGTGCGCATGATGCAGAATTGATCGCCTATGTGAAACCAATTTTGCAAGCCAAGGGCGTTGCTGACAAGTTTGAGTTCATGAACCCAGCTGATGCGACACGCGCGTCATTGGAAACCATCACTAAGGGTGAAAATACCATTGCCGTTTCGGGCAATGTGTTGCGTGATTATCTGACTGACTTGTTCCCAATTCTGGAATTGGCGACATCCGCGAAAATGCTGTCGATTGTGAAATTGATGCATGGCGGTGGGTTGTTTGAAACGGGTGCTGGCGGGTCTGCGCCAAAACACGTGCAACAGTTGATGGAAGAAAACCATCTGCGTTGGGACAGCCTTGGCGAGTTCTGTGCGCTGGGCGAAAGCTTTAAATTCTTGGGAGAAACCAAGAACAATGCGCGCGCGAAAATCCTTGGGGATGCGGTAGAAGATGCCACACAAGGCATTCTGGACAATGGCCATTCCCCAAGCCGTAAAGTGGGTGAACCTGACAACCGCGACAGCCATTATTGGTTTGCGCGCTACTGGGCAGATGCGTTGGTGGCACAAACGGATGATGCGGCATTGGCGGGCGAATTTGCACCTATCGCGGCTGCTTTGGTTGAGAATGAGGCGAAAATCATCGCTGAAATGGCAGCGGCGCAGGGCAAAATTGCGAACACTGGTGGTTATTTTCATGCCGATCCAGCCAAACGTGACGCAGTTATGCGTCCAAGTGCTACGCTGAATGCGATCATTGGCTGATAACCCGAACGGGATCACTGTTTTATGATTTAGAAAGGGCGCTCATTTGGGGCGCCCTTTTTGTTTTGTTGCGCTCAGGTCGATGAGCTTACGATCATTTTAACGATTCCATTTTAAGGCTGGCACTATGACAATCCGTTTCTTCCTTTGTCTGATTTGGATTGGCGTCGCGATTGGATGTTCGCCGCCAACCAAATTGGCACAAACACCGAATATCCTGCGGCCGCTTTCGCAATATCCAGATGCTGATTTGCCAGATCAACTTCGCAAAACCCAATCGACTGTTTATTTTGTTACGGATCGCTAACAGGCGGACAATCCAACCCCAGAGGTCGGCTACACCCATGAACGTCCTGCGTCGATGTTGTTGGTCAAACAGATCGTGCAGTTTGGCGATGGCCTAAGTTGGGAAGAATTGCGTGCGCTGAGTTTGAAAAAAACATGGCAAGGTTGTTACGGTAAAAGCGGTTACGTCGGACGAGGTTGTTCGCTTTTCACCGACGCCTATTCCGTTGGTTCAAACCAGCCGAGGTGGCGTGCCTGACCCTGTTATTGTTGCCAGCAAAGCAGCGGCGGAAAATGTCTTTCGCGAGGAAATTCGCTCTGCGCTAAAGATTTCAAACACGGGTGAAGTGCTGATTTATGTGCACGGCATTCGAAAATTTTTTCAAAGCGGGTCTGGGTCGATGTCCAATCTGTGGCATTTTTCTGGGCCCAGGGCCGTGCCGATTGTTTACACGTGGCCGGCCGATAATCCGGGTTTGGTGGGGTATTTTACCGATCGCGAAAGCAGCATCTTTTCGATCTATCATTTCAAACAATTTCTGGGCCTTCTGACCAAGATGCCCGAAGTGAAGAAATTTAATATCGTCGCGCACAGCCAGGGCACGGCGTTAACTTCATCAGGTTTGCGCGAAATGATCATTGCGCAGCGGGCTGCAGGGAAAGACCCGCGTAAAACATTAAAGATCGAAAACCTGATACTGGCAGCGCCTGATCTGGACTATGATGTGTTCGGTCAACGCGTGATTTCAGAAGGGTTTAACGAGACGTTCAAGCAGGTCACGATCTATACGTCGGCGAAAGACAAAGCATTGGGGTTCGCGCAGTATTTCATGCGCGGCGTGCGCTTGGGGTGGGTCACGCATGATGATCTGGACAGTATCGAAAAACGTGTGCTGGCAGGCGCGCGCAACATTCCTATCGTGAATGTAGAAGCTGTGGCGGGACGAGACAGTCACAGCTATTTCCATCGCAATCCAGACGTTTTATCTGACATTGTAATCACGTTGCGTACGGGTTTACCGCCAGGCGGAGAAGAACGCCCGCTGGAGTTTCAAAAAGGCAATTTCAGGAATTTACACGCTGCTATCCGTTTGAGCGGCCCCAAGCTGTGTTTGTGGACGAAATTCCATCTCCCTAGGCTTGACCACCCATGAATGTTTGGGCTCTAAAGAGCGAAAAAGAAAAAGTTACGAGCAATGATAAAACTTACATTGGAAAACGGCAAAACCATCATGATTGGTGTTCCCAATCTGCAAGCTGTTATCACAGGCGCAACAGGCGCGGGTTCGCTGTTGGTTCTGGGCGGCGGTATTTTGTATGACGTGCGCGAAAGCCCGGATGCCATCGCAAAAATGTGCGAAGAATACGAACTGCGGATGCGCGCGATCTAAGCTATCGGCTAACTGCGCGGCAGGCTCGTTTCTGGATCATACAGGCAGGATTCTGCGATCTGGGCTGGCACTGGCACGCCAATAACCTCGACGCTTAGACCGTCGCTGACATCTGGATCAACAAACGCCATCGTGATGTTTTTGCCAACACGGTGACCCCAATCTGCCGACGTGATCGTACCAACGACTTTGCCGTCTTTCACAACACTGGCCCCAGGATGGGCGGGGGCATGCGTGCAATCAATCGTGAGGGTCACAAATTTTTGGCGCGGACCATTTGTTTGCATTTTTTCTAGTGCCGCCTTGCCAATAAATTCCTTGTCCATTTTTACAAAACGCGACAGATCGGATTCGAACGGATTAAATTCGGTGATCAGGTCGGCCTTCCAATGGCGATAGCCTTTTTCCAGACGCATGGATTCCACAGCGCGTGCCCCAAACAGGTGTAAGCCGTGTGGTTCACCAGCAGCGCGAAGCGCGAGGTATGCCGCGTAAAGCTGGTTGTTTGGCACATGAATTTCATAGGCTAATTCGCCAGAAAAGCTAACGGCCATCACGACGGCGGGTGCAATTCCGATAAAGGCTTCGCGCACCGACAGCCACGGGAATGCTTCGTTTGACCAATCACCTCGAGAGGCCGCAGACAATACGTCACGAGATTTCGGCCCCGCCAACAAAAGGATCGTGTGATCGTTGGTTAGATTGCGAACCTGCACGTCTTCATTCGCGTCAATGTTTTGCGTCAACCAATCCATATCGTGAAATTCTGATGCCGCCGCAGAGCCGTACCAGATGCGCCCATCAGGCAGGTTTGCGATCGTTGCCTCGCCTTTGATATTGCCGTGATGGTTAAGCAAATATCCTAACCCGACACGGCCAGATTTTTTGGTCACGAACCCACAGAATATGCGATCAATAAAGCTGGGCACATCGTTGCCAGACAGTTCGAACCTGTTAAAACCATTCACTTCTGTAAGCCCAACGCCAGTTTGAACGGCCTTCACATCGCGGGCAACGATATCGAAGGCTTCGTTGAAGTGAAAGCCGTGCGTTTCAGAAAAATCAGCAGATGGTTTGATGTAATCGAGCCGCTCCCAGCCATTCACCACCGTAAATTCAGCACCTTCTGCCGCCAGAATAGGGGTGATTGGCGTGGTTTTGGCAGGGCTACCCGCAGGGCGATGTTCGTGGGGGAAATGAAAGCGGAATTCGTTTTGGTAATCCTCGATCGCCTTCAGCGCGGTTAATTCAACATTCGCGTAGCCAGTGAAACGACGCGGATCAATGCACCAGGTGTCATAACAGGCCTCGCCGTGGACGATTTGCTGGGCAAGTAACCAGCCGTGGCCGCCGCCTTCGCCGATACCCGCGCGCAGGCCGATAATGCAGAACGCGTTTCGTTTTCCAGGGATTATCCCAACCAGTGGCGCGCCATCGATTGTGTAGGTAATCGGGCCATTTACAACAGTGTGAATTCCCGCTTCCATCAAGGCCGGCATCCGATCAAATGCACCTTCGAGCACGTCTGTGACACGGTCGAGATCATCTGGACACAGCGCGTTCACGAACTTTGGATCAATCCCGTCCATGCCCCAAGTTTTGCAATCCTGTTCATAAAAGCCGAGCAATAAACCGTTCTTTTCCTGTCGGCAATAATAATCGGAAATCGGGCAGCGTAGCAGGGGCATGCGATGGCCAGCCTCGGCAATAGCAGGGATGTCTTCGGTTAGGAAATACTGATGTTCCATTGACGCGACGGGGTGTTGCACGCCCATCATCGCTCCGACCTCGTTCACGCGGTACCCGCCCGCGTTGATTATCACTTCGCAGTCGATATCGCCTTTGGTGGTGTGGACGGTCCAGCTGTCATCTTTGTGCTGCGTGAGGCCCGTTACAGGCGTGTGGCGGTACACTTCGGCGCCTGCTTTACGGGCACGGCGCGCCAGTGCTTGGCACAACTGGGCGGGGTCAATATCGCCATCCATCGGATCCCACAACCCGCCAATAAGGTTGTCGGTTGAAATCAGCGGATGGCGTTTCGCACACTCAGCGGCGTCAATTACTTCGAACTCAACATCCATGCCTTTGGCCATACTGGCGAACTGTGCATAGCCATCCATTTGCGCTTGCGTGTTAGCCAATCGAATGCCGCCATCGCCGTGGTGATAGTTGATCGGGTAGTCGGGATCATTCGCGAGGACATTGTAAAGGTTGATAGAATGCGTCTTTAGCCCGACCATCGTTTGGTTCGTGCCAAAATTCGTAACCTGCGCCGCAGAATGCCACGTTGTACCCGATGTCAGCTCATCGCGTTCAACCAAAACAACGTCAGTCCAACCCTCTTGGGTCAGGTGATAGAGGGTGGAACAGCCTGCAATGCCGCCCCCAATAACAACTGCGCGTGTCTGTGTTTTCATCGGATGACCTTTTCAAAACTTTTGCTGATAAGCGGATTAAACGGTTGAGCGGTCAAGGTGGCTTGGCTGTTTTCGATTTTCTGAATGGGTACAGTTTTTGTTTGTGAAACTGCGAATGGAATGGGAAAAGGGGGTAACAAATTGAAAGGCTGCCAAATGTCCCACCTAACCGTTGTCCACCACCCGCTTGTCCAACATAAATTGTCGCTGATGCGGCGCGTTTCCACGCCCAGCAATCAATTCCGCCAATTGCTGCGCGAAATCAGCCATTTACTGGCCTATGAGGTGACGCGCGATCTGCCAATGACAACCGAGGAGATCGAAACGCCGTTGACCAAAATGAACGCGCCGATGCTGGATGGTAAGAAATTGGCGCTGGTGTCGATTTTGCGGGCTGGCAACGGATTGCTGGATGGTGTGTTGGAATTGATCCCATCTGCGCGTGTTGGGTTTGTTGGTCTTTACCGTGATGAGGAAACACTGAAACCTGTGCAGTATTATTTCAAAGCGCCCGAAGGCATGAACGAACGTGTAGTCATTGCCGTTGATCCGATGCTGGCCACGGGCAATTCGTCTGTTGCGGCGATTGATCTGCTGAAAGAAGCGGGCGCGACCAACATTAAATTCTTGTGCCTGCTAGCGGCACCTGAAGGAGTGGCGCGGATGAAAGAGGCGCATCCTGATGTGCAAATCGTGACAGCGTCGCTGGATGAAAAGCTAAACGAGCTGGGGTACATCGTGCCTGGCCTTGGGGATGCTGGTGATCGGATGTACGGTACGAAATAGCCTACAGCGTTGCGTTTTGTGCGGCTCTGGTCTTAAACTGAAAGGGTCGTAGCACATGCTGCGCCCCTTTTTCTTTGCGCAAAGGATTTAAAAATGAGCCGCCCTGTCACCGTTGCCAATCTGCAAACCCGCCCTATGCCCGATTTCGAAACGGCCCTGAGCGAAGCCATAAGTTTGGCAGAACGCGCCGTTGCTGATGGCGCCAAATTGTTGTGTTTGCCCGAATATTGCGGTGGATTAAAAACAGACGGAGCAGCATTCGCGCCACCCCACGCGCCAGAGGCAGAGCATCCTGTTTTGGAAGGGCTTCGCAACTTCGCCAGCGCGAACAACGTTGATATGTTGGTCGGGTCCATCGCCGTTACAGGGCAGGGCGCAAAGTTCAACAATCGTGGGTTTTACGTGGATAAATCGGGTGATATCCTCAGCCGTTATGACAAGATATTCCTGTTTGATGTGAACCTGTCGCAAACTGAAGTGTACCGCGAAAGCGACCGTGTTGAGCCGGGCAATCAAGCAATTGTCGCTGATACTCGGTTTGGTCGCATCGGTCATTCCATCTGTTACGATCTGCGGTTTGCGCAATTATACCGCGACCTTGCACAGGGCGGGGCGGAAATGATGTTTTGCCCCGCGGCCTTTGCCGTGCCAACAGGCCAAGCGCATTGGCATGTGTTGAACCGCGCGCGTGCGATTGAAAACGGTGCGTTTATGATTTCACCTTGTGCTGTGGGTGCTGTTTCTGGGGGCGGGGCCAGTTATGGCCATTCGGTTATCGTCGATCCCTGGGGCGAAATTCTGAGTGATGGGGGCGATGCAACGGGGGTGACGATGGCGCAATTTGATTTGGATCTAGTGGCCCAAACCCGTGCGCGGATCGCAAGCCTGCAACATGATCGCCCGTATTCTACCGTGCAAAACGAACCGATCACTACGGCTGCGGAATAAATGCCGCGCCACGTCTTCTTCTGGCCTTAAATATCTAAAGAAAAAGCCCCGATGCAGAACAACGGGGCTTTTAAATCGTTAGAATAGTTGGCTTATGCCAGAGAGTTGTCGATCTCTTTACACGCTGCAACCAGACCTTTGACCGCATCAACAGATTTTTCGAACATGGCTTTTTCGTCTTTGTTCATCTCGATCTCGATCACTTTTTCAATGCCACCAGCGCCGATAACAGTTGGAACGCCAACGTACATGCCGTTCAAGCCGTAAGCGCCGTCAACGTTTGCCGCACATGGCAGAACACGTTTTTGGTCTTTCAGGTAGGCTTCGGCCATTTCGATTGCTGATGCAGCTGGCGCGTAAAACGCAGACCCTGTTTTCAACAATCCAACGATTTCTGCGCCGCCATCACGGGTGCGCTGAACGATTACATCCAGTTTTTCCTGTGTGGTCCAGCCCATTTTCACCATGTCTGGCAACGGAATGCCCGCAACAGTGGAATAGCGTGTCAACGGAACCATCGTATCGCCGTGACCACCCAAAACAAATGCAGTGACATCTTTGATGGATACTTTGAACTCATCCGCAAGGAAGTGGCGGAAACGTGCGCTGTCCAAAATGCCAGCCATGCCGCAGATTTTGTGCTTAGGCATGCCAGAAAATTCGCGAAGCGCCCAAACCATCGCATCAAGCGGGTTCGTGATACAGATAACAAATGCGTTTGGCGCGTGTTTGGCGATACCTTCGCCAACAGATTTCATAACCTTCAGGTTAATGCCCAGCAAATCATCGCGGCTCATGCCAGGTTTACGTGCAACACCAGCCGTTACGATACAAACGTCTGCATCTGCGATATCCGCGTAATCTGTTGTGCCAGACATAGCAGCGTCAAAACTGTCTACAGGTGCGCTTTCTGCGATATCCAATGCTTTACCTTGTGGGGTGCCTTCTGCGATATCGAACAAAATGATGTCGCCCAGTTCCTTCAAAGCTGCCAAATGTGCCAGTGTGCCGCCGATTTGGCCTGCACCGATCAAAGCAATTTTTGCTCTCGCCATGTCTCTAACTCCTTTCATGTGAAACTCGCCCGCTTGCTAGCGTTTAAGCCAGGGTAGAGCAAGGCGCATTTGGGCGCATCTCATGAGTTTTGAAGAGGGTGAATTTGACAAATCTTTGAAGTTAAAAGGTTTTACGACAAATGGCGAAATATTAGGCGGCTGTAAGTCCATGCGTTTGTGTATGCCGTGGCATACAATCTATTCGAAAAGACAGGTGTTTTTCATTTTTGAAAATGCAAACCCCGCGCAGTTTGGGCCGCACGGCGGTAACTATTTTTGACTTGGCGTGTTTGCTTAAACCTTATCGCCGCGCGTAACGGCGGCGTCTTCTACGGGCTGGAATGCTTCGCCTGCTGCGATAAGGCAGGTCATGCCCTTGGGCATTGTGATGACGATCGTCCATGTGCCGCTTTCGGTACTGGCGTAGGTTTCAACCACGCCATTGTTGGCGGCCAAACCCACGGAACGGCGCGATTCACCGTATTTTGTTTGCAATCGTTCAACGACTTGTCCGCGTTGGCCACAGTTTACCTGTTGCTGCGCATGTGCGGCTTGTAGCGCAAAAATAACGCAGCCAAAGCCGAGGGATAGTGCAAAGAGGGTCTTTTGCATTTGGTATTCTCCGTCTCAAAGACGAGGAGGTGAGACCTGCCTTGGGTCACTTTGGATCGTCGCCCACATCGTGAAATATGTGTTCACAGGTCTGCTTCCGAATTGTAAAAGGCGGCCAACCTGCCAGCCCTCCGTCACCTGTGATGAAGTGCATTCAAGGTCGCACCAAGAGACGAAAATATAGTTAACGCAGTGTGCGGAATATACGTTGCGCACATTATTTAGGTTAAATTTACCTTAACAAACGCTGTTTCAAGGCCGATTTTGTGTATCGGCGTTGCTCTTTGGATGCATCTGTGATTGATCGTGCGCGCAACCCGACCATTCCACAGATGAGGCCGACTTATGGATTCCACCAACAGCCCGTTCCGTTCACTTTTGTATATTCCGGGTTCAAAAACCCGCGCATTGGAAAAGGCCCAAACACTGGCCACAGACGGAATTATCTTTGATTTGGAAGACGCAGTTGCCGTGGATATGAAGGCAGATGCCCGCACATTCGTGGCAAATGCGTTGCGTGATTTGGATTACGGCAACCGCGCTTTGATGGTGCGGGTGAACGGGTTTGAAACAGAATGGGCCTTGGACGACTTGGCCGAAATTCTGGATACTGGGCCAGATGCAATTCTTCTGCCCAAAGTGTACTGCGCGGCAGATATCGAACAGCTGGCAGGAATATTGGATGCCCATCCAAAATGTGCGCAAACCAAAATTTGGGCCATGATGGAAACCCCGTTGGCGATGCTGAACGCACGCGATATCGCAGCCGCCCCGCGCATGGCAGGGATGGTGCTGGGATCAAATGACCTCATCAAAGATCTGGGCGCGAAAACCGATCCAGCGCGTACTGCACTGGCAACCTCGATGGGGTTATGCCTGTTGGCGGCCCATGCTTATGGGCTGATTTGCATCGACGGCGTGTACAATGCGTTTCGTGATGTTGACGGTTTGCAAGTGGAATTGGATCAAGGCCGTATGCTTGGGTTTGACGGCAAATCCTTATTGCATCCCGACCAGCTCGCGCCAGCAAATGCAGCTTATCGCCCGTCCGAGGCTGATATTGATCTTGCCAAACGCCAGATGGCAGCATTTGAGGAAGCAGAGGCCGCAGGCAAAGGAATTGCGGTTTTGGATGGTCAGATCGTTGAAAACCTGCACATTGTTTCTGCACGCGCCTTGTTGGCCAAAGCAGACGCCATTGCGGCATCGCAAACCTAAAGGAATACGTCCATGACACTTCTTTCAATCGGCCTCGCGGTCTGGATTGTGGTTCATTATCTTAAACGAGTGCTCCCTTCCGCACGTGCGGGACTGGACACCGCGCTGGGCAAAGGCTGCGCAAAGGGTGTGATCGCGCTGATCCTTGTGCTTTCGATTGTGATGATGGTTGTGGGGTATCGCGGTGCGGAAAGTCTGCATGTTTACACACCAATTGCGGGCATTTGGCATCTGAACAACCTGCTGATGTTTGTGGCAATCATGCTGTTTGGTATGGGCAGTTCAAAGGGTAAAATGCGGTCTTGGTTTCGTCATCCAATGTTGATGGGCGTGATCGTTTGGGCGGGGGCGCATTTGCTGGTGAACGGTGATCTTGCCTCTGTTGTGCTGTTCGGTGGCATGGCGGTTTGGGCGGTGATCCAAATGGCACTGATCAACCGCGCCGTTCCTGATTGGACACCGCTAAAGGCGGGACCGATCAAACGCGATATCCGCCTTGTCATCATCGTAGTTGTTTTGTTCATTATCATTGCATCCATCCACATTTGGCTGGGACGCAATCCATTCTTAGGAACCTACCCATGATTGTTTACCGCTTGATCACAGAAGACGACACATCGCTGTTTTGCCACCGTGTCACCGAGGCGATGTCCAAGGGCTGGTTGCTGCATGGTTCGCCTTCTTATGCGTTTGATGGCGCAAACGGTGTGATGCGTTGCGCACAGGCCGTGACCAAAGAAACAGACGCACAATACTCTCCAGATATGAAATTGGGACAGGCGTAATGCAAAAAACCAACCCTGGCCGCTTTTTTGAGGATTACACAGTTGGTCAGGTGATCAAACACGCCGTGCCACGTACGGTTTCGGGGGGCGAACGCGCCTTGTACCACGCGCTGTATCCCGCACGACACGCGCTGTATTCTTCGGATGAATTTGCGCGTGCATCGGGTTTGGCATCATCACCGTTGGATGATTTGGCGGGTTTCCACGTTGTGTTTGGCAAAACTGTGCCAGATGTTTCGCTGAACGCTTTGGCGAATTTGGGCTATGCCGAGGGGCAATTCCTAAAACCGATTTATGCGGGCGATACCCTTCGCACCACGTCAAAAGTGATTGGGTTAAAGCAAAACTCCAACGGCAAATCGGGTGTGGTTTGGGTGCATTCCAAAGGGTTTAATCAACGTGACGAAATTGCCATTGACTACAAACGCTGGGTGATGGTGCGCAAACAAAACTTGGATGCGCCTGCGCTTGAAACAGTGATTCCTGATTTGGCGGCGGTGATTGCGCCATCGGATTTGGCAATTCCCAACAGCCTCGATTTCACCAATTACGACTTCGCGCTGGCAGGGGAACCGCACCGCGCAGCCGATTACGAGGTCGGCGAAAAGATCAACCACGTCGACGGTGTAACAATTGAAGAAGCCGAACACATGATCGCAACGCGGCTGTGGCAGAACACGGCGAAGGTGCATTTTGATACTTCGGCGCGTCCTGATGGCACGCGGTTGATTTACGGTGGTCACGTGATTTCGATGGCACGTGCGTTGTCGTTTAATGGTTTGGCCAATGCGCAGATGATTGCAGGCATTAACGCGGGCGCGCATGCAAACCCGTGTCTGGCTGGCGATACCATCCGCGCGTGGTCCGAGGTTCTGGACAAAGCGGATGTTGATGCACCTGGTGTTACGGCCGTTCGATTGCGTCTTGTTGCGACCAAGGGCGACAGCGCCGTGATGGAATTGCGCAACGACGAGGGGCGTTATCTACCAGACGTTCTGTTGGATCTCGATTATTGGGTTTTGATGCCGTCCTAAGCTTTTTGGCCCGTTGCACTGATACGATTTTTGCGTTCTGATACGGCAACAAAAGGACATGTCCATGACCAACTCGACCATTGATCCCGAACAAATTGTAACTGCGGAAATCCTTGTGCCGTGCGATGATATTCGCACCGAAATGCCGTATTTCGAAAAGGCGCTGGGGTTTCGGTTGGATAAAATTTTCCCGTCTGATGACCCAGCGGTTGCGATTATTTCGGGCCACGGTATTCGTCTGCGATTGGAACGGGATGCAGTTGTTGCGCCGGTAACGATCCGTTTTGCCTGCACTGATCCGGCCTTGTTTGCCCAAGGTCAGACCAAATTTACAACGCCAGCGGGCAACACGATTATCCCGTATCAGCACAATCCGCCGCTGTTCCAACCTGAAACGCAGCATACCTTTGCTGTGCGCAGGCTTGCAGACGAGGCCCCGTGGGTGATCGGTCGGGCAGGGATGCTGTACCGCGATTTGGTGCCTGATCGCTTGGGTGGGTCAATCATCGCCAGCCACATTCGTATTCCAGATGGGGGCCCAGTACCGGACATGGTGCATTACCACACCATCGGGTTTCAGTTGATTTATTGTTATCGCGGCTGGGTGCGCTTGGTGTACGAGGATCAAGGTCCAGAGTTCATTCTGAAAGCAGGCGATTGCGTCATTCAGCCCCCTGAGATTCGCCATCGTGTGCTGGAAGCGTCGGATAATGTCGAAGTTGTTGAAATCGGCGTGCCAGCAGATCACGAAACGACGATTGATCACGACATGGCGCTGCCAAACGGAACCGTTAATCCAGAACGCGTGTTTGGCGGGCAGAAATTTGTGCGCCATCAGGTAAAAGATGCGGTTTGGCAGCCGTGGCGGGTCAATGGGTTTGAGCATCGCGACACGGGTATCTGTGACGGGACGCAAGGGGTGGCGAGTGTTCAGGTGGCACGCTTTACAGGTGAAACACCCAATCCAACCAAGCACGGCAGCGATATTCTGTTCACTTTCGTGCTCGAGGGCAGCATGACCTTAACAGGTGAGGGACATGATCCGCGCAAACTGTCCCCCGGTGATGCGTTTGTTGTGCCACCCCATTTCACGACCACTTACGGCCATTGTTCTGATGATTTGGAGTTGATGGAAGTGTCCCTTCCTGGGCGATTTGAGACGATTGAAGTGGTTTAAATCGCTTTGTGATCACGGGAAAAATTACTGTGATCATAAAAAGCACTGCGAATTCAAAATTGTTCTGGCTTATTCCTAACACTGCATCAAATAAATGCGTGCATCCCTAGGCCTCGGTCAATTTCTTTGGTACTAGGGCTATAAAAGCTGATCAAAGAGGAACCACATGGCAGATGTGAACCGTGGCAATCGCCCACTCTCACCGCATATTTCGATTTACCGCATGAGCATTACGATGCTGGTGTCGATTATGAACCGTATCACTGGCGCTGGCATGGCGCTGGCTGCGATCCTGATCGTTTGGTGGCTAATGGCCGCCGCATCTGGCGCTGACTATTACGCCACGGTGAATGGGTATCTCACATCTTGGGTTGGCCTGTTGATTCTTGTTGGATCGCTTTGGGCGCTTTGGTTTCATTTCTTTGGTGGTTTGCGCCACTTGTTCATGGATTTCGGCATCGGTTACGAGCTTAAAACCGTAAACATGACGGGTTGGATAGTTCTGTTGGGCAGCTTTGTGCTGACAGCGCTCAGCCTGATCTGCATCATATAAGGAGCGTCCAGATGTCTTATAAAACTGATCTCGGCCGCGTTATGGGCCTCGGTTCTGCCAGAGAAGGCGTCCATGAATGGTTTTCAGGCCGCGTTCTGTCCGTTGCGCTGATCCCGCTGACAATTCTATTTTTGTGCTTTGTCGCACCGCTGATTGGCGAAGACCACGCCAGCGTCGTTGCTGCCTTTCAAAACCCGTTTAAAGCCATTGTTGTGATCCTGTTCATTTTGATCGCATTCAAACATTTGGCCGACGGTTTGAAGGAAATCATCGTCGACTATGTCCATGGTAAGGCCGCGTTGCCCATCGCGTTGATTGCAACCCGCCTGACCTGTTATTTCTTTGGCGCCGCTGGTGCGTTCGCTGTTGCCAAAATCGCCTTTACTGGCTGATCGGAGACTATTTTATGTCCGCTTACGAATATGTAGATCATACCTATGATGTTGTTGTTGTTGGCGCTGGTGGCGCTGGATTGCGTGCCACGCTTGGCATGGCTGAACAGGGCTTAAAAACCGCCTGTATTTCCAAGGTCTTCCCAACGCGTTCGCACACTGTTGCTGCCCAAGGTGGTATTGCAGCGTCCCTGTCGAATATGGGGCCAGACAATTGGAAATGGCACTTGTACGACACGGTCAAAGGGTCTGATTGGCTCGGCGATACGGACGCAATGTAATATCTTTCACGCGAGGCCCCAAAGGATGTTTACGAACTCGATCATTACGGCGTGCCTTTTTCGCGCACCGAAGAAGGCAAGATTTATCAACGCCCGTTTGGCGGACACACAACCGAATACGGTGAAGGCCCGCCAGTACAGCGCACCTGTGCTGCTGCGGACCGTACGGGTCACGCGATCCTTCACACGCTTTACGGTCAGTCCCTAAAAAACAACGCGGAATTCTTTATCGAATATTTTGCGCTTGATCTGATTATGGCTGAAGACGGGTCCTGCCAAGGTGTGATCTGTTGGAAGCTGGACGATGGAACAATCCACCGTTTCAACGCCAAAATGGTTGTTTTGGCGACGGGTGGCTATGGCCGCGCTTACTTCTCGGCTACTTCCGCGCACACTTGTACTGGTGATGGCGGCGGCATGGTTGCCCGCCAAGGTTTGGCTCTGCAAGACATGGAATTTGTGCAATTCCACCCAACTGGCATTTACGGTTCTGGCTGCTTGATTACCGAGGGCGCACGCGGGGAGGGTGGTTATCTAACCAACTCCGAAGGCGAACGCTTTATGGAACGCTATGCGCCAACCTACAAGGATTTGGCGTCACGTGATGTTGTATCGCGCTGTATGACAATGGAAATTCGCGAAGGGCGGGGCATTGGCGCGGATTGCGATCACATCCATTTGCACCTTAACCACCTACCACCCGAAGCCTTGGCCGAACGATTGCCAGGTATTTCCGAGAGTGCACGCATTTTTGCGGGTGTGGACGTGACCAAAGAACCGATCCCCGTTTTGCCAACAGTGCATTACAACATGGGTGGCATTCCGACGAATTATTGGGGCGAAGTCCTCGATCCGACGGCTAAAAATCATGACAAGATTTTCCCTGGTTTGATGGCTGTGGGCGAAGCGGGTTGTGCGTCTGTTCATGGTGCGAACCGTCTTGGCTCAAACTCGTTGATTGACCTTGTGGTGTTTGGCCGCGCGGCTGCGATCAGAGCGGGTGAAATCATTGACCCTAAAACGAAAAATTCTGATTTAAACATGGCCAGTGTTGACGCTGCGATGGAACGATTTGATGCAACACGCAATGCGTCGGGATCGACCAAAACCGCCAGCCTTCGTTTGGAAATGCAGAAAACAATGCAAGCAGATGCAGCCGTTTTCCGCACAGATAAAACACTTGCCGAAGGGCTTGAGAAAATGACAGAAGTCGCGGCCAAATTGGACGATATTTCTGTCACGGATCGCTCGTTGATCTGGAACACGGATCTGATGGAAACGCTGGAATTGCAAAACCTGATGCCTAACGCATTGGCGACAATTGCAGGGGCCGAAGCGCGCAAAGAAAGCCGTGGCGCCCACGCGCACGAAGATTATCCTGATCGCGATGACAAGAAATGGCGCAAGCACACGATTGCACGTGTGACTGGAAACAAAGTTAAGCTGAGCTATCGTGATGTTCACGTGGATCCGCTGACGACAGAAAAAGAAGGTGGGATTGAGCTGAAAAGGATCGCGCCTAAAGCACGGGTCTACTAACGGATAAAAGGCTGTTATGGTTAGGTGAAACACAGAAAATTGCCAAAGAAAGAGGAAATAATGCTTAAAACGTCGCTTGTTTTTCTGACCTTTGGGCTGGGCGTTTCATTTGCCACAACTGCGATTTCGGCACAGAAAATCCCGGTCACCGCTGCCATTGCGCAGTGCAAAAAACAAAACGACTGGTATCAAGGCGATGGCGGGATTTCTACCTCTGGTCGGTCACACAATAAAATGCATTTTTGAAACTGTGTTTTTGTAAAATCTGGCAAATACCCGCCAGTCGAACGCAAATCTGGGATAACGATATCTGGAACCGCCCAGATTGGTATTGTTGTTAATTAATGAGGAGCAGACGAATGAAAAAATCACATTTCCCCCAAGTTGCTGGGGTACTGACATTGGCGCTCGGCCTGTTGCCTGTCGCGGTTGAAGCAAGCAATCGTTTGACGCTGAACCAAGCCGTTCAAAAATGCACAGATCGCGCAATTGCCTTTGGCCGTGCGCCTTTTGGCCGATTTGGCGAAAGCCCGCCAGAAAACATGGTTCAGGAACAATACCGCGCCTGTGTTTATACAAACTCGAACCAGTACCCAGTAGCCAAAGTGCAATACCGCGAGCCAATTCTGACCCTGTTGCAAGATGCTATTAAATGAAGACGGCCGTCGTTTTCTTTCCTTTTGCATTGGTGTTGATGGCCTGCGAGCCCCGACCCAGTGTAACTGCGAAAATGACAGTTGTTGACGCAGAAACACACTGCACCGCGAGCTCAAAGCAATTTGCAACGCAACCTTTGTCGATCCCAGACGAAAACGGCACGATCCAAGTGGGCTTTCTCGCCGAACGGCCGGACAGCTTTATGGTGAGCGATTTTTACAAACGGTGTTTTTATGCAAATACGGGCCAGCGCCCCGCAAGCATTCCCAAATTGCCAGCGTACGGATAGATTTAGGATATGGCCAAACCAGCGTTCAAAAACATCAAAATCATCTGGCACATGGGGTTTCAAAAAACGGGAACCACCAGCTTTCAATCGGTGTTGCGACGCAACGAAGACACCTTACGCCAGCACATTGCGATCTTTCCAAAACGCAAATGGACACAAGACGTTCAGAATGCGGGTCTTGCCTATTGGGACGAACCGTCTGGCGCCAACGAAAAGGCGCTAACGCAGGCTGCCCAAGATATTCGCAAATCCATTCGCGATGACGAACACACTTGCGGCGTCGTGAGTGACGAGAACATCATCGGGCTGGAGCTGTATGATGACAAAGGCGGCATGATCGACATGGCTGCGGCGATCCTTCCGATCCTTGAAAAGGCCTGCGCCCCTGCAACCTGTGAATTTGTGTTTTATACCCGTGATTTCGATGGATGGTACAAAAGCGCGTATAATCAGGTTGTTAAACAACTTCGTTGTCAAAAAGACTTTGATCAGTGGGTGGAAGACGCGCCGTTTTCGACGGATTGGGATGAAGACCACGCCTACCTCCAAAAGACCGTCATTTCGCCCGTGACCTTTCGCGATATGCGCCAAGACGGCGCTGATGGCCTGTTGATCGGCGGGCATATCTTGCGCATGGCGGGGATCAGCGATGACGTTCTGCACAATCTAAACAAACCAGTGGGGCGAAACGAAAGTCTGTCACCTGGTGCGTTGCAATTCATGCGAGAGATCAACCGCTCGCGCATTCACGAAAACGGCCTTGATATCGTGTGCCGAAAGATGCTTAACAATCCAGGGGCGTTTACATGAAGGAACTAAAGACACTTATCGCATCCGCCCTGATCTTGATCACGGCGTCTTGTGACACTGCCCAAGAAGCGGTGACAAAGGGCACGCGGGACACTGCGAAAACTGTCGTGAACCTAGTCGTTGAGACGCGGTTTCCAGGGGTGAACGCCGCGACAATCACGGACTGCGTCATCGACAACGCATCGGTGTCTGAAATTTTGACCATCGCCAAGGCTTCGGTTGTTGGCATTCAACAAGATACGGTAGATACTGTGATTGGTATTAGCCAAAGACCGGATACAGTGGCGTGCATCGCCAAAAACAGCCCGAAATTGTTGGGCTAAAGGGAACAAGAAAATGGTAGAACTCGCACTTCCGAAAAACTCTCGCATGACTGTGGGAAAAACTTGGCCCAAGCCAGAAGGCGCGACCAACCTGCGTGTGTTCAAGATTTATCGCTTCAACCCAGATACGGGTGAAAATCCACGGGTAGACACGTATCATGTGAACATGGACACCTGCGGCCCGATGGTTTTGGACGCGTTGATCCAGATCAAAAACGAAATTGACCCGACCCTCACGTTCCGTCGATCTTGCCGCGAAGGCATTTGTGGGTCCTGTGCGATGAACGTTGGTGGGATAAACACTTTGGCCTGTATTTACGGCATGGATGAGGTGAAGGGCGAGATCAAAATCTATCCGCTGCCCCACATGCCAGTGGTCAAAGATTTGATCCCTGATTTGACCCATTTCTATGCCCAACACGCCTCCATTATGCCGTGGTTGGAGACCAAAACCAACCGTCCGCAAAAAGAATGGCGTCAGTCGATTGAAGACCGCAAAAAGCTGGATGGCCTGTACGAATGTGTGATGTGCGCCTCCTGTTCTGCGTCTTGCCCATCGTATTGGTGGAACGGCGACAAATACCTCGGCCCAGCTGCATTGTTGCATGCGTATCGTTGGATCATTGATTCACGTGACGAAGCCACAGGCGAGCGTTTGGACGAATTGCACGACCCGTTTAAACTTTACCGTTGCCACACGATTATGAACTGTGCGCAGACCTGCCCGAAAGGGTTGAACCCTGCTAAGGCGATTGCAGAAATTAAGAAAATGATGGTTGAACGCGTTATGTAAGCCGTTCAAATCAAAAGAATTAAGGGCGTCGCAATTGCGGCGCCTTTTTTTGTATGTTGGTTTGCGCGACTTTGGCCCATGTTTCCACGGCGGCTTGATCGCTGCCTCCGATCAGCAGATACGCATAGCCATCTGCTTTCCAATGGGCCGCTGCCAAACCGCTCATTTTTTGTACAACAATGTCTTGCGTTACCGACTTGCTAATTTTGATCACGCACAACGCCATCGGCTCGCCTTTGGCATTTACATAGGCGATCTGCCCCAACGGCTTGGCATTGTACCCAAGAACTTGGGCGCGTTTGAAATCCAATCCGTCAATGGCTTGAACACCGCTTGAATCTTGCCCTACGCTTTGTGAAATCCTTGCCAATTGCGCCTGCGCGTCAGTGACTTTAGGGGAGGCTACGTCCAACGTATAGTTGACATAGAGCGTTTGATAATTGGCCGCTGCCTGCATCCAAGTGAGCAGTTTTACGGGCTTCTCATACGAATACCCACCATATGCGCCAACCCCAAAAGCCAGCAAAACAGCCGCCGCCGCTGCCCAACCGCCCCAACGGTGCTTCATCGTGTTAGCGGCAATTAAGGGGGCAATTTTCGGTATTTCAATCACTGGCATAGCAGGCGCTTGGCCTAGCAGCCCATCAAAGCCTGCGCGCAACGCCTGCATTGGCACATCAAGGAATGCAAGGCGCGCTTCTAATGCTCTGTCTGTTTCCAGCGCAGCAGTGATCGCTTGAACCAGCGCATCATCTGCTTCGCCGTCCAGAAATGCGCTCAGATCTTCATCCATAAAATGCTGTGCATTTGTCATTTCATCTCTCCTTCGAAGTCCGAGGTTTGCTCTGCGATTTTCTTGCGCGCAGCTGCTAAACGGCTCATCACCGTGCCAATAGGAATGTCGAGAATTCCTGCTGCTACTTTGTAGCTAAATCCTTCGACATAGACCAACACGACGGTTGCACGCTGTACTTCTGACAATGCCATCACAAGATTCAACACCTAAGATGCTAAAATATTCGTTTCGCTGTCGGGGCGCCCATCGGCCAAATCAAAGTCTTCGACAGGGACCAAACCACCGCCACGCCACACGGCATTTGCACGAACATCATTCAACCAGGTGCGTTGTGCAATTCGAAACACCCAGCGATCCAAATGCGTGCCTTCTTGAAATTAATCCGCTTTTTCATTGGCTTTCAGCAATGTCGCCTGCGCCAAATCATTTGGGTATCGCGATTTCCAGACAAAGACACACAGTACCGCCACAGGCGTGGATAAGTTGCGGGCAACCTATCGCGAACGTTTTTTGCATGCTGTGTTAGCTGTCGCATTGAATAGATCGGCTAATTCGCGAGTTTGATCTGCGATCTTATTTCAATCATATTGTGAAGAAGAAAGAAACATGACTTGTTTTTGTGTTTTTCAACCGCTTCCCACCCAAAGTCAAAACACCATCCCTTGAAGACGCGAAAAAATGATACCCTTGCGTCGTGAATGCGTCGCTCAGCTGGCCATTCGATGGCCAGCAAGATAGCGTCTGCCCAATTGGCGGAGAAAGTTATGACCCAATCTTATCAAACAGATGTCCTGATCATTGGCGGCGGCCTTGCAGGGCTTGTTGCGGCGCATAAAGCGGCGGATCGGGGCCGCAAAGTAATGATTTTGGATCAAGAGGGCGAACAGTCCCTTGGTGGACAGGCTTTCTGGTCGCTTGGCGGTTTGTGCATGATCGACACGCCTGAACAGCGCCGTTTGAAAATCAAGGATAGCCATGCACTGGCGAAACAAGATTGGTATGGATCTGCGCAGTTTGATCGGGACGAGGACGCAAATCCAAAGGCATTCGCAGATGCCTACCTTGATTTTGCGGCAGGTGAAATGCGCCCATGGCTCCACAACCTTGGGATGCGTTGGTTCCCTGTTGTTGGCTGGGCCGAACGGGGCGGCGGCATGGCCCACGGTCACGGCAATTCGGTGCCTCGGTTCCATCTAACGTGGGGCACTGGCCCGGGCGTGGTTGCTCCATTCGAAAAACTGGTGCGCGAAGCCCACGCCGCTGGCAAAATCGAATTCGGCTTTCGTCATCGTGTCACGGGCATTGATTTCAAAACAAAAACCGTAACGGGCGAGGTTCTGGAACCCACCGATGCCGAACGCGGCCATTCCACATCGCGCATCGCGGTCGGGGATTTCAGCGCGTCGGCAGACAGCATCATCATCACATCAGGCGGCATTGGCGGGGATCACGACGAGGTGCGCAAGTTGTGGCCCGTGGATCGCCTCGGCCCTGCGCCCAAACGCATGGTTGCGGGGGTTCCTGATTATGTGGATGGCCAAATGCAACGTCTAACCAAAGCTGCGGGCGGCGGTGTTATCAACGAAGACCGCATGTGGCATTACTGTGAAGGCGTGCAAAACTGGGATCCGATCTGGCCAAATCACGGCATTCGTATTTTGCCCGGCCCATCGTCTTTGTGGTTTGACGCGCTTGGAAATCGGATGGAAGCGCCGTTTTTGCCGGGGTTCGATACGCTTGGCACGTTGAAGCGCATCTTATCGACGGGGAATGAACACAGTTGGTTTATCCTGACCCAAAAGATCATCGAAAAAGAGTTCGCGCTGTCGGGATCTGAACAAAATCCTGATTTCACATCTGGCAAATGGATCGAAGTGTTGAAATCGCGGCTGGCCAAAGGCGCAACTGCACCTGTCGAGGCGTTTAAGCAGAACGGCGAAGACTTCGTTGTGCGCGACACGCTGGAAGAGCTGGTCGCAGGTATGAACGAAATCACGCCATATACGCCGCTTGAACTGGAACATATCCGTGCGCAGATCGAAGCGCGCGACCGTGAAATGGCCAATAAATTCACCAAAGATGCGCAAGTTACCGCGATCCACGGGGCGCGAAACTATCGCGGCGACAAATTGATCCGTACGGCCAAACCGCATGAGATTTTGGATGTGACCGCAGGGCCATTGATCGCGGTGCGCCTGAACGTTTTGACGCGCAAATCCCTTGGCGGTTTGCACACCAACATCAAATCCCAACTTCTGGATGACAACGGCGACGTGGTTGACGGCATTTATGCAGCGGGCGAGGTCGCTGGCTTTGGCGGAGGCGGATATCACGGTTATAACGCGCTGGAAGGCACGTTTTTAGGCGGGTGTATATTCTCGGGAAAGATCGCTGGCGAAAACGCCTAGGTGTAAAGGCGGCTCGGTTTTGGATCGACAAAGGTGCGCAGCCGATCCGCGCTGTTTCGTGCGAATTTCAACATCATCTTTTTGCGCCGCGCAGCCGCCAATTTGTGTTCGGGGGCAGGGCGGATAATTTCGGCGTCATAGGCATCTGCGATGATCAGGCCAGTGTCATTTGGCAGCAATTCGGTTGGAAAATCAGGCGGCACAGACCAGAAAAACCGATCGCACCATTCCAGATAACCCTGCCATTTATTATCCGACATGAAATCTGCGCGCGATGATTTGCATTCAACCACCCAGATTTCCGATTTAGGACCAATCGCCATCAGATCAACACGCAATCCAGATGTGGGCACAAATTCTTCAAGACAAATGAAATCATGCTGACGCAAATGGCGCGCGGTGCCACGGGCGATCAATTGGCCTGGTTGAAGTGGGGGTAAAGAATCCATTTGCTGATTATGAACAAAAAGTGAACATCGCGTCAAGTCTGAGTTCACCTTGTTCTTTCATTCCATGCACCCTAGATAACGGGGTAGGCGGGTACTGCCCTTCTCGTGCCGAAGTTCTATTCCACTGGCCAATAAGCACCTTGAGGGAGCTGGCTCTGTGACTGGTCCTGGCCTATCGTATCCGGTGCCCACCTGTTAAATCAGGCTCTTGGGAATACACACACTTCGACGGTTGTGCCGCCCTGCGGTTCAGTGGTCCCGCCGCTTTTCACCTTTTACCCATCGCTTTTGGCTGGCGTTGATGCCTCTGGCAGAAGTAATTAAGCGCAAAAGAAAAGGGTAGGCGATGTCGATTGCACAAAATAAGGCCGATGCGCGCAAGGTGGCGTTTGCTGCGCGTAAAGTTGCATTTGAAACGGGGTTGGATGAGGCCGCCAATCGCAATTTAATCGGGCAATTGGCGCTGTACCGTGATGCGGAAATTATCGCGGCCTACATGCCGATCCGTACCGAAGTTTCGCCACGTGCGACGATGACCATCCTGCATGGCCAAGAAAAACGAATTTGTGTGCCTGTGATCCAAGGTGCTGGATTGCCATTAAAATTCCAAGAATGGACACCTGACGCAGAAATGCTCAATGGGCCGTTTGGGGCGTCTGTTCCTGCGAGCGGCGAATTTCTGCAACCTGATGTGTTGATCACGCCGCTGCTGTCTTTTGATCGTAAAGGTTATCGGCTGGGGTACGGCGGTGGATTTTATGATCGTAGTTTTGCGGAACTGTCGGCGTTGAAACCCGTGATCGGCGTTGGCTTTGCCTATAGTGCGCAACAGGTGAAACGTGTGCCAACTGAACCAACAGATTATAAGTTAAATGCGATTGTCACAGAAATAGACGTAATTCGCTTCTGATTGCATCTTGATCGTCGCGTCGCGGCGGCGTATCGCTGCGATATGAAATTACTTTTTTTAGGCGATGTGATGGGTCGTGCGGGTCGCCTTGCGATTACGGAACGACTTCCCAAGCTGCGCGCTGATTGGCGGCTCGATTTTGTTGTGGTGAATGGTGAAAATTCGACCAGCGGCATGGGGCTGAACCGTGCGCACGCCCAGCAATTGCTAGAAGCGGGTGCCGATTGTTTAACTCTCGGTGATCACGCCTTTGATCAAAAAGAAATGCTGACCTTTATCGAACAAGAGCCACGTATTCTGCGCCCATTAAATTATGCACCGAATGCACCTGGTAAGGGTGCGCGCATGTTTACTGCACAAAATGGGCGCAAGGTATTTGTGACACAGGCCCTTGGCCAAGTGTTCATGAAGAAGCCGTTTTCCGACCCGTTTTCCGTCCTTGATGCCGCACTAAAAGTGGCCCCGCGTGGTGGCATGGCGGACGCTGTGATTGTAGATTTCCATGCCGAGGTTACATCTGAAAAGATGGGCATGGGGCACTGGCTTGATGGACGCGCCTCCCTTGTGGTTGGCACGCACACGCATGTTCCCACGTCTGATACGATGATCCTGCCTAAAGGCACCGCGTTCCAATCCGATGCGGGCATGTGCGGCGATTATCATTCTGTCATTGGCATGGAAAAAACCGAACCGCTGCGCCGTTTTGTGACGGGCATGGTCAAAGAGCGTTTCACCCCAGCAAGCGGTGAGGCAACATTGTCGGGTGTATACGTCGAAACCGATGATCGCACAGGCGCGGCGACCAAAGTCATTCCTGTGCGTAACGGCGGGCAATTATCGCAAAGCGGCCCTGAATGACCAGTCGCCTGCTGCCATTTGTGTGCCTGATCGGCATGGGATGTGCGTGGGGGCTGTCGATGCCGATGTCCAAATTGGCGGTTAGCACAGGGCGCGAACATTTCGGTCTTATCGTTTGGCAGATCGCGATTGTGGCGCTAATTATGGCTGTCCCGTTGATCTTGCGGCCACGCGCCATCAGCGTTGGATTGCGTCACTGGCGTTTATTGTTGGTGGTCGCGCTGTTTGGCACAATCATTTCAAACTCGATGTCCTATCTTGCAGCGGGCCAATTACCTGCGGGTGTGATGGCAATTGTAATGTCGTTGATTCCGATGTCCGCACTTCCTATCGCGCTTTTTTGGGGCGCAGAGCAGTTTAACTGGCGGCGTCTGTCTGGTTTGGTGTTTGGTGGCATCGCAATGGTGGTGCTTATCGGCCCTGACACCAGCCTGCCAAACCCTGCGGCCGCGCCTTTTGTGCTGATCGCCGCAATCGCAACTGTTTGTTACGGGTTTGAGGGCAATTATGTGTCGCGTTTCGGCCTAGGCGGTCTCGATGCGATCCAAGTGTTGTTCTACTCCTCAATCCTCGGTCTGTTCATCATCACGCCGCTGGCATTGGTCACGGGGCAATTCTATAATCCGCTGAACGGCTACGGCATTGCGGAAAACGCGCTGATCGTTTCGTCCGTTGCGCATGGCACCGCATATGCCTGTTATATCTGGCTGGTCGGTCGGGCAGGGCCGGTTTTTGCTGCGCAAGTGTCCTATGTCGTCACCATTGCAGGGATCGCGCTGTCGATGATCCTGCTAGGTGAGCGGTATTCTGGCTTTATCTGGTTGGCGCTTGGTTTGGTTTTGATCGGGCTGTTCCTTGTGCAACCCAAATCTCAAGACTCAGAACAAGCTTGAGCCAAACCATCACCTGCGCCACAATGAACTTCAGGCAATAGGGGGCTATCATGCTCGCAGACCATATCCCACAGGCATGGCACGCGTGGCTATCATTAGGCATCGTGGCGATTATGTTCACACTATTCGTTCGCGAAAGTTACCCAACCGAAGTCGTCTCAATTGGCGGCGTCGCGTTTCTGCTATTCACAGGGGGGCTGCCCTATGAAACCGCGCTTGGCGTGTTTTCCAACCCTGCGCCGTGGACAATCGCGGCGATGTTCATCCTTTCAGGTGCCTTGGTACGCACAGGCGCGTTGTCTTCGTTATCGGCATGGGTCACAACCGCTGGCGAGGAACGCCCAAAAACCGTGATGGCTGGGCTGGCCGTATTCACCGTGGTCGCCAGCGCATTTATGAACAACACGCCCGTTGTCGTTGTGCTTATTCCCGTCGCACTGCAAATGGCGCGGATGATGAAAGTCAAAGCATCCAAACTGCTGATCCCGCTCAGTTATATGGCGATTTTCGGCGGCATGTTAACGCTGATTGGCACGTCAACCAACCTGTTGGTGGACGGTGTTGCGCGTGCCAACGGGCTCGAGGGGTTCACCCTGTTCGAAATCACCCCGATGGCTGCAATCCTTGCAGTTTACGGCGCGATTTACCTAACGATTCTGGCCCCGCGCCTGTTGCCTGATCGCGAAACAATGGCGGAAATGCTGCGCGATAAATCGTCGATGAAATTCATTACCGAGGTCGTTATTCCAGAAGACAGCTCTCTGATCGGTGAAAGCCCGCTTCAGGTTGATGCGTTTAAGCGGGACGGAGGCCGCATGATGGATGTTTTGCGCGGTGACAATACCCTGCGGTTTCAACTGCCGAAGGTCATTTTAGAAGCAGGCGACCGCGTTGTTTTGCGCACACGCATTACCGAACTCCTTGGCCTGAAAGAAAACAAAGAAGTTATCCTCGCAGATAAAGTTTCGCACCGTGAAACCACAACTGTCGAAGCCCTGATTACGCCTGGGTGTCGCATGATTGGGCGTCGTATTTCCGCGCTGAATTTGCGCCGCCGCTTTGGTGTTTACCCAATGGCGGTGCATCGTTGCAACCAAAACTTGGGCCGTGAAATCGGTGAAATTGTTATCCAAGTGGGCGATACGATGCTGCTGGAGGGTGCGCCCAAAGACATTCAATCCCTATCGCGCGAAATGGAGTTGATTGATCTGGCGATGCCCGAGGCCCGCCCGTATCGGCGTGCCTATGCGCCCATCGTTGTCCTGCTGCTTGCAGGCGTTGTGATCCTATCTGCACTGGGTGTCGCGCCCATTTTCGCCCTTGGCCTTGTGGCGGTTGCAATCGTGTTGCTGACCAAGTGTATTGATGCAGACGAGGCGTTCGCCTCTGTCGATGGTCGCCTCCTCGCGCTTATCTTTTCCATGCTCGGCATCGGGGCCGCCTTGCAACAATCTGGCGCGGTTGCAATGATCGCCAACGCCGTGGCCCCGTTGCTTGAAGGCTTGCCACCATTCTTTGTGATCTGGGCGATTTACTTGCTAACATCGGTCCTAACCGAGTTGGTCAGCAACAACGCCGTCGCTGTCGTCGTCACTCCCATCGCCATCGCGCTTGGCACCACGCTCGGCATCGATCCACGCCCACTGGTCATCGCCGTGATGGTCGCCGCTAGCGCCAGCTTTGCAACGCCCATCGGGTATCAAACCAACACGCTGGTTTATTCACCGGGCGGTTATGCCTTCACGGATTTCATGAAAATCGGCATCCCGCTGAACATCACTGTCGGGCTGTTGGCCAGCGCGCTCATTCCGATGTTCTGGGATCTATAACGGCCAGAACACCAAGATTGCGGGAATACTCACCGCAACAATCAACACTTCTAACGGCAGGCCTGTGCGCCAGTAATCCCCAAACTTGTACCCGCCAGGGCCAAGGATCAGCGTGTTGTTTTTGTGTCCAATTGGCGTAAGGAATGCACAGCTTGCAGCCACGGCGATTGCCATCAAAAACGGATCTGGGTTCACACCCAAACTGTCAGCCATCTTGATCCCCACAGGGGCGGCTACGATGGTTGTTGCCGTGTTATTGAGCACATCCGACAGGGTCATCGTCACCACCATCAGCACCGTCAGAATGGCCCATGCGGGCATTCCAGCGGTTAGGTCGATTAACGAGCCCGCAATCAGTTCCGTCCCGCCAGACTTTTCCAGCGCGACACCCAGAGGGATCATCGACCCTAACAGCACCACAACAGGCCATTCAATATGCGTGTATACCTCGGCTAGTGGTACAATCCGCGTCAGTGTGAACAGCGCCACAACAACGCCGAGCACCACAGGCAGATACACCAACCCAAAGCTGGCGGCCACAACAGCAGAGGCAAAGATACCAATCGCCAGCCACGTCTTTTCGTCTTGCGTCACGGTCAGGCCGCGCTCAACAAGGGGCAAGCATCCCAGCCAATCGACAACTTGGTTCTGTGTCTCACTTGGTGTCAACAACAGCAGAATATCACCTGCCTGAATTTGCGTGCGCCGCACTTGCGATTTGATCTGTTTGCCGTTGCGCGAAATGCCCATCAGGATCGTGTTTTGCCGCCAGTTTAGCCCGATTGAAATGGCGTTTTTGCCAGCAATACGGCTTGTTTCGGTCACGACAACTTCGGTCAGGCCCAGCCCATCGCCAGCCGCCTTCACGTTTTTCTGTCGCTTTTCGTCCGCGAAACTTAACTTGAATGTGGTGCGAAATTCATCGAGCGCTTCTGGCACTGCTTCCAAAACCAGCGCATCGCCTTTCAGCAATTTGCGGTTGCGCGCTGTGCCAAATAAACGCCGCCCGTCGCGGATCAATCCGATGATCGCAACATCGGCTTTTTCAGCTTCCTCAGCCAAATCAGACGGTTTTTGCCCGATCAATTTGCTGTCGGCAGGGATCGTCAATTCGGCGACATAATTGGCGCTGTCCAGTAATTTATCGGCAGGAGAATCCCCATCGCTTTGCGGGATCAGCCGCCAGCCAATCGTGGATACAAACAGCAAACCAGCCAAGGCCGCAACCAAACCAACAGGGGCGAAATCGAACATTTTGAACGGTTCACCCAACGCATCTTCGCGAATCGTGGCGATGATAATATTAGGCGGCGTGCCGATCATTGTAACCATACCACCCAAAATCGTGGCAAACGACAGCGGCATAAGCGACAGGCCTGCCGCCCGTTTCGCCTTTTTTGCGGTCTGCAAATCCACAGGCATCAACAGCGCCAAAGCGGCCACATTGTTCATAAATGCCGATAAAATCGCGCCAACTGCGCCCATAATCGCGATATGCGCGCCCAAACTGCGTGAACTGTTGACCAGCGCGCGGGTGATTAAACCCACAGCGCCTGAATTCACTAATCCAGCCGAGATAATCAGCACCAGAGCCACTACTAAAGTGGCGGGATGCCCGAACCCAGAGAAAGCGTCTTTGCTTTCAACCACGCCCGCCAACACACCAACCAGCAGCGCGCCAAACGCCACTAGATCATAGCGATACCGCCCCCACAAAAGTAGCACGAACACTCCAACGAAAATCACGAAGAGAATTATTTGATCTGTTGTCATGGTTTTGGTCTAACGAAACCTTGCTCAAACGTCACGATCCCAAGGCGTTTATTTCATCAAAAGAACAGGGGCCGCAGAGGCTACCAGCAAAACAGCCATGCAAATGTTGAAAACCCGCAGCCAAATCGGCTTGTTTAACAGGCGTCGAATTTGCTGCCCCATCAAGGTCCAAACGCTGACCGATGGCAGGTTGATCGCACCAAAAACAGCGGCCACAACCAATATCGCCTGCACAGTTTGCCCAGGCGCATAGGCTGTGATCGCCGTTAGCGCCATCGACCAAGCCTTGGGGTTGACCCACTGAAACAGCGCGGCCTGAATAAAGGTCATTGGGTCGCCGCTGGCTTCACCTTTTTGGGGCGGGGCGGCATTTGCGGTCTTCCATGCCAACCACAACAAGTATGCAACCGAGCATACTTTCAAAATGGTATAGGACACAGGAAACGCGTCAAACAGCCCGATTAGGCCGAGGCCAACCAGCACAATCATCACTGTAAACCCAACGCCAATGCCCAACATATGCGGGATGGAACGTATAAATCCGAAATTCGCGCCCGACGCCATCAGCATCAGATTGTTAGGCCCCGGCGTAATCGAGGACACAAGGGCAAAGCCCATCAATGCGGTGAGAAGTTCAAAAGGGATAATGGTCTGCTGCGTTTTTTGGGAAGGGTTCTGTGTTCGATATCATAGGCGTTAATGGGCACCAATCGCCAATCAATTGTTGTTAAACTTCACATTCTTAGCTGTGATCCAAAGTTGTACGCGCGCGATGCTTGCCCCGAGGCTGCCTTGCATTTATAGACAGCGCAAGAAGAAACTTTACGCCGGAGGCACCAATGGCAGGCCATTCCAAATGGGCAAACATTCAGCACCGCAAAGGCCGCCAAGACGCGGTCCGTTCCAAGATGTTTTCAAAGCTTGCAAAAGAGATCACGGTTGCGGCGAAAATGGGCGACCCTGATCCAGATAAAAACCCGCGTTTGCGCATGGCTGTCAAAGAAGCCAAGACCAAATCCGTTCCAAAAGACGTGATTGATCGCGCGATTAACAAAGCCTCTGCGCAAGACGCCGAGAATTACGAAGAAATTCGCTATGAGGGTTACGGCCCAGCGGGTGTTGCCGTGATCGTTGAGGCGATGACAGACAACAAGAACCGCACGGCATCGACTGTGCGTTCCACGTTCACAAAATCTGGCGGCAACTTGGCTGAAACTGGCGCGGTGTCGTTCATGTTTGAACGCAAAGGCCTTGTGGCATATCCCGCAGCGGTTGGCGACGCCGACACGATCTTTGAAGCCGCGATTGAAGCGGGCGCAGAAGATGTGGAAAGCACAGAGGATGGTCATGAGATTTATTGCGAATTTACAGATCTAAGCGATGTTTCAAACGCGCTAGAGGCGGCCCTTGGTGAATCTGAAACAACAAAGTTGATTTGGAAGCCGACAACGACAACCGAGCTGGATTTGGAAGGCGCAGAGAAATTGATGCGCTTGATCAATGCGCTTGAAGATGACGACGACGTGCAAACCGTCACCGCCAATTTCGATATTTCAGACGAGGTTATGGCGCAGCTGTAATTTTAGGTATTTGAAGAACATTGAAGAAAGGCCGCAGAGATAATCTGCGGCCTTTGCTGTTTATTCGAGTGAGAGCGTTCTGAGTTTGCGTCAGAACAGTGCGCGCCTTTTTGGCGGCTTTGAGATGCGAATTTTCAATCGCACGTTATTCACCACCCACATAATCTGACAGCAACTTGTCGTTGCGCGCTTCTTCAATGTGGTTGATTTTGTCTTGGCGGTTCATGTCGTCAAAGCGGTATTTCACCACGTTAATAAGTGAGATCGACAGCATCAGAATGCCCATACCCCAGTACCCTTTGGTCGAAAAATCGACAGGGGCATACCACAGGGAGCCACACATCATTGCGTAGGCGATGATCACGGCCGCAAGGTTAAGATAGACATAAAGCTGTGCCGAAGAGATCTGTTGATTGTGCATTTTATATTCCTTTTTGTACTCAGTTTCAGTTGGTTACGTCACGATTTCAGTTTGGCTAACACGTCAGTAGCCGTCGTTTTGGTGGCATCCCCACATCCAGATGCGCCAAGGCGTTCTTCCAGATTGCGTTTGTTCAGATCGTTATCTAGTTCCTCGTAGATATCAGCGAGTTTCTCTTGCTCGTCTGATCCGATGATGTCGTCGATCAATTCCTGTGCCTCTTTTGCGGGGGCGTTGGGCAGAGAGCCTGCCACACGCCGCGTCGCGTTTTGCTCTGCACGGATTGCTTTGGCGGAAATCGCACCTTGGCGCAGATCGACCAGCCGGCGCTGTGCCTTTTCAACGCGTAACCGCAGGGATGTAATCTTACTGTCGAGCCGCACGACGGTGTCCTTGCGACGGACCAGCTCGTTTTCCATTTCGGCTACAGCGCCAGCGGTTTCGGTTGCCAGATCCGTCAGCTTTTTATCGAGCGCCTCTTTCGCGCGTTTCATCAGATCGCCAATGCGGTTCTCTAGCGCCTTTGTTTGCTTTTCCTCTGCACGGTGGCGTTGGATCAGGGCGGCAAGGGATGCCTTTGCACCATTCAAACCCGATTCAATTTCTGCAATTTTTTGATCAATCAGGTCGAGGGCATACAAATCGCGCACCTGCTTTTCTTCTTGAACGGAAATTCCGTTAAACAGTGTTTTTAACGTCGGAACATTTTCTTCTCTATTTATGAACGATGTTCACAAATTAGATACGAAACTATGGCTGCCCGATCAAGTAAAAATCTGAACAGTGTTCACAAATTTAACTAACAGATTGATTTAAAACAGAAGAAAATGCAGAAATCACAATTTCAATTGCGTCAGATACCTCGCCATCGGCAACCCCAGAGGGGCGTTTTTGCACAGAAAGCAGAATCACACCGTGTATCGCAGAGAATATAGTGCGCGTGCGCAGGTTCAGACCGATCGCATCCAAATCGGGTTGCAACTGCGCCAAAGGTTTTGAAATATGCCCCATCAAACGGTGCAGCGCGTTTCGGTACCAATCCGGAATTTCTTCGGGTTCAGCCAGATCAGACGTAAACAGCGCCGTCCACGTGTGATGGTTCTTGGTGGCAAAGTGGTGATAGGCATGGCTGAGTTTCAGCATCTGGTCTTTGGGGGGCAGGGTGTGGGCATCGGCCATCGCCTCGTCCAATTGCGCATCCATCGTGCGAAACACTTCGGCTTTGGCGTAAAATACCAGTTCGTCCAAATCCGCGAAAATGTTGTAAATCGCGCCGAGTGCACAGCCTGCGTCCGTTGCCAGATCACGGGCCCGCAGGGATGCGATACCGTTTTCCTGAATGCGGTTCAGGGCGGATTCCAGCAACCTCTCACGGAGGGCAGCGCGTTTTTCTTCTCTTTTACCGGCCATGTCGGGCCCCGTTTGCGATGGTTTGAACTGCGTTCAATATGGCGCAGGCAGGGCCTTTGTGGCAAGGGGCGTCATGCACCCCGAAAGATCATCCCTATAATGGGGCGTGCGGCAAACATCGCTGCCAACATCGCGACCATAAAGATCAGCCCGCCAGAACCGCCGAACGAGAGGGAGGCAAATGCAGGGCCGGGGCAAAACCCAGATAATCCCCAACCCATGCCAAACATAATGCCACCTACGGCCAGACGGGTATCAATCTGGGTGGATGGTGGCGTTGGCAATGGCCCACCTAAAACGGCGGCTTCGCGATTGGCCGCACTGCGCCATGCAAAAAACATCGTGATAATCGCGCCGCCCATGACAAACATCAACGTCGGATCCCATCCGCCAAACAGATCAAGGAACCCTTGAACGCGCAATGTGTCGGTCATGCCCGAAACAACTAAGCCGCCGCCAAAAAGACCGCCACACAGTAAAGAAACAAGAATACGTATCACAATACTCCCATGCCGCGGGCGGCGATAATCACCAGAACGCCCGCGGCGATATAGATGACGGTCGCGATGATGCTGCGCACCGATAGGCGTGACATGCCGCAAACCCCGTGGCCCGACGTGCACCCCGATCCCAATCGCGTGCCAAGCCCGACCAGAACACTGCAACAATCAGCAGGGGAACATTCGACGTTACGTTCGTAGCGGGCATTTTCATGAACAAAGCTGCCACAGCAGGCACGCCAACCACGCCAGCCAAAAATGCTGCCCGTTCGCCCCACGCCGATCCAGCAGTTCCGTCAACAATCGAACCCGCAATTCCAGATGCGCCCATAATGCGGCCATTCACCAGCAAGTAAACCGCAGCCGCGGAGCCTATCATCAGGCCGCCAATTAGCCCATAAATCCAAGAATTTCCATTCCCGACTCCTTTGTGTTGCCCCGCCTTGTAAGCGTTCCATGCGCAATGATCAGCGATCTTTTCACCGCACCGCCACCCCAGAAAGCTTATTTTTCCGTACGTAACATAGGCCGTTCAAGCCACTTTGTTAGGATTGCGCATGTACTCGGGTGCGAATCCTGCTAATTATGACGATCAGATGTATAAAACTGTGGCGATTCTACCTAATCGAGGTGGTCTTCGCGCACTACGCTTGAACAAAGGAGGTTTGTCATGCGCATCGGGACTCCCAAAGAGCTCTATGAAGGCGAACAACGGGTCGCAATGACCCCAGAATCAGCCGTGCAATTACAAAAACTTGGCTATGAATGTGTCATCGAAACAGGTGCGGGCGCTGCTGCTCGCTTCTCGGATGCAGATTACAAAGCTGCGGGCGTAAAGGTCGTGAAAACGGCTGCGGCCCTGTACAAAACGGCGGATATTGTCGCCAAAGTACGCCCCCCAGAAGACGTCGAAATCAAACGCCTGCAAAAAGGCCAAACGTTGATTTCGTTCTTCTACCCTGCTCAAAACGAAAAACTGATGGCCGCCGCCAATAAAAAGGGCGCGCATGTGATTGCGATGGACATGGTTCCCCGTATTTCACGCGCCCAGAAAATGGATGCACTGTCATCTATGGCAAACATCGCGGGTTATCGTTCGGTGATTGAGGCCAGCAACAACTTTGGTCGTTTCTTTACAGGGCAGGTGACTGCCGCTGGTAAAGTTCCTCCTGCCAAAGTGTTGGTTGTTGGCGCGGGTGTTGCGGGTCTCGCGGCAATCGGTGCGGCCACATCCCTTGGCGCACAGGTTTACGCCTTTGACGTTCGCCCGGAAGTGGCCGAGCAGATTGAATCGATGGGCGCAGAATTTGTGTTCCTTGAGTTTGATGAAAAGCAAACAGACGGTGCAGAAACGGGCGGCTATGCCTCTCCGTCCAGCCCAGAATTCCGCGACGCACAGTTGGCGAAATTCACTGAACTTGCCCCTGAAATGGACATCGTCATCACCACGGCCCTGATCCCAGGTCGCGACGCGCCCGTGCTTTGGACCAAAGAAATGGTCGCCTTGCAAAAAGCGGGCTCTGTGGTTGTTGACCTTGCTGCAGAGCGTGGTGGTAACTGCGAGCTGACGGTGATGGACGAAAAAATCGTGTCCGATAACCATGTGACAGTGATCGGCTATACCGATTTCCCATCGCGTATGGCGGCGCAATCTTCGACGCTGTATTCCACAAACATCCGCCACATGATGACGGATTTGACGCCAGAAAAAGACGGCGTCGTGAACCACAACATGGAAGACGATGTCATTCGCGGCGCCACAGCCACGTTTGAAGGCGCGATCACCTTCCCGCCACCACCGCCCAAAATTGCGGCGATTGCGGCCAAGACTGCACCAAAAGTACCTAAACCAACTGCCGAGGAAAAAAAAGCGGCCGAAATCGTTGCTTTCCAAAAGACTACCCGATCCCAAGTCGGGTTGCTGGTTGCAGGCGGGTTGTTGATGCTGATCGTCGGTGCTTACGCGCCTGCTAGTTTCATGCAGCACTTTATCGTGTTTGTTTTAGCGTGTTTCATCGGCTTTCAGGTCATTTGGGGCGTCAGCCATTCGCTGCACACTCCGTTGATGGCGGTCACAAACGCCATTTCAGGGATCGTGATCCTTGGCGCGTTGCTACAGATTGGCTCGGGCAATTGGCTCGTTGTGATCCTGTCGCTTATCGCGGTCTTTATCGCGACAATTAACATCGTTGGGGGTTTTATGGTCACACGCCGTATGCTCGCAATGTTCCAGCGGTCTTAAGGAGGAATTGATATGAGCATTGGTATCGTAACTGCTGCCTACATCGCAGCCTCCGTGTTGTTTATTCTGTCTTTGGGCGGTCTGAACAACCAAGAAAGCGCTAAACGCGCCGTTTGGTATGGCATCGCAGGCATGGCTATGGCCGTGATCGCCACGGTCTTTGGACCGGGTGCCTATAACGTCTTCCTGATCCTGATCGCCGTCGCAGCAGGCTCGTTTGTGGGCTATTATGTAGCTGGCAAAGTCCAGATGACGGAAATGCCGCAATTGGTTGCCGCGCTCCATTCATTTGTGGGTTTGGCAGCGGTGTTTATCGGCCTGAACGCGGATTTGATGTTAACCTCGGTCACTGAACTGCGCACTGCATACGGTGACATGCTAATCGCCAACGGCGGCGTTCTGCCTGCTGCTGGTAACGCAATGGTTCAACAAATCGAAGACCTAACAGGTTTTGGTAAAAAGCTGTTCACCAAAGACGCGGTCGAGGTTTCGATCCTCAAGGTCGAAGTATTCTTGGGCGTGTTCATCGGTGCAATCACCTTCACAGGGTCGATCATTGCCTTTGGCAAATTGTCGGGTCGTGTCGACGGGGGCGCTAAAAAACTACCGGGCGGTCACTTCCTTAATGCTGGTGCCCTTGCGATCTGTTTGATCCTTGGCTTCATGTACATCGGCGGCTCTGGGATCTGGACAATGGTTCTTATGACCATCGTTGCAGGCTTTATCGGCTGGCATCTGATCTTGGGCATTGGCGGCGCAGATATGCCCGTCGTCGTCTCCATGCTCAACAGCTATTCTGGTTGGGCCGCAGCGGCGATCGGCTTCACACTTGGCAATGATCTGTTGATCGTGACAGGTGCGCTGGTTGGCTCATCAGGTGCGATCTTGTCCTACATCATGTGTAAGGCGATGAACCGGAACTTTGTGTCGGTGATCTTGGGTGGCTTTGGTGGTGCGTCAGGCCCCGCTCAAGAAATTGAAGGCGAGATGGTCGCGACAGATGCAGCCACAGTTGCCGTACAATTGAACGAGGCTAAATCGGTTGTCATCGTACCAGGCTACGGCATGGCAGTTGCACAAGCACAGCAAGCGGTTTCCGAGCTGACACAGCGCCTTCGTGCACGCGGTTGCAACGTTCGTTTCGCCATTCACCCCGTTGCGGGGCGTTTGCCAGGCCACATGAACGTGCTGCTGGCCGAGGCAAAAGTGCCCTACGATATCGTGCTGGAAATGGACGAGATCAATGATGACCTACCAAATACAGACATCGTTATCGTCATTGGTTCTAACGACATCGTGAACCCCGCCGCCCAAGACGACCCCAACAGCCCCATCGCTGGGATGCCTGTTCTGGAAGTCTGGAAAGCGGAAACAGTTATCGTGTCCAAACGCGGGCAGGGAACGGGTTATTCTGGTATCGAAAATCCGCTGTTCTTTAAAGAAAACACCCGCATGCTCTACGGTGATGCCAAAGACAGCGTGAACCAACTTTTGGCGACTGTTAAATAAACACCGCCACATAAAACAAAAACGCCCGCCGCGAAAGCTGCGGGCGTTTTGCATTTTATTGACAGAAACCAGCGCAGCCTTCAGGCTGATGCCAAACGGGATCGCGTCAAAATGTAAACGAATGTTCAAACGGCAATCATTGGTGGCGGCATCGTGGGCGCATCCGTTCTGTATTGGCTCGCGAAACTTGGCCACACGGACACGGTTCTGATAGAAAGGTGCGAATTAACATCGGGTTCCACTTGGCACGCGGCGGGCAACACCACTTATTTGGGCCCATATCCCGCCATGACACAGCTATTCGCTGGATAAATATGCACCTACCAACAGGCCGAAGCCGAAAGTGGCCAATCAATCGGGTTCCATCAAACAGGCAGCTTGCGCGTGGCCGCTACACCGCGCGAATTGGAGTAATTTCACGCCTTCATTCCGCGCTATCAACACCTCGCCATCCCCTACCACATCCGCACTCCGGAACAGGTTGCAAAACTGCATCCGCTGGTTGATGTATCCGCGATTTATGGTGTAGCGCACACACCCACAGATGGCCACGCTGATCCAACAGGCGCAACACACGCTTGCGCCCAAGATGCCCGTAAGCTGGGCGCATCAATCGAGCGACAACGCCCTGTCACCGAGTTGTACAAACGAGATAATATTTGGGTAATTACCACTGAAAAGGGCGAGATAACTGCACAAAACGTGGTTATGGCCGCCTCATTCTGGAGCCGTGAACTGCTCGCACTCCTTGTCTTAAATGTCCCGCTTTATGCCACCCAACATCACGAATTGATCACCGAACTCATCCCCGAACTTGTGGGGCGCAAAGGCGAAATTCCTGCCCTGCGCGACAGTTACGCCTCGTGCAATATCCGCCAAGAAGGGCAGGGGCTGCTGGTTGGAATTTACGAAACCGAACCCAAGTTTTGGGCGCTTGATGGCATCCCAAAAGAGTTCGCAGAGGATCTATTCCCCCCTGAAACTGATCGTCTGTTACCCCATCTCGAACGGGTGATGGAGCGCGTTCCCGCCTTTGCGAATGCAGGGATCAAAACCATCAACAACGGCCCGTTTTGCTTTACGCCAGACGGGTTGCCCATGCTTGGCCCGATGCCCGATCACGCAGGGCTGTGGATGGCGTCAGGGTTCAACGTCGGGATTGGTACGGGGGGCGGCGGGGCGGAATATTTGGCCCATTGGCGTAAACGGGCGGCCCCATTTTGATCTGCCAGCCGTGGAGGCGGATTGCTTTGGCAATGACATCAGCCAGCAACAAGCCACCGATGCCATTCGCGGCGTTTACGCACGCGGGTACACCCTGCCTGATCAAATTTAGTGAATTGTTAAATGGCCGAGGCCATCACTGGTCTGGAAAGATATCTTCCCAAGATGTTTCGAAAAACGCAATAATTACCCACGCCATAAGGGCCCCAAGGGTCATTCCAATCATCAAGCTCATTCTGCCAACCTATTTTTTATCCGCCGCTTCGGACGTTTTTTTTAAAAATCTGCCAGAAATATGGCATCAATAAGGCTACTGCCCAAATCATTACTTTTTAAATAAGATTACCGCGATTTTGTTGTGTACTTCTTTGCCTGCCACCTGTTTGGTCTCAAAAAATGTAGCGTGGGTCGCGCGTTATTGATTTTTATTGATTGACCAGTCAATAAAAATTCAACATGGTGATTTTCACAAACTGAGACTGCCAAATGCCCAAAGTTGGAATGGAACCGATCCGCCGCAAGGCGCTTATTGATGCCACGATCGCTGAAATTGGCGAAGCGGGATCATTAGATGTGACCGTCACCCAAATCGCCAAGCGGGCAGGCATGTCGTCGGGCCTTGCGCATCATTATTTTGGCAGTAAAGAACAAATATTTCTGGCAACCATGCGCCATATTTTGCGATCCTATGGTGATCATGTGCGCAGTGAACTGTCCAAGGTAAGTAATCCAAAAGACCGCCTTGAAACCATCATCGCCGCCAGCTTCCATCCGCTGAATTTTACCGATGAAGCGATTTCTGCTTGGCTCAATTTCTATGTTTATGCGCGCGCGACACCAGATGCAAAACGCCTGCTCGAAGTTTATGGGCGCCGGTTTCATTCGAACCTTTTGTCCAACCTGACACGGCTTTTATCGCGCCCTCGCGCCGAACACGTCGCGCAAGGATTGGCGGCGATGATAGACGGGTTTTACATCCGTCACGCCTTGCAAGAAAACGCCCCTACGCGCAGCGAAGTCATTGCAATCACACAAGAATACCTGCGTCAAAATCTTGCGCAACCCAAACATTGAGACACCCGAAATGACCAAGCCAAACATCCTGATTATTATGGTGGACCAACTCAACGGAACTTTGTTTCCAGATGGCCCTGCCGATTGGCTCCACGCCCCCAACCTGAAAAAACTGGCCGCGAAATCCACCCGTTTTGCGCTCACCTATACCGCATCACCGCTGTGCGCACCGGGTCGCGCATCGTTCATGTCAGGCCAGCTGCCATCGCGCACGCGGGTTTATGATAACGCCGCTGAATTCGCTTCAGATATCCCGACCTACGCCCATCATTTGCGCCGCGCAGGCTATCAAACGTGCCTCTCTGGCAAAATGCACTTTGTTGGCCCTGATCAAATGCACGGCTTTGAAGAGCGTCTTACGACCGATATTTATCCCGCCGATTTCGGCTGGACGCCCGATTATCGCAAACCGGGGGAGCGCATTGATTGGTGGTATCACAACATGGGGTCCGTCACGGGATCGGGTGTTGGTGAAATTTCCAATCAAATGGAATATGACGACGAGGTCGCGTATAATGCCACCCGCAAAGTTTACGATTACGCCCGCGGCAAAGATGACCGCCCGTGGTGTCTAACCGTCAGTTTCACGCACCCCCACGACCCCTACGTTGCACGTAAAAAATATTGGGATTTATACGAGGATTGCGATCACTTGCTGCCCGAAATTCCGGCAATGGAATACGATGATCACGACGCTCATTCCAAACGCATTTTTGATGCGAATGACTGGCGTAAATTCGACATCACAGAAGATGATATCAAACGTTCGCGTCGCGCCTATTTCGCCAATATTTCCTACCTTGATGACAAAATCGGAGAGGTTCTGGAGGCTTTGGAGACCACCCGCCAAGAAGCAACGATTCTGTTTGTGTCCGATCACGGCGACATGCTCGGTGAACGCGGCCTCTGGTTCAAAATGACCCTCTTTGAAGGCTCCGCGCGTGTCCCGCTGATGATCTGCGATCCAAACATGGAACCGGGCCTTATTACCACCCCCGTCAGCACAATCGACGTTACCCCAACGCTTGCCGATCTTGCAGGTGTCAGCATGAGCGAGATTGCAACGTGGACTGAAGGTGAAAGCCTCG
>JASJIO010000052.1:0-5400 GCA_037625035.1 Amylibacter sp.
TTAGCCATTGAAGTATATATTATTGAAAATGAGATAAAAATAAGTCGTATCGCATCTTTTAATAGCTCGCCCCATTTGATCTCTATCGAGCCGACTAACAAAACATCATTTTGCCAATCATTTATCCTAATTGCGACAGAAATTATTGGCATTACCACGCCCGATACTAATGTGAATATGAACTCGCTGGCCGTATGGCCGAAAGCCATACCCAGAGCAGCTGCAGCCAGACCAAATTTGTTTAAATGTATTCTTATTTTTTCATATGCTCTCTAGCCCAACTTATTTCGCCCTAAGCTGGCCCATTTTAAGTTTGAAAGTGGCTTAGTAACGATTAAGTTTGGCTAATTCAACTTCGATCATTGGCCGATCATATTGTTCCAAAACCAAATCTTTGGTTTATATGTCAAGTCTATGCATTTTTAATACCTCATTGACACTAACTATTTAAGACTCCTTGAGTTTTGTCGAATCTTAGTTTTCAAGCTCAGATTTAGTTATCTGATGTGAGTGACACAAAGGTATATTTCTGCACGGGTTTTTTCTATTTAACTCTAAGCTCAGGACTCATAACCAGAATAAAATGGTTGCCATGCCTTGCGCGCTGATTTCCTTTTTTCAAATCGGCTTGTCTGCGACGCATTAGGGGCAGGGCAGCGTCATAGTTTTCTCTAAACCCTGACCCTTCAAAATCGGTTTTGCTATTGCTAAACAGGTTTTGTTGGTATCGTTTGATTTTAGCTTTGGAATTCACCCTAAGAAAGAACACGATTTGACAGACCAAGAATTACCTGACGCTTGGAAGATGACTGTTGAAACGGTTGCAGGCGCTTTCAAAACTGCGCTGGTGGCCACACCCGATGCCCCTTATTGCAAAAGCGTTTCAGGCGCGTTGACCTATGGACAGGCCGCAGGGGCCATCCAATTCCTTTCGAGCGAACTCCGACCGATTGTGCAAAACAAACCTGTCGCGCTGGTCCTCCCCAATTCAAATGCATTTTTGATCGCATATTTCGCAATCCTTTTCGCGGGCGGAATACCCGCGTTGATCAACCATGGACACCCCGAAGCGACCCTTCATAAATTGCTAGAGGATTTGGATGCGGTGATGGTGATTTCAGATCACTATTTTGCTGAAAAAACGACCCGTATTTTGAACGATACTGTGGTAAACGACCTTATTGGTCCCGTTGATTTGGATGCCTTAACGGACCCAAGCACGGCACGCGATATTGCCGCTATCCTTTATTCTGGCGGCACAACTGGCATGCCCAAACAGGTTCCCCATACCAACGCCTCGATCGTCGCAACGATGGAACGTGGCGATTGGGGCTGGCGCTCGCGCGAAGAGGAAAAATGGCTTCTCGTGGCACCATTTACCCATATTTACGGCTTCTTAATGGGGCTCACAAATCCGATCATTCGCTCAGGCGCGGTTGTAATCCCAGAACGGTTTCAACCAGACTTGATCGTTGACATGCTCGTCGATGAAAAAGTGACGATCTTTGGTGGTGGCCCACCTGCAATCTATCAAGCGGTTATGGCCTCGGCCAAGTTTTCTGACGCCAAGTTTCCAGAGCTGCGCATTTGCCCCGGTGGCGGCGCGCCTTTTCCGTTGGATGTTCATCGTCGTTGGAAAGTGGCTACGGGCCTCAAGATCTATGAGGGCTACGGCATGACCGAAATAGCACCAATTTCGATCAACACCGAGGCGCTGGGCGTCAAGCTCGGGTCTGCGGGCAAGGCTGTTCCCGATACAGTGATTGAAATTGTCGATCTTGAAACAGGCAACAAAGTTATTGCCCATGGCGAGGCAGGCGAAATCAGGGTCAAAGGCCCACATATGATGACAAAATACACTGGAAACGCTGCGGAAACGGAGATCACTTTGAAACATGGTTACGTTTACACGGGTGATATTGGCACGTTGGACGATGAGGGTTTTCTAACCATCACGGATCGCAAAAAAAATGTAATTTTCGTGAATGGATTTAACGTTTTCCCACGCGAGGTAGAGGAGGCTTTGCTGACCCATCCCGCCATTTCAGGCGCTTGTGTGGTGGCACGACCCGATGAACGTAAGGGCGAAGTTCCTGTCGCGTTTGTGACACTAAGGTCCGCTGTTGATGAACGCGATATCACCGCGTTTTGCGAGGATAATTTGATTGCTTACAAACTGCCATCCAAAGTGAAAATCTTGACCGAAATGCCCCTGACTGCGGCTGGAAAAGTGGATCGCGCCGCCTTGCAAAAAACTTTGTAAAACACCAAAATCTGTAACCACAAAAAGAACAAAAACAAGATATGGAACCTAGAATAGAAAAGATCAAAAACAGTATTGCGCTGCCCGCCATTGCCGCGCCGATGTTTCTGGTTTCAAACCCAGAAACCGTTACCGCGGCATGTAAAGCTGGCGTTATAGGATCATTCCCAGCGCCAAATGCCCGCACCAGCGAAGATTTACGCCAGTGGTTTACTCAAATCACGACCAACATCGGCCCCGATGATGCCCCTTGGGCGCTCAACATGATTACCCATTCCAGTTATGGCCGCTTTGACGAAGAAATTTCCCTTGTAGAAGAATTTAAACCAGATTTGGTCATCACCGCTTTGGGTGGGCCGCAACGTGTGACCCAGCAGGTTCACCACTACGGTGGTTTGGTGTTCGCCGATGTGACATCCCCAAAATTTGCACGCAAAGCATTGGACAAAGGCGCGGATGGCTTGGTTCTGGTTTGTTCAGGTGCGGGTGGCCACACAGGTGAATATGCAATGCTGCCGTTCATCGACGAAGTGCGTAGCTTTTTTGATGGGCCGTTGATCGTTGGCGGCGGAATTGGATCAGGGCGCGCGATTCGTGCAGTCGAAAACTTAGGCGTTGATTTCGCCTATCTTGGCACCCGTTTTCTGGCAACGCAGGAAACGATGATCCCCCAAGCCTACCGTGACATGGTCTGGCAGAGCACGATGGAAGACCTTGTTGCATCGTGCGCGATCACGGGGGCGCTGGGCAATTGGATGCGCGCCAGCATCGACGCGGCGGACATATCGCTTGAAGACATGCAAAACGCGGCTAAGCTAGATTTTTCTGGCGACATGCACTCTGGCTCTAAGGCATGGAAAAATGTCTGGAGCGCGGGGCAGGGCGTGGGTGGCATCACCAAGCCTGAGACAGTTGCAGATGTTGTCGCGACGCTGCTGACCGAGTACAAACAAGCGGTCGCACAGCAGAGTAAGGGCAGTTTTTACCTATGAGCCACGGAGTTTAGAACCATGACAATCAGTGCCGAAGAAACTGGGATCATCAAATCTATTTTGCAGCACGTCGAAGATGATAGCACCGACATGCTGCCCGAACTCATGCGCAACCCTGTGGCAACCTACACCGATCCTGAGAACCTTGCGCGCGAGGTTGAAACCTTGTTTCGTAAGTTTCCGATCATCATGGGACATGCAGAACAGTTGCCAGACGCGGGGTCATATTTCACCAACGATGAATTGGGTGTTCCCATTCTGGTTTCGCGAAACAACGATGGCATGGTCAAAGCGTTCATGAATGTGTGCAGACATCGTGGCGCACGCCTAACAGATAGCAAATGCGGAAAATCCAAAACCTTTTCCTGCCCCTATCACAAATGGACCTACGATCTGGACGGAAACTTGCGTGGCTTGCCCCAAGCTGCTGGATTTGGTGACATCGACAAAAAGGCGCTTGGTCTTGTTGAACTGCCTGCGTTTGAACGCTTTGGCCTGATCTGGGTGCGCCCGTCGGCCAGCGATGAACTCCTCGATCTTGACGCGTGGATCGCCCCGATGGCCGAACAACTGACCTCGCTCGACTTGGAAAATCACACGGTGTTTCGCGAGTGGTCGCTTGACCGTAAAATGAATTGGCACCTCGCGCTCGAAGGTTTTCAGGAATCCTACCATTTTTGCGGCGCGCACGAACACACGGCCTGCTCGGCCTACCTCAACAATCAAAGCGTCTGGACAAATAAATACCCCCATGTGCGCCACTCTGTGCCGCTGCCCAGTGTGACCGACCTAAAAGACAAATCGCCCCAAGATTGGAGCCACCGCCCATATTTCATGACCCAAAACTACTTGTTTCCCTGCAATTATGTGCAGGTCATGACGGATCATGTTTACATCCACACGATCATCCCAACAGGCCTTGATAGCTGCATTTTCAAATGTATGATGTTGATCCCCGACGCCCCTCAGACTAAAAAAACACAGCAGTATTGGGAAAAGAACTATGACGTTGTCCGAACCGTATTCGGCGAAGATTTTGAAATTGGTGAGAATATCCAAAAGGGCCTTAACACGGGTGCTAACACTGAATTTCTGTTTGGCCGTTACGAAATAGGGCTGCATCTTGGAACAAAAGCAATTCACGATGCGCTTGAAGGGCGGCTTACTACCTAGCGCTATTGCATTGGCGTTCGCTCATTTTGGTCGCTTAACTCGATCTGCCAAAAAGCGTCGATTTAAATACCCATAGGTATAAAAATACTGCCAATCGTCACCCCAAGCCTCTTGCCACAACTTTGTACGCTCACTGTGCTGTATCGGCGCACAACCGTTCCAAAGATCGGCTTTCGGGTCCACATAGGCCTCAAAGAACGCGTCTAATTTTGCATCCAATTCAGAAACAACATCCGCGTACTTTGAATATGCCGCCAGATTTACCGTCTCGCCACGATCATTTCCACGTCAAACCGTTCGTTTTCAAACGTCGCAACAGCGCCGTCAAACCGTTTAAAATACGCCCACTTTGGCGTGCGGATCACGCGGGTCTCTTCTTGTTCAGAACAGACAACATCCTCGCCCCAATCGCTCAGATCAGTCCCAGATAAAATAGGTATCAACGATCGGCTCGGGATCGACGCATCCACCCCATTTAAACCCGCATGTTCTAGGTTCGTTGAATACACATCCAAACCAGAAACCATCAACTGTGATCGAACACCACTTTGCATCACATTAGGTTTGCGCACGATCATCGGAATGAAATGGGCCGCGCGGTGCAAATTCGATGGCAACGTCGCCGCACCATGCCCCCAAAACCCGTGCTCGCCTGTTGAAAACCCATGATCGGTGGTGAAAATCAGCAGTGTATCATCCGCAATCCCGAGCCGATCCAGCGTTTCAACAATCTTACCAACACCATCATTCACCATCGATATTTGGGAATAGAAATTCCGCAATGTCGTGAGATCATTTGGCGCACGCATCAACATCGAAAAATCCAGATTAGCTCCATTAAAGGATGACAGCCTCTAGTTGCTCACATGATCATACTGACGTCAGACACATAAGGGGATATGAAGAACCTGTAGTGGTGGAGTACCACACACCAAAACGTATTGAGCCTACTAAGCAGTACATTGACAGGAA
>JASJIO010000053.1:0-3219 GCA_037625035.1 Amylibacter sp.
CCTGCGTGCGTTTGGAATAATCTTGCCCTCAGGAACGCTCGCAGGTTCAACACTGGCATCGGTCGATGTAACGCTGAATCGCGGACGTGCTCCAAGTTTTCAATTGAGTAGCAATCTTGTTGGCGCATCGTTGCGAATTCCAGCGCTCGGCTGGACCAAAGCAAAGAATACCAAGGGACGGTTTTCAATCTCAGGGACGTTGGATCGTCAAATAGACATCGGCGACATTTCATTTGATGCGCCGGGATTAAAAGCGATCGGCACGCTTGATTTGAACCCAAACAACAGCTTGAAACAGGCCCGTTTTTCATCCGTTGATGTTGGAGACTGGTTGAGCAGTTCGGCGGTCCTTACTCCAAAAGGCAGCGGGCGAACCGATATTAGCGTGAGTGGGGGCACGGCTGATCTTCGCTTCCTTGGTGATGAGAGATCATCAAGCAGTGGCGGAAGCAATAATAGCAATTCAACGATAAAGCTTGCTTTGGATCGTGTTCGCATAACCAATGAATTGTCGCTGACCAATTTTTCTGGACTGCTAAACACAAAGAAAGGTCTACGTGGGACATTTGTCGGGCGGGTGAATGGTAGTACGCGAATAGATGGCCAGTTGTTTCCTCAGAAATTTGGCACTGCGGCAGAGCTAACGAGTAAAGATGCAGGGGGCGTCATGGCTTCGGCAGGTTTGCTTACCAACGCACGTGAGGGCGATTTGCGAGTGGTTTTGGTACCCCGTGCTGGTAAAGGAAATTACGATGGCACACTCGATGTTAAAAGAACCCGGATCAAAGATGCATCAGCTATGGCGGCACTTTTGAACGGAATTTCGCTTGTGGGCGCGTTGCAGCAGCTTGAAGGCGAAGGCATTCATTTCTCAACAATCGAAGGCCAGTTCAAATTACGTGATAACGGTGTGAAGCTTGAGAATATTAGCGCTGTAGGCCCGTCGATTGGTATGACCTTGGATGGTTGGTATGACACGCGGGCCAAGTCGGTGAACTTTGAAGGGGTCATTACACCATTATATGCGGTGAATGGTGTATTTGAGCGGATATTCGGGGTTTTAGTTGGGCGTCGTAAAGGTGAAGGTATGTTCAGTTTTACCTACCGTATGCGCGGCCCTGCGGCTCAACCCAAAGTAAAAGTGAACCCGTTGTCGATTCTAACGCCTGGTGCTTTTCGAGAGATTTTCCGCCAAAAGCCACCTGCGCCGCCCTCGTAGCGTGTAAATGCGCTTGCACTATCAAACGGCTTTGGGCATTTGCGGTTTATGAAACTGTCTGATTTTGATTTCGAATTGCCTGAAAGGCTGATTGCGTTGCGTCCGGCCAAGCCGCGGCCTGCATCCCGATTGCTTGTTGCACAAAACGGCGTATTTGATGATCAGCATTTTTTTGACCTGCCCAAATATTTGCGTGCGGGTGACAGGTTGATTTTGAACGATACCAAAGTGATTCCTGCACGAATTAGCGGCATGCGCTGGCGCCTATCGGACCAAGGTGAAACCTTTGCGAAGATAGATGTGACGCTTTTGTCGTTGGACGGGCAGGGCGATTGGCTGGCCCTTGCGAAACCTGGGCGTCGGGTAAAAGAGGGTGAAACAATCGTATTTTCGCCTGACCTTTGCGCTGAAGTACAAAGCAAAGGCACTGAAGGCATCAAACTGCGCTTTTCACGATCTGGTGCGGAATTTGATGCGGAACTTGCGCGATTGGGTGAAATGCCCTTGCCGCCTTACATTGCGTCAAAACGGGCAGCGGATGTGCACGATGTCGATGACTATCAAACCGTTTTCGCAAAGCACTCTGGCGCGGTTGCAGCCCCCACAGCGTCGTTGCATTTTGATCGATCCGTATTGGATGGACTAAATAATATCGGAGTCGCCATTTCCAAAGTGACTTTGCACGTTGGCGCGGGAACATTTCTTCCGGTTAAAACTGATGATGTAACCGCGCATAAAATGCACACAGAATGGGGCCGAATTGATGAAGATGCTGCCGCAGAAGTTGCAGAAACAAAGGCAGCAGGTGGACGCATCATTCCTGTAGGCACTACTGCACTGCGTCTGATTGAAACCGCAGCGTTAAAAACGGGCAAGATTGCACCTTGGGTCGGGGAAACAGATATTTTCATCAAGCCTGGATTTGATTTTGTGGTCGCAGATGGATTGATTACAAATTTTCACCTGCCAAAATCGACTTTGATGATGTTGGTAAGTGCATTGGTTGGCACGCAACAAATCAAAGATATTTATGCGCATGCAATTAACCAAAACTATCGATTCTTTTCGTATGGTGATAGTTCTTTGTTGTTACCAGATTGGTCGTAAACGGCACGCGCTGGTCGTGATTGAAACGATGGCAATCGCCCGAATCTCCTAAGCATTGGCAAACAGTAGACGGATTTTTTCGATGGGTTATGTTCTCAAAAGCTCCTGGGCTCTGCTCCTAGGAATGTTCTTGCTGATGTTAGGCAATGGTGTGCAAGGCACATTGCTAGGTATTCGTGGCTCACTGGAAGGATTCAGTGCTGGCAGCATGTCCTTGATTATGTCCGGATATTTTATCGGCTTTTTGGGGGGGTCTCGGCTGGCGCCTACATTGATTCGAAACGTTGGGCATGTTCGTGTGTTTGCTGCGTTGGCATCATTCGTGTCGGCCGCACTGATCTTCTATGCTGCGCTTCCCAATGAATACGTTTGGTTCCTCCTTCGTGTGCTTGTCGGTTTCTGTTTTTCTGGGATTTATGTCGTTGCTGAAAGTTGGCTGAACGACAGCGCAACAAATGAAACACGTGGGCAAGCGTTGTCGGCCTATTTGATCGTTCAAATGATGGGGATTGTGGCGGCGCAGTGGTTGCTTAACTTTGCAGACGTCGGCGGGTTTATCTTGTTCATTATCATATCCGTAGCCGTTTCGCTGTCGTTTGCCCCAATATTGCTAACTGTTAGCCCCGCACCCGTGTTCCAGACGACAAAACCAATGAGCCTGCACCAATTGTACGTTGCTTCACCATTGGGTGTCGTAGGCACCTTTCTTTTGGGCGGAATTTTTTCGGCTTTGTTTGGGATGTCGGCAGTGTATGGAACTGAAAAGGGGATGAGTGTCGGCGAAATCTCGTTTTTTGTTGGCATCATTTATGTAGGGGGCATGCTATTTCAATACCCAATTGGTTGGGTGTCGGACCGGATGGATCGCCGCCTTTTGATTATTGGCATTACTG
>JASJIO010000054.1:0-4944 GCA_037625035.1 Amylibacter sp.
TGGTCTTGGGTGAAATTCGTGAATGCGCCAGCGGTCAAATAAACCCCGTCCAAACGGCGTTGCTCTAACCCATGCGAAGATGCTTCCATCGCGGCGTGAGTAATGCCCTCGTCCTTCAGCGTTTTCAACAACTTATGCAACGTTACAGGCTCTGGCGTTGTGTGGCTCTTGGCGGCGGCATACGCGCCTTCAACACCCGTGGTACCAAAGTTCACGGCCGCTTGGCCCATCAACTCCCAAATCTGCCGCGTGAAATTCGCAACTGACGTTTTGCCATTGGTCCCCGTCACCGCAACCATGTTGGCGGGTTGTCCCGCGTAACAGCGCGCACAGGCCAGCGCCAAATCACGGCGCGGATCGTTTGAAACAACAAAAGGAATCGCAATCGCGCCGACTTCGCTGTGGGCAATTTCCAACCCTTTGGCATCTGTCAAAATCGCCGCCGCACCCATGCGCAGCGCGTATTGAATGAACGCGCCGCCATGAACTGTCGATCCAGGCATCGCTGCAAACAAATTGCCCGCTTTGCACAGGCGGCTATCGACACAAACGCCCGTGATTACAGGGTCCGAAATCACCCCGTGGGTCGCGGCCAAACCAAGCGTTTTTAGCGTCCTTTTGGTCATCATTTGTCCCCTAGCGAAGTGATCAGTTTCCAGCTGCCGTGTATTGAAGATTTCCAGCCGACGCAACATTTGGACGCAATCCAAGGATCGGCATCAAGCGCGAAATAATCTCTGCTGAAACGGGTACCGCTGTCCAACCCGCTGTGCGGCGTACTTCGCCGTGCGCAACGATGGATGGCTCGTCCAATGTAACCACCAGAACGTACTTTGGATTGCTGGCAGGAAACACGCTGGCAAAGGTGGAAATGACCTTCTTGTCATAATATCCACCACCCGGTTTCGGTTTATCCGCCGATCCCGTTTTACCCGCAACTTCATAGCCCTTAACCTCGCCAAAACTCGCCGTGCCACGCGTTACAACAGCGCGCAGCATCTTGACCAGCTTCTTGGACGTGTTCTCAGAAATGATCTGTTCGCGATCAGGCTGCACACCATTTTGTTTGATGATCGTCGGCTTCACTTTGTACCCGCCATTGCCCATCGTCGCGTAAGCCGTGGCCAAATGCAGCGGCGTCGCGGCAATGCCGTGTCCATACGAAATGGTCATTGTCGAAATATCGGACCAACGTTTTGGCAACAATGGCCGTGTCTGGCTGGCTTCGGTCAGCTCCAACGGGACCGCATCAAAAAAACCTAACTTTTCAAGCATTTCCTGCTGCGCACCCGCACCCGCAGCCAACGCCATTCGCGCCGTGCCAATATTGGATGACTTCACAATCACATCCGTCACAGACAGTTGTTTGCCGTAATCGTGAAAGTCGCGAATCTTAAACTTACCCCACTTCAACGGGCCTTTGGTGTCGATCATCGTGTTCTCGTTCACCAACCCTTTTTCAAGGTTAATACCAGCTTGGAAAATCTTAAACGTTGATCCTAGCTCATAAACACCTTGGCTCGCGCGGTTAAACAGTGGGCTGTCGGATTGATCGCCCTCTGTCAAAACACGCGGGCGATTGTTGGGATCAAAATCTGGCAAAGACGCCATAGACAGAATCTCGCCCGTGTGAATATCCATCAGGATCGCACCCGCACCCTTGGCGCTCATCAACTTCACACCGCCTGCAAGCACATCGCGCATGGCCGATTGGGCCGTCATGTCGATAGACAACTGCAAAGGTTCACCGTCACGCGAAGGATCGCGCAGGGTCTCGTCGAAATACCGCTCCACGCCCGCAATGCCGATCACTTCGGCGGCGTTCACACCTTCTTTCCCAAAACTTGCACCACCCAAAATATGCGCCGCCAGCTTCCCATTCGGATAAAGCCGCATTTCACGCGGGCCAAACAACAGGCCAGGTTCGCCTAGATCATGCACCAATTGCTGCTGTTCAGGGCTGATTTTCTTCTTGACCCACAGGAACTTACGCTTGCCTGAAAAATCTTCGCTCAGTTTAGCCAAATCAAGATCAGGGAATATTTGCGCCAGCCCCTCGGCGGCAGCTTTCGGGTCCACCATTAGGGGTGGTTGCGCGTACAAAGCCGTGGTCGCCAGATTGGTCGCCAAAATCTCGCCGTTTCGGTCAATGATGTCAGCCCGCTGATTTGCGATTTGCAGAATGGATGCCGTGGACACGGGTTCAGTCGGCACAGACGCCGCCAAACTGGCCATGCGCGCGCCAACAACCATGAAGGACGCAAAGAAAAATATGCCCAAAACCAACAAACGGCTTTCGGCGCGGCGGCGCATTCGCATCTGTACTTTGACATTGCGAATGGCACGTTCTTCGGCCTCGATCACATCAGGGTTTTCACCCTTTTCACGGGCATCTAAAACACGCGCTAACGGGCGAAGAGGCGTTCTCATTATGGGAATTCCTTGTCGGGACTACGCCGCGCATCGCTACCCGTATTGCTGGTTGAAACAGGGTCCACCAACTCGTTCGCCTCTATTTGCGCTTGCGGATAAGCAACCAATTCCACCTCGGCAAAATGATCGGGCATCAAAGGCAACAGGCCCAGCGCGTCATAGTTCAAATCCACCAATTCACGCAGACGATCAGGGCGGTTCAAATATGCCCATTCAGCCTTTAATACTGAAATAGATTCCCGTCCAGCCGCAATCTGTTGTTGCAAATCACTGACACGGCGCAGGCTTGCTTGCGTGCGGTAATTCTCTTTGTAGGCCCAATACGCACAGCTGATTACAACAGCACAACACATTATATACAGAAATGTTTTCATAGGCTTACACTCTTTAAACTCAACTTTGGCAGGCCCAAGCCTGCAAACTCAACATTCCCAACAGGCGCATCTGTGCGGCGTGCAAGTCGCAGCTTTGCAGATCGCGCACGTGGGTTTGCCTCTAATTCATCATCGCACGCTGAAATTGATTTACGGCCCATCAATTCGAACTGCGGCGCATCCCGTATTTCTTCGGGGGCCCAGCGATTGCCTTTGGGTTTTGATCCAGATCGCGCTGCCAAAAACCGCTTTACGATACGATCTTCTAGGGAATGAAACGTCACCACAGCCAAAACACCACCCGCCGCCAAAATCGCTTCGGCCGCGAATAATCCACGCACCAATTGACCCAGCTCATCGTTCACCGCAATGCGCAGCGCCTGGAAGGATCGTGTCGCGGGATGGGCATGACCTGGTTTTGATTTCGGTAAAGTTGCCTCAATAATTTCAACTAACTGGGCGGTCCTCAAAACCGGTGCAATCTTACGTGCATCAACCATCGCTTTGGCAATGCGCCGCGATGCGCGTTCTTCGCCGTATTGAAACAGAATATCCGCCAGTTCGGCCTCGCTCGCGGTGTTCACAACATCCGCCGCGCTTTGGCCAGTTTGGCTCATCCGCATGTCCAGCGGGCCGTCTTTTTGAAATGAAAATCCGCGCTCTGCCCGATCAATCTGCATGGATGACACACCGATATCCAGCACCACACCGTCGACCAATCCTTCGATCAACGTGTCCATTTTCCCAAAAGTGCCTTCAACCAACGCCAAGCGATCACCGTATTCGCCAGACCAGTCTTTGGCTCGCTCAAACACCTCTGGGTCGCGATCAATTGCAAAAACTTTGGTCGCACCCGAATCAAGAAATGCACGCGTGTAACCACCAGCGCCAAACGTGCCATCGACCCAACGGCCAGACATCGGGGCAACTGCATCTAAAATTGGGGTCAACAATACGGGAATATGCGGGGAAGCAGTCTGCGCAACGTGTTCCATGCGCACCTTACCCTTCGACTGTGTCCGCGACGGGCTCATCCAACAAAGTCAGCGGATCAAAGTCATCCACTTCCTCTTCCATCCAATCCTCGATCGCGGCAACATATTCGTCATATGCGCTTGGCTCCCAGATTTGGAACGTGTCGCCCGTGGCCACAAAAATAGCTTCGGATTTAATGCCAATTTTTTCGCGCAATTTCACAGACAGAACCACACGGCCCGTTTCATCACCGCTCAACTGAAGGGATTGGCCAGAAAACATATGTTCAAGCGCGCGGCGTCTGCGCGATCCACGGGGCAGATTTGCGATTTGCTCGTCCACATCATCCATAGATTTCATCGTGTAACCTTCGATGTAGTCGCGCGATTTGCCGCCATACACCAAGACCATGTTCGGGTTTAGACCCTCATGCCAGTCAGAGTCACCCTCTTCCAACACACGTCGAAACGGGGCCGGGATAGACACCCTGCCCTTAGCGTCCACTTTGTGGATACTTTCGCCTCTAAAACGTCGCGCCACGAAGGGTGCTCCTTTTTTGTCCTCGTCACCCCAAAACCAATTTTGGGGGTCTTAAAATAGAAACGGAGGATCAAGCTGCTGCCACTGCTTGATCCTCCGCCCTCGTCCCGTAAAGGGATGTCCAACTGTGGTGCCACCTTGGGGGGGTGTCTGCTCGCAACCCACGTCGGATCTCTATTTTGATGCTGCTGGGCGCCTGTATAAAACCTGACTTGGTCATTCGCGGGATCTTGTTGTCCCTTATGATCCCAACTTCATCGTGAGAACAGGTATTACATGGGAAATGATGGAAAGGAAGTGTTTTTTATAGAATTATTTAAGTAAGAGCGCCACATTGATCTGTTGACCCGCGCAATTTTTGTAAAAAATAGGCGAAATTTAGCTTAAATTGTTACTCAATCGCCACAAAACACTACATATAGTGGTGTGATAATTTCCCATATTTTTCCCATAAAATCCCATTTACCTGAAAAACACACAGGAACATACTAGGAACATTAACTTTTTGGACAGAAAATTATCTCGAATCTTTCGATTCAGACACTTTTTAATCCCTAGATATTGCGTCGCGACACACCCGTCCCACCGAATCCCATAACCTAGAAAACTAAATGCGCGGATG
>JASJIO010000055.1:0-7240 GCA_037625035.1 Amylibacter sp.
ACGCACATCTACCTGCGCGCCATGGAAGAACGAGGCCACCACTGCGTAATCCTCAAAAAAGGCGACGCCCCTTCCGTCAACGTCTGCGGCTTCAAGGTTTACGACGAAGAAGATCTGGATCGCGCTGAAAAATTCTTCAAAGCCAAGGGCTTGCCAACCGAATGGATCACCCGCCCACATCAAGGCCGCACGCTGTTAACCCACGATATCATGGGCATGCCGATCGAGTTTTATCACAAAATGGATCGCCTAGATTCGATCCATCAAAAATACAAACTCTACAACGGCGTCAAACCCCTGCGCATCGATCACTTCAACTATTTCTCACCCAATGTCGATGCCTCAATCGCGTTCTGGAACGACATGGGATTCCGCGTCACCGAACACACATCAGACGCCGAAACAGGCCGCAATTGGGCCGCTTGGATGCACCGCAAAGGCGGCGTTCATGACGTCGCTTTCACCAACGGCACCGGCCCGCGCCTGCACCACCTCGCGTTCTGGGTTCCAACACCGCTCAACATCATCGACCTGCTCGATCTGATGGCCACAACGGCCTACGTCAGCAACATCGAACGTGGTCCGGGTCGTCACGGTATTTCAAACGCCTTCTTTTTATACATCCTGTGCCCCGATGGACACCGCACAGAAATCTACTGTTCAGATTATCAAACCGTTGATCCAGACCACGAACCGATCAACTGGGATCTTAAGGATCCGCAACGCCAAACCCTTTGGGGGGCCGCCGCACCGCGCAGTTGGTTCGAACACGGCTCTACATTTGAGGGCGTTCCAACCACGGAATCAGACCTCAAGGCCCAGCCGATCATCGCGCCGTAATCAATACGGGTGGCCCACCCCTTTGAGCCACCCAAACCACGCCTCACGACATTGCGAATAAAAACACCTTAACCCCCGCCCCTTTGCAGTAGGCTTCTAAAAAATAATCTGGGGGACAATTTAAATGAAACGTCATGAATTTATCGCATCCGCAACGGCCACTGGCCTTTTTGCACCAAACATCAGCTACGCTTTTGATGCCAGCATCGCCAAAGAAGCGCCAATTCCTGATATCCTCGCCCCCAAAGTTGTGCGCATCAAAGGCGGCAACCTGAACGAAATCCACGTCGTGCCAGATCACTACGCGCTCTACCTCACGATTGAGGAAAACAAAGCCATCCGATATTACGTCGGCGTTGGTCGCGACGGCCTGTACAAAAGCGGCACGTTTTAAGTGAAGGCCAAAAAAGAATGGCCCAGCTGGACCCCGACCCAAGACATGATCAAAAGATCACCGAACTCCTACAAAAAATTCGAAGACGGCATGTCGGGTGGCACAAACAATCCGCTCGGCGCTCGCGCGCTTTATCTGTTTTACCCAAGAAGCGGCGACAGTTTCCTGCGCCTTCACGGCACCAACAAACCAAGCACAATTGGCAAAGAACGGATGTGCACGCCTCGTGAACCTGCACGCGGTCGATTTGTACGACCGCACCGCGATGGGCACCAAAGTCATCCTGCACCCCAAAGGCCTTTACCCGAAAAACCAATCGGCTCTGACGCTTAAACGCGCATCCGTGGCACGTCGTTCGGATCGAGTTTAAGTTCGATCAAAAATGGCCCCGTCCTATTTTGCAGGGCGGTAATCGCGATTTCAAGATCATCTTTTGAATGCACCTCAACCCCGTCACCCCCCAGAGATTTGGCGATATCCGCGAACGATGGCCAATGAAATTCCGTTAAGCTCGGGTCCATTTTGCGATCAATAAACTGAATATGCTCTGCGCCATAGGCGGAATCATTGGCGACGATTACAATCAAATCCAGACCAAGGCGCACTGCGGTATTAAACTCGTTGATCCCGCCCATCATGAAACCGCCGTCGCCTGTAAACAGCACAACAGGGCGATCAGCCGCACCGACCCCTGCGCCAATCGCTTCTTGCAGGCCCAAGCCAATCGCTCCAAAATTCACGGTACAAACAAAGCTTTGCGGGTTTGGAACAGAAATTTGACACCATACCTCGGTCATGAAACGGCCCCCATCGGTGGCCAGCACACGGTCCTTTGGCAACGCGTCCTCCAGCCGTTCCAGCGCGTGAACGTAATTCACAAACCTATCAGACGCTTTGTCGCTCCCCGCGGGGTGCATGGTCTGCTGGGCTACATTCAATTCGTTTGTAAAACCGCTTGGCTGAATTTCCGCCTCATTCAACCAATACACGATGGTATCCGCTGTCAAACCCGCATCCGCAATAAGGGCTGCATCAGGGTGCAACCCGCCGCCAATGGCCGTTGGATCAACATCAACCTGCACAATCCGTTTGTCCTTCATCAGCTTTCCACGATCCGTGGTGAAATCATGCAGCGTCGTGCCGAAACAAACGATGCAATCTGATTGGGCGATCAATTCATACGCAGCAGGCGTGGACAGCGTTCCAAAGATATCAATGTTGTAAGGGTGCCCGTTGAACAATCCCTTGGCTTTTAACGTTGTGGCCAGCGGCGCCTCCAACCGATCAGCAAGCGCAATCAACTGATCACGTGCCTCAACCGCGCCGCCACCCGCCAAAATCAACGGGCGACGCGCCGAGGCGATCATTCCGATTGCATTGTCCAAAATATCGCCCTGCGCCACGCCGCGAGGTGCAGTGAACACATCCAGAACTTGTGATTCGTGATCAATTTCCTGCCACATGAAATCGGCAGGCATGTTCAAAACAATCGGGCGGCGTTCAACTTGCGCGCGGTAAAATGCCCGCGCAACATCTTTGCCAACCGTGTCAGGCGAACGAAGCTGTTCAAACCCAGCCCCCGTAACCTTGACCAACTCGCGCTGATCGATGCTCTGCAAATGGCGCGGATTATCCACAGGCGTATCGCCCACCAGAATGACCAGCGGAACATGCCCACGCGCGGCCTCGGTTAGGGCGGTCATGCAATTGGTTAGCGCAGGCCCATGCGTCACAGTCGCCACGCCAATTTTCCCCGAAACATGGGCATAAGACGACGCCATCAAAACCGAACTGCCCTCGTGCGTGGCAGGAACAAAACGCCCGCCAAATTCGCGTACAAAACTATCGACCATAAACAGGTTGGCATCCCCCATTAACCCAAACATCGTGTCTACCCCATGTTCATGGGTCGCCCGTGCGATGGATTGATAAGCGAAAATTTGATCAGTCATAGCTGTCACCTTTTGCTGTTGTGACAGGTATAACATTTAGGGCTTGCGAAAAGGTCGCAACCTTTGCGTAATTCAATGAAATTATGCGGGAAAATTTGGCAGCCTTGATCATTTATGCGAGAAAGACGCAAAATTATATTACTTTGCGCTGCCGATCAAAAAAAATATTAAGCAAAAGAGGTGAATCCAAAAAAATCGACACAAAGAAGTGAGGGCTAATCTAAGCTAGCACGAAACGCCTTATAATCATCGCGTTCGCGCAAAGCGTCGAGATCGGGGTCCGTGTCGAGGTGATCGCCGTCTTCAAAAATCCCATCCTTCAGACATGCCTGTAGCTCTTCCATTGCGTCTTCCAATCTACCTGCCAGCGCCAACGCACACGCCAAATTATAAACGCCTTTACCGGTTATCTCTTTGGCCTCTAGCGCTTTTTCGATTGCTTCTTCATATCGGTTCAAACCGATCAAGGCTAACGCTTAATTGTCGAGTGCTGGGTATTCATCAGGCTTTATTGCAACTACGTCGGCATACTTCTCCATCGCCTCATCGTATTTATTTTGTTGGGACAGCACTACACCCCGATTTAAAAGCGCTTCGTGTTTATCAGGTTTAATGGCCAACGCTTCTTTATGCTTCTCTATGCCCTTGTCGTAGTTCTTTTGTTCGCAAAGTGCGCTGCCCCAATTATTGAGTGTTAAGTAATCATTAGGCTCAATTGCATCTGCCTGAGCAAATTTCTTAATGGCTTCGTCGAATTTCTTTTGCTTACTCAGCGCTAAGCCCCAATTATCAAGTGCTTCATCACCTTCAGTGACAATTTCAGAGGCTTTCCGACTGAGTTCAACCACTGCATCTTGCCCCCCATTATCGAAGTGGAATTCCCCCTTTCTCAAAAGCAAAAAATACAGTGGCGATTTTTCTGGCTTTTCAACAACCGCCAAAGGCAGAGTCACCAACTCATCCAACCACTCATCAGTAACTTCCGCCCCCAAAAAATACCCTTTGATCTCTTCCTCCACAGACAAATTATCCGGCCAACTCTCTGAAAACTCACTTAAGCGATCTTTTGTTGTTGTGAGAATATCCAGCGGAGTGTCCAAAACCTCGGCCAGGAAATCCATTACAGGTTCCAATTCCTCCAACAAATATTCCATCGGGTTACTAAACAACCTTGGAGGCCATTCACCCAATGTTTTAGCCAATTCAATCATTGTAATATCAAAATCACAGCCCCCAAAGTATTCAGCACTTGGCGCGTCAAAAAGAGATTTCAGATGATCCTCTGGCGTGTCGCTGAACCCTAGCCATAATAAACGATTATACGCATTGTACTCTTCTTTTATTGTTTAGAACGCACCGTCCGCTGATCCGCTGTATCCGATCACAACGGTCAAACAATCATTTACTGTTTCAGACAGGATGGGTCGCAATCGTTTGCGATGTTCATTTATATCTTCAGTGGAATTCAGCAGCACCAAACCAGAACTTTGCCCATGTAAGTGGATAATGGCAGGTTCCGCCAATCACGTAACACTGTCCGTAGGTGCGGTCGCAAAATCATAGACAGGCAATTGCATTCCCAACAAAGATGCTGCCTTTTCCATGATTAAGTCAAAGTTAAATGTCAGAATTAAAGAAACAGCTTCTTGCTTGATCATTGAAGCAAGCGAAATTTGACCCCAATTGATGCCAGCAGCCTCCAAAAGTGGTTCAATAAAATCTTTTCTTTCGGCAGGTGACAACCGCCCCATAACTGCACCGTAATCTTTCAATTGGTCATCCAACAACCCGTAAAGGCAATGTCCAAAATTGGCTTTGACCATTGCAATCATATCATCTGGTATCGGAATTCCAGCCGATTTCGATGCACCTGCACCGATTATGAAACGAACTTTCTTTGCTTGTCTGATGTGGCCAGAAATTGCTTCAATTTGCTTTTTGTCCAACGCCATAAAAAATGTCCTTCTGATCTATCAAACAACCGAAAATGACGCGATTTGAACCAGCGCGCAACAACAGGTTGAGCAGCGCCGTTAACATTTTAACCTTTTAAAAGTGCCAAACAGTTTGCCATACGCTTTGCATACCGTTTGCATACACTTTGCGGACGTTTTCAGCGGCCCAAATCACCCGTTAACGAATGTGTTAACGCGCCCTAGTCGTCTTGTGAAATGACCCGCAAACCCAGTTCGCGAAGCTGCTCGTTTGTTGGCTCGGATGGTCCACCCAACATTAAGTCTTCGGCCCGTTGGTTCATCGGGAACATGATCACCTGACGGATGTTATTTTCATCTGCCAACAACATCACCAAACGGTCAATACCCGTCGCACAACCCGCGTGGGGCGGCGCGCCATAGGTGAACGCATTGACCATCCCGCCAAACCGTTTATCGACCTCTTCATTCGGGTAACCCGCCAGCTCAAATGCCTTGTACATAATCTCTGGTTTGTGGTTCCGCACCGCACCTGAAATCAGCTCATACCCGTTACACGCAAGGTCATACTGGTATCCCAAAATCTCGGTTGGTTCCTTATTCATAAGGTCATCCATGCCACCTTGGGGCATTGAAAATGGATTGTGGCTGAAGTCGATCTTGCCAGTCTCTTCGTCGCGTTCGTACATCGGGAAATCAACGATCCAACAGAACTCAAACGTGTCCTTCTTGGTCAGTTTCAGCTCTTCGCCAATCACGTTACGCGCACGACCAGCAACACCTTCAAACGCACTAGGTTTACCACCCAAGAAGAACGCCGCATCACCAAGCCCAAGGCCCAATTGCACACGAAGCGCCTCAGTCCGCTCAGGCCCGATGTTCTTGGCCAAAGGACCAGCCGCTTCCAACCCCTCACCTTGGTCACGCCAGAAGATATACCCCATCCCCGGAAGGCCCTCTTGTTGGGCAAATTTGTTCATCCGATCACAGAATTTCCGCGACCCGCCAGTCGGCGCTGGGATGGCGCGAATCTCGGTTCCTTCATTCTCCAACAAGCTGGAAAAGATCTGGAACCCAGAGCCCGCGAAATGTTCGCTAACTATCTGCATTTTAATGGGATTCCGCAGATCAGGTTTATCAGAACCATACCACAATGCCGCGTCTTTATAGCTAATTTGCGGCCACTCTTGGTTGACAGGGCGGCCCTTGCCGAACTCCTCCATTACACCCTTTAGAACGGGTTCAATCATGTCGAAAATGTCCTGCTGTTCAACAAACGACATCTCCATATCCAGCTGATAAAAGTCAGTAGGCGAGCGATCCGCACGGGGGTCTTCGTCGCGAAAACACGGAGCGATTTGGAAATATTTATCAAAGCCAGCAACCATAATCAGCTGCTTAAACTGCTGTGGCGCCTGCGGTAACGCGTAAAATTTACCCGGATGCAAACGGCTAGGGACCAAGAAATCGCGCGCGCCTTCAGGAGAGCTGGCCGTGATGATCGGCGTCTGAAATTCGTTGAACCCTTCGCCTTCCATACGGCGGCGCATGGATGACACAACTTTGGAGCGCAGCATGATATTGTCGTGCAGGCTCTCGCGGCGCAGGTCGATAAAACGGTACTTAAGCCTTGTTTCTTCTGGATATTCTTGATCGCCAAACACTGGCAACGGTAATTCCGCAGCTTCGCCCAGCACTTCGATATCGCGAATGAACACCTCAACCGCGCCCGTTGGCAACTTGTCATTTACCAGCTCTGGCGCGCGCGCCATTACGTTGCCATCAATGCGGATCACCCATTCAGAGCGCACCTTTTCAACGTCTTTGAACACAGGGCTGTCTGGGTCCGCCAAGATTTGTGTGATGCCGTAATGGTCGCGCAAATCGATGAACAAAATGCCACCGTGGTCACGAACGCGGTGCACCCAACCAGACAAACGAACATTATCCCCAACATTTGTGGCATTAAGGTCGGCGCAAGTGTGGCTGCGATAGGCGTGCATAGGGATATCCTTTGGCGTCATTTAAGGTTCTCGCGCATTGACGTCTTTGAGGGCCTATTGTCAAGCCATAGCGCCGTTTTTGCCTTGATTTTGAGGCGAATCCTTGCACAAAGACCT
>JASJIO010000056.1:0-4563 GCA_037625035.1 Amylibacter sp.
CCATCGTTAGTTTTTATGTATATGGAGCTATAGCGAACTCGTATCTTACTTTCTGAAAAATTAGATGTGTTGATTGATCCAGCCAAGGCTTCTGACTGCGATCCTGATTCCGTAACAAAAGTGTCTATTAACTCAACGCATTTATTCGCTGCTTCGATGAATTTCGGCCGTTCGGCCTTCAAGAGTCGGTATACCAGATCATTTCCTCGAGACGCCACGAGGATTTCTCTATATCGTTTAATTATGATCTGACACTTGTTCTTTAAATATGGAATTTCAGCTTTTGAAATTCTTGATAGATGGGCTGAAAGAACTTTGTACGCAGATCCTGGATTGGTTACCGACAAACACACATTATCAGTTGTTTGCCTCCATCCGTCATTATAAAGGCAAATTTCATTTGCGCTAATATAATTTGATCTTCTTTGTAGATAACCATTGATTTTAAAAGAACCGATTTTTTTTGTAATAAGGTTTATTACAGAAATTATGTCCTGCACTTCCGAAGGTCTCTTATCATTTGGCTGGTGGATAGCCATAATTTCCATCTTAGGTAGCGTACCTGCTGAATAAGCTTTTATAGAAACTCTTTCCAACGCAGAAGTATTTGAAGCTTTCGTTACAGATGCCTGCAATACAGATTTTAAACGATTACGCTCTTTCATATTCCTAACCACCCCATCCGGAAAGAAACCCTGGCTCCTCTCAAAACTTTTGATCGCAAGTAGTGTCCTGGGGCCCCAAATGCCGTCTATCTTGCCACTGTAAAAACCGAGTGTGGAAAGAGCTGGCTGTATCTCATTCTCCAGTTGAAACTTACTATGAACAGACGCCCTGTCATGAAGGCCTATATTTCTTTTTATTGACGGAATTCGCTCGAAGTTTGCGCGCAATCTACGTTCAAACTTCTGATTTCGCAAAAGTGATAACCATTTCTCACTGCTAAATTTTGGCATCGGTTTATTTGAATGTGATACAGCCTCGTTTATTAATTCATCTGATCTGGTTATTATCCAGCTGAGCACTGATATTTCCGGATCAGACAAGGCCGCTAATATTGCGCGTTCGGACCTATTTATAGTTTTTGAACCCATATATACATCGTTAAACTTAGTTCCATATGCACGCGGGCTCAGCCAATCAGATCGGAAACGAATATCCGTACGATACCACGCCTTGTTTTCTAAATTCGTATCAATTGTAAACTCAATGGAAGATCTATTTAGATATTTTCGCCCATTCACCATAGGATTTTGGATACGGAATTTCAGCTGAGACCAATTACCTTCGCCACCATTATTTTCCCCCAAAAAATATACAGCACCGTGGCGAAAAACTTCTGCGAAAGCAGGATTACACATTAATACAAATAGAAGTGCCACCGCACATTTTCTAAGTTGTCGATAGGACATTTTTTGAATTTCCAAAACTAAACTTGTTATGAAATGATACACTGAAAAGATCAGCGTTTAAACCATTCGGTTTAAGTTAATAATTAGTTTAATTGTTCGACAACGAGTTCACTCAATCCCAAAAATCAATTAAAGTGCCACATAAACGTCTGACTGCCGCCTTGAAAAGGAGTGTTAATCACTAGATTTCAAACAAGAGTAGACAGCCTCAGTAGCTTTAAAAATTCATCTTAATTTGGATCATAATCTATATCCCATATCATTTTATAGATCTGTCAAAATATCAAGAACTCGCTTAAACTCAATGAAGGCTGCTTAAGTCTCGGTACTCAATAATTGAAACCACTCAGCAAAAAGCAGCATAACGATCAGTCCAAAACTATTGTGTGAACAGGCCAACAAGACCTGTTTGGCAATTTCCCTGACGTAATGTTTCGAAGAAACGGTTGTCTGTTGGGGCTGTCTGCCCATTGAGCGTACCCAGCAAGGCTTGCAAGTCAAGCGGTGGACGGCTGCAAAACACTGCAACCAACTGATCGGCCCCCAACGGCTGGCTCACACGGAACTGTACCGGAAAACCAATATCATCGACGCCTTTGTTGTCTTGTTCGCGTAAGGGATAAAGATACTGGATGTCACCGTTTGACGCGATATTGAAAAGGGTCAAAAAATTCATCTCTGGGTGAGGTGGAAAAAAGGTAAACCCGACACGCGCACCAACACCGTGGGCCATGCTGTCTTGCGCCGCACGGATGTCAATTGATGGCACCCCGTTGCGTTTTGAACCCCTAACAACGTCAAGCGCAAGGCCACGTGCAATCAACCGCCCTGCTCCACCAGTGATCGTCGTGATAGGATCACCAGTGTGGTTCAGAACCTCCCATTGTTTCCCTTGATCTACAAAGGTAAGAAGCGCGTTAGTTTGAACTTCTGTATAGCTTATCCCTTCTAGTCCGGGTGGAATAACACCAATAAATCGAACCGGTAGCCCTTTGGTCGCTAAGGATGCAGGCGCGCTTGGTGGGTTAGGTTTTGCCGCAAGAATGAAGGCTTCTTTACTGTCGCCGCGTGGCAATATCCGTGGTTGTTGGGTTTGGTTCATATGCGTAAAAACGCGATCTTCCAAGAAGTTCGACAACTCATTGCGCGTCACGCTCCCGTTTTTATCAAGGTCAGCAGCACCGTCCAAGGCCTTGGCAAAAAACCACGACAAAGCTCCATGCGCTCTGTCGCCAAACCGTGTTTCGGTGACCAAGCGATCCTCAGATGCCGTGGCCAAAATTTGTGTTACGTTCGGCAGCTCGTCCGCTTCGTCATCGCCAATTTCCGCCTTTAACTCTCCCAAGATCGGATCAAGTGGGATATCCCAAACGCCACCGCTGCGTGTCAGTCCCATCCCCGCGATATTGACGTTGCGTGTCAGCCCCGCAGAGTGGCAGCTATCCATCACCCAAATGATGTTATAGGCGGCTTCCTTGGACAAAAGTTCGCGGAGCTGATCGTCTGAAAGCCGCCCAACGCGCGGGTTCTTAGGGTCAAACTCGTGAAACATGATCGTTTCGTCCAAGCCATCAGTCTTTTCATCGAATGGTTCGGATACTTCCCTTTCCTGACCGCCGTGGCCCGAGAAGCTGACGATAATAGTATCGCCAGATTTCGCCTCACGTGTCATTTCTTTCCAGCCGGCCAAGAAACTTTTGACCGTGGCACCACTGTCGATCAAAATACGGCTGTCGGGCAAATCGATGCCAGCGCGGCGCATGGACGACGCAATTAAGGTGGCGTCATTCACGGCCCCCTCCAGATCCGATAGTTCGCCGACTGGGGCTGGAAATGCCTCAAAATGTTCGTAGTCATCGACGCCCACAACCATACCGAACTGCGCACCCCATGAAGGGCACGCCAGAAGGCAGGAGGTTGCGCCCACCGCTAGAAAATGCCCTATCCTAGTCATGCAGAACTAGCTCAACGCGGCGAGCGATAGCGCGGCGTTCTTCGTCAGAATAGATGGATTGGTCAACATATTGGGGCGGTTGTCTTTCGCCTTTTCCATCCACATAAATTTGCGCACGAACGCCTTGGCCACTTAGAAAACGACTGACGGTTTCTGCGCGTTGTAAGGATAGGCGTAAGTTGAACGCGTCAGAGCCAACTTCATCTGTATGACCGACTACGCTGAGCCGCTGAACCTTGTTGGACAGAAGGAAGTTGGCGACGGTTTGCGCCTCACGAACTCCTGCATAATCGAAATCAGCCGAACCAAATGCGAATTTTATCGGCAAATAGACGGCTTTTACTGAGGTCGCTACAGCGTCGGCAACGGCGTAAACTTCCTTGTCGGCACCCACGTATGGGTCAACAGCAGGCACTTCAGCATATGTCGAGTCTTCGTCCGGCGCGACGTAAGTTTCGGTAGTTGCGGTTGGCGCGGGTTTTGAACCCACCGCTTCGATTTGAATGCCACGCATAGCGGATTTCAAAACGCCAGACGCTGCACCACCCCGGGTAATGGTTGAGGACATGCTGCCCGAGAGCATCATGTTCTCTTGGGCCAATCGGGCGATCCGTTCTGCAACAGGCACCAAGCGCACATCAGAGCCGGTCAGAGTGGGGTCCGTGAGTGTATCGAGGGCCGCACTGTACATTTGCGCGGCCTCTTCCCGCTGACCTCTTTTGGCAGCGATATCACCACGCACGGCCTGAACCGCCCAATGAAGGGCTGGGGCATTGGCCAACATTGCGTCTGCCCCATCCAGATCGTTGACAACAATCAATTGCTGCGCACGTTGTGCCAAAACAGCAGATGCTTGCCCCATTGCGGCGCGCTCAGTTGCCTGACTGCAACCAGCCCCACGCACAATATTTACGACAGCTAAAAGAGCGTCCGGACTTTGGCCATCCAATTCAGCACGTAATTGTGCCAAGGATTCATCGCAGGTGGCCGCCTCAACCAACAAGGGTGAAAGGATCAGAGCTGCGACCGCCAAAGTTTGAGAGAAATTGTTCATTTAGCTTACTCCCTAGCGTAACACGTTGAAAGTGACGTGGTTGGTCGCACTTGCACCGCTATCTTGCGCAACTTTGTCTGCCGCCTCGATCGCGATACCCCGCGTTAGGGGCAATGAGCGTTCCTTTGCATAATCAACAGCAG
>JASJIO010000057.1:0-36204 GCA_037625035.1 Amylibacter sp.
TAAGGCCTGTGGTTGTGAAAATGTTGTTGTGTGTCAGGACGTAGATACAGGCAAAACGCTGCAAGCGGCAATTGACAGTAAACAGATGACAATCATCGTGGTGAAATGTGACAGTGGCAACATTAAGCTGCCAGTGATCACGATGGATCCTGTTGTGATCCGTGATCGGTTTATGAAAGCTGTTTCAACATAAATAGCTGTTCTAAAATAGAAAAAACCGCGTAGGTCCCCCAACCTGCGTGGCTTTTTCGTCTTGGGGAGCTGTGTTTAGCCTACGATGAAGGGATCGTCGAAGCTGGCGTCGATGCTGTTGATCAACGCATTGTGATTTTTCGAGGTTTGTGATTGTGACATCATGCAACGTAATAGAGCCGCCTGAGTGGTTCACAATTACCGAGTCGGCGAAAATACTGATGCCTAGATACGCGGTAGCATCAATGTCGAGCGTGTCTTCGGGAGTGTCGTAGCCGTAAACATCATCATCGCCAGTGTTGGTGATGCTGTTAAACACAAACGTGTCGGCATCATCGCCAGCATACATCCGATCGTCGCCAGTACCGCCATTAAAGACGTTTTCGCCTTCGCCGCCGAACATCCGATCGTCGCCAGTGCCACCATTCAAAAGATCGTTGCCTTCGCCGCCGTACATTCTGTCTGTGCCACCACCAGTGCCACCGAACATTATGTCATCGCCGCCGTCGCCATGCATGATATCTTTTGCACCGTCACCGTTCAAAATATCATTTCCGTCGCCACCAAGCAGCTGATCGTGGCCAGAACCCCCTAACACCGTATCATTGCCAAGGCCGAGATCAAAAATGTCATCGCCGCCCATCAGGAATGCCGTGTCATTGCCAGAAGGAGAGTAGGAAACACCATCGCTCGTGAGCATGTCGGCTGTAAGAACTTGGGCGTCGTTGCTGCCGTTGAAAATCCAGTCTTCCGTAAGGAAAAGGTTTTCGAGAGCGAGTGGATCCACGACGAAGAACTCGTTTAAGAAAGCGAAGGATAGAGTCGCGGACGGCATGTTCAAATCGTTGAGCGAGCCGAGATCCGTTCCGCCTTGCGACACAGAAATGCTGTCAATAATGCCGCCAGATAAAAGCGTTTGGCCAGCGATCGTGTCAAACACGAACCCGGTACCCGTAAAGGTAAAAGTGTTGATTTGTTGTAAATTTGCACCCCTTTGGGGTGAGAATGGGGCGCAATTGGGGCTTCAGTTTTGGAAAGAAAGTCGTCTTATATTTGGCATTTTTGATGTTGGAATTGACCCCGTTGATGCCTTTCCATAAGGAGGGCGCAAGCAATTCAACCCCTTCGAGGATGCGGTCATGTCTGTGGTGGAAAAAACCAAACCGAGGTCATTTCAAGAGATAATCTTGCGGTTACAGGCCTATTGGGCCGCAAAGGGGTGCGCTGTGATGCAACCTTACGACATGGAAGTCGGGGCCGGAACATTTCATCCAGCGACCACTTTGCGTTCGCTTGGTCCCAAAGGTTGGGCCGCTGCCTATGTACAGCCTTCGCGTCGCCCTACGGATGGGCGCTACGGAGAGAACCCGAACCGTTTGCAGCACTATTATCAATACCAGGTTTTGATCAAACCGAGCCCGCCAGATTTGCAGGCACTCTACCTTGGGTCGCTTGAGGCTATTGGGATCGATATGGATTTGCACGACATCCGATTCGTTGAAGACGATTGGGAATCGCCGACACTGGGCGCGTGGGGATTGGGTTGGGAAGTTTGGTGCGATGGGATGGAAGTTTCCCAGTTCACCTATTTCCAACAAGTCGGCGGACAAGACTGTAATCCTGTATCTGGCGAACTGACTTATGGGTTGGAGCGATTGGCGATGTATGTTCTGGGTGTCGATCACGTCATGGACATGCCGTATAATGACCCAGAAGCGCCCATTTCGCTGTCTTACGGGGATGTGTTCCTTCAAACCGAGCAAGAATACAGCCGTTGGAATTTTGACATTGCGGATACGGATAACTTGTTAAAACATTTTGAAGACGCAGAGGCGGAGTGCCAGCGCATTTTGGAAGCGCCGCATGATGATCCTAAAACCGGCAAGCGTATTGTGATGGCCCATCCTGCCTATGATCAATGCATCAAGGCGAGCCATTTGTTTAACTTGTTGGATGCGCGGGGCGTAATTTCGGTGACGGAACGCCAAGCCTATATCGGGCGTGTCCGCACGTTGTCCAAGCTGTGTGCAGATGCGTTTGTGCAGACCGAAGCTGGGGGCGCAATCGCGTGAATGGGAATGTGATGGTAGGTGGTTTGATTGCAGTCGCTTTGGCGGCAGGAGCGGGGCTGTGGTACAGCCAAACCTATGCGTATTATGAACAGCAGGACGGGCTAGAAGAAGTTTTCGCATTTGGCGATGCGTTACCTGTTTCCAATTACCGTGGAATTGATGCCGATACATCGCCGTTGAAATTGCGGGCGTGTTTCACTGTTGATTGGGATTATGCGCCGTCTGAAACCTTTAAAGCCGAGGCAGAGCCGCTGACTGCGCCGTCGTGGTTTGATTGTTTTGATGCCGAGACAATATCCAAGGATATCGCGGCAGATAAGGCTGTTGCGATTTTGGCTGAAAAGAATCAACCTTTTGGATTTTCGCGGTTTATTGCGCAATACCCAGATGGAAATGCGTTTATGTGGCGCCAGATTAATGAGTGCGGACGCGCGCAGTTTGATGGTGATGATTTGCCCGAAGGTTGCAATGAGGTTGCTATGGTTGTGCCGAAACCAGTCCTGACACCTGCGGTGAAAACGCCGGGCGTTGTATCTGGCGGCGTTGGGCCTGTGGACGTGACGATTGCGCTGACACCTGTGAATGGTGGTGTGCCAGAGGAAATATTGCGCGATGGGTTATCCGCGACACGTGACAATGCAATCCCTGAGAGCCTTTGGGCGTGTTTCGAAACACCGCTTTCGATGGGTTTGTTGACCGAGAGTTATGAAGTGGCAGAAGACGTGACGCCGACCAATCCAGTGTCGAGCCTGCCGTGTTTTGACGCAGAGAATGTAGTTGCAGCGATAACCGATGGTGAGGCTGTGGCCTTTGTCGGGGAACGCGATGTTTGGCCAGGCGTGGACCGCGTTGTGGCAGTTTATCAAAATGGGCGCGCGGTGGCGTGGAACCAAAGACGGGCGAATTAAAATGGCTGATCTGCTGTTAGAACTGTTTTCCGAAGAAATCCCTGCGCGGATGCAAAAACGTGCCTCAACGGATTTAAAAAAACTGGTGACGGACGGGCTGGTCGAGGCTGGCTTGACGTATGAAAGTGCGGGCGCCTTTGAGACGCCGCGCCGCCTGTGTTTGAGCATTACTGGACTGACGGATCGTTCGCCTGATCTGAAAGAAGAACGCAAAGGCCCGCGTGTTGATGCGCCTGAAAAAGCAATCGAGGGTTTTTTGCGCGGTGCTGGTGTTAGCAAAGATCAGTTGAAAATTCGCGATGAGAAAAAGGGGCAGGTTTATTTTGCTCTGATCGAAAAACCAGGCCGTGATGCCAGTGCGATTGTTGCGGAATTGGTGCCAAATGTGGTGCGCAATTTCCCCTGGCCGAAATCTATGCGCTGGGGCACTGGCACATTGAAATGGGTGCGGCCCTTACATTCAATCCTGTGTATTTTACACGATGCAGAAGGCGCAGAAGTTGTGCCGTTTGACGTGGATGGAATTGTGTCGGGTGATACGACCCGTGGGCATCGGTTCCACGCACCAGATGCCTTTAAAGTGACGTCGTTTGATCAATATGCGGGTGCGCTGGCAGATGCGCAAGTTGTGCTTGATTCCGAGGAACGGGCAGCGGCGATTTGGAATGATGCGACGAACCGCGCGTTTGCGCTGGGGCTTGAGGTGGTTGAGGACAAGGGATTGCTGGCCGAGGTTGCTGGGCTGGTGGAATGGCCTGTTGTGTTAATGGGCGACATCGCCGTGGATTTCCTTGGGTTGCCGCCAGAGGTGTTGCAGACGTCGATGAAAGAGCATCAGAAGTTTTTCAGTGTGCGGAACCCAAAAACGGAGCGGATTGAAAAGTTCGTGACTGTGGCGAACCGTGCGACGATTGATAACGGTGCGACAATTTTGGCGGGGAACCAGAAGGTTCTGTTTGCACGCTTGTCAGATTCGAAATTTTTCTGGGAAAATGATCTGCGCGTTGCAGCCACGGGTGGCGAGGCGTGGGTTGAGAAGCTGAAAAATGTGACCTTCCACAACAAGTTGGGATCACAGGCAGAGCGGATTGATCGGATTGCTGCACTTGCGCGGGAAATTGCGCCTGTTTTGGGGGCGGATGCGGATGCGTCCGAGGCGGCAGCGCGGTTTGCCAAGGCGGATTTGTCATCTGAAATGGTGTATGAATTTCCAGAGCTGCAAGGGCTGATGGGGCGGTATTACGCGGGAACGGCTGGATTATCGGTGGATGTGGTTGCGGCGGCGCAAGAGCATTATTCGCCTTTGGGGCCATCAGATGATGTGCCAAGCGCGCCTGTTTCTGTGGCCGTGGCGTTGGCGGATAAGATTGATACGTTGACAGGGTTCTGGGCAATTGATGAGAAGCCGACAGGGAGTAAAGACCCGTTTGCGCTGCGTCGTGCTGCGCTGGGCGTTATTCGGTTAGTGTTGGAGAATGGTGTTCGGACGCGCTTTACAACAAAGTCGAAAGTTTCAATTTTAGCGAATTTTATAAACAAGACAGAAATTGAAATAGCTGACTTACAGAGAACCTATGAAAGATACGAAAGGCTAGAAATGCAATGGAACGCATTGCTAGGTAAACATCCTCAAGCTGAAGTTGAAGGCGAACTTTGTGCAACAAGCAAAAAGAACGTTTTTGAAAGTATGAAGGCTAAGCAGGAGTTGTTGCACGATGAGCAGAAGTTTCAGAAAATTGCTAACAGCTTAATAGCTGATCTCCTCTCGTTCTTCCACGATCGCCTCAAAGTCTACCTTCGTGACAAAGGTATCTCACATGATGTGATTGATGCTTGTCTTGCGATGCCGAATAATGATGATTTCACTTTGTTGGTGAAGCGGGCGGAGGCTTTGCAAGCATTTGTATCGACGGATGACGGCACCAATTTACTGCAAGGGTTTAAGCGGGCGAATAATATCTTGTCGCAGGCAGAGGCCAAAGACGGTGTTGAGTATTCTTACGGTGCGGACATTAAGTTTGCAGAGACGGATGCCGAACGGGATTTGTTTGGCGTACTTGATACGGCCGAAGCCGCGATTTCACCTGCGATGGAAGCCGAAGATTTTGGCGCGGCAATGACGGCGATGGCCGGGCTGCGTGGCCCGATTGATGCCTTTTTTGAGGCTGTTCAGGTGAATGCGGATAGCGAAACTGTGCGTCGCAATCGCTTGAATTTGCTAAGCCGTATTCGCACTGTAATGGGGCAAGTTGCGGATTTCACCAAGATTGAAGGTTAAGCCAGCAACAAACGGCTCTCGTTAAATCTGGACGTTTGTTTCTTCTCATTGATTTTGCTGCATTGCAGAAACGTATATGTTGCCCTTGCAGCATTTGAAGCCTAGTCTTTCGCAAAACTAAGATGGGATAGGGATCGCATGACCGATTTCGCGGATATTGCTGAAATCACAGCGACGGCCGAATTGCCGGCGGCTGAGTACGGTATGCGGGCCGAGGGGTTAAGCAAATTGTTGAAGGTTGGAATGCCGATCCCACGTGGGTTTGCTATTTCCAAGGCCGCAGTACAGCGTTTGGCTGTGGGCGATGGGCCTGACCTGAGTGTGTTTGAGGACGTTTTAAAACCGGGTGTTTTATATTCTGTTCGTCGTTCTCCTGAGCAGCGCAATTGGGGTGGTCCGCGTGCGATTTTAAATATCGGAATGAACGATCAAACGCGCGATGTTTTGGCGCGTGAGATGGGGTTAGATCGCGCAAACAATATCTATTGTCGGTTTATTCGATCCTATTCGCTAAAGGTGGCGCGGCTGGATGAAGATGATCTAGAAGAGTTGGTGGAGGAAGAATTTACCAATCGCGGACGAGATTTTGGCCGATTGGCAACTGCGCTTTTGGCATTTTACGAAGACGAACTGGATGAGCCGTTCCCACAAGACCCAAATGTGCAGATGAAGCAAGTTTTGCGAGCTGTGGCACGGATGTGGGAAGGTACGACAGCGCGGATATTGCGTCAAGCCCGGGGCGCGCCTTTGGACGCGGGCCTTGGCTTGATTGTGCAGGATATGGCGTGGGCTGCGGGCGAAGGCGAATGTGGCGCTGGGTCGGCGCAATTTACATCGTTGGCAACAGGCCAAGCTGGCACGCACGGACGTTATATTAGCGAAACGCATGGCCATTCCGCCGTGACAGGGCGCGGCGGTGAGTTGTATTTAGGCCGTGATGATCGGGGTCTTTCATTAGAAGAAGCGGCACCTGAGGTGTTTGCACAATTATGCGCATTGTCTGCGAAGGCGCGGGCTGTGTTGGGCGACGAGCCGTTGTTGCAATTCTCGGTACATGACGGTGCGGTTTGGGTTTTGGATATGCGCCCAGCGGATAGGTCTGGTCGTGCAGAGGTGGAAATCGCAGTTAATCTGGTGAAGGATGGATTGCTTACGAAGGCAGAGGCGTTGTTAGCTGTGACACCGGGTTCTCTGACAGAAATGTTGCATCGTCAGATTGATCCAAAGGCCGAATATTCTGTTCTAACGCATGGGATTGCGGCCAGTCCTGGTGCGAACTCGGGTAAAGTAGTGTTTACAGCTGAGGCGGCACAAGCCAGTGCTTCGCAGGGCGTAAATTGTATTTTGGTGCGGACAGAAACGTCGCCAGAAGACATTCGAGGAATGCATTCGGCGCAAGGTATTTTGACGGCACGTGGTGGAATTACGAGCCACGCGGCAGTAATTGCACGCGGATTAGGCCTGCCGTGTATTGTGGGCGCTTCGGACGTGGATATTGATCTGCGCCGTAAACGGTTCGAATTGCCAGATGGACGAAAGTTTGGTGAGGGCGACGTTATTACGCTCGATGGGGCGACTGGGGAAGTGATTGAAGGCCCGACGGATTTGGTAGAGCCAGATTTGGGCGGTGCGTTCAACACATTACTGGATTGGACGGACGAGTATCGCAGGCTGGGTGTGCGTGCGAATGCGGATACGCCAAACGATGCACGCCTTGCGCAGACGTTTCGTGTGGATGGTATTGGATTGTGTCGCACCGAACATATGTTTTTTGAGCCCGGTCGGCTGACCGCGATGCGTGAGATGATTTTTGCGGATCAGGATCAAGACCGTCAAGCCGCGCTTGATAGGTTGTTGCCGATGCAACGTGCTGATTTTGTTGAGTTATTTGAAACAATGGTTGGATTGCCTGTTTGTATCCGACTGCTTGATCCGCCGTTGCATGAATTCTTGCCAAAGTCTTCGAGTGAAATCCGCAGTTTGGCAGAGGCGATGGATTTGCCGTTGGCCAAAGTGATGGCGCGGGCTGAGGATTTGAGCGAATACAACCCAATGTTGGGGTTGCGCGGTGTGCGGTTGGGGCTGACGGTTCCTGGTATCTATGACATGCAAGCGCGTGCGATTTTTGAAGCCGCTGCGCAGGTTCAAGAAAGCCACAGAACGCAAATCAAACCAGAGATTATGGTTCCATTAGTGTCAGCTAACAAAGAAGTAGAGATCGTTAAGGCGCGGGTGGATGTAGTTGCATCAGAAGTACAAATCGCGACAGGGCAACGGCTAGAATATTCCGTTGGTGTGATGGTTGAGACGCCGCGTGCTGCACTTAAGGCAGGGCGGATCGCGCAATATTCAGAGTTTTTGAGCTTTGGGACCAACGATTTGACGCAGATGACTTACGGGTTATCGCGCGATGATGCGGGACGATTCATGCGCGAATACGTGAACCGTGGGGTTTTTGCCGAGGACCCATTTCACTCGATTGATTTGGACGCTGTTGGTGAATTGATGATGATCGCAACCAAGCGTGCCAAAGATGCGCACCCTGATATTGAGCTGGGGCTGTGCGGTGAGCACGGCGGTGATCCAGCGTCTGTCGCGTTTTGCCATAAAATTGGATTGGATTACGTTTCGTGTTCGCCCTACCGAGCGCCCGTGGCCCGTTTGGCAGCGGCGCAGGTTGCAATTCGCGAAGATTTTGATCGTTGATCGAAGGTATTAATCGCGCAAGCGAGAGATCTTTTTCCAAGCAATTTTCATAAAACTAGGCTTTTGGCGGAATTTGGTTTAAGACCCCTCTGTAAGTTTTTGGGAAGAAGGACGTGTGAGTTTGGCATCTGCCGCTAAATGAGCACGAGTGAGTACGTGTAATGAAGCTGCTGCCGTTTTTGAAATCCGCAAAATTTGCGGTGTTTGCCACTATTTTTATGGGCTTTTGTGCGCCTGCGGTTTTTGCCGCGGATGACGCTGCATTTGAACCTGTGAACAAAATTCTGTCTCAAGAACGTCGTTTGCTGATGGCACTTGGAACGAATCGGGCTAAAAAAATTGCTGGAATTGGCAGCAAATCAATTGTGCGGATCGCAAGTTGGTCTAAGCCGAAGGCCGAAAAAGCTAAGGTTAAGGCTGAAAATGGCGGTGGTTCTTCTGTTCAATTGGTCTCAAGCTTTAAACAACTCAGTAATGAGCCGCGTGCAATGGGTGGGGCCGAATGGGCTTGTCTGACTGAGGCGCTGTATTTTGAAGCCCGTGGCGAAAGCTTCAAAGGGATTTCAGCCGTGGCTGAAGTCATTATTAATCGTCAAAAGTCTTCACGCTTTCCGAATTCGGTTTGTGCGGTGATTAGCCAAGGCGTTGGCGGTAAACGTGGTTGTCAGTTTTCATATAAATGTGACGGGAAGGCCGAAGTTTATCATGAGCCTAAAGCCTACGCCCGCGTTGCAAAGATGGCTAAGTTGAAATTAGCGGGCCGTTTGTCGAAAGTGACAGGCGGTGCATTATTCTACCACACAACGGCTGTTCGCCCAAGTTGGTCGCGCAAATTCCGCCGCACAGCACAAGTTGGCGTGCATTTGTTTTACAAGCCAAGTTAAGAACCAGCTAAATTAGTTGCTGAATACTTGGATAATGTAAATTTTTCCGCAGTTGGGCGCTTTTACATCAAAGACAAGTGCAGCGGCCATCCGCCCTGCGTATCCCGATTATATGTTTTCGCGATGTCCTTTTGATGCCATCCACGACGCGGTAACGTCTTTTGCAAGGCTCGCATATGTGTGGGCAGCAATCGGTTTACCAGTTTTTGAAGTCGTAAATTTGCAGGCTGCTTGATCGACTATGCGAAACGGTACACGGTTGCCAAATCGGTAACGGTTCTGAAGGGCGATGTTTTCACCTAGCCAACGCCATTTGAGGTTTGCGAGTTTCGCGCGTTGTTTGACCGTTCGCGCATTTCCTGCGTGGGATTTGTGACTGAATACTTTTTTTGTCCATGTTCCTGCTGTGGGTCAAAGCGGCCTTTCGTAAGGTCGCATGCGTGCCTAGCGAAGCTTTACCTACCTTGCAGCGTTCATAGTTGGTGGCCAAAAGCAGGGCTTGCGTAAAAAGTTTTTGGTCAGGGTTTGACCGTATGGTGCTAGTGAACTTCGAACCAAAGTTGGGCTCGTCGCAAGCTAGTGATGAGTTTGCGAAGGCACAAAAAATAGCGGCGATGATAATTGTCTTCTTGAGGACAGCTCAGCGTGTTTGTTGGCCGCGTCTATTAAGATGTTAGATTTGGTTGTTTTGTTGGTGTTGCAAGGTTAGATGCTAGGAAATTGGGCACGGAGATGGGTATGGTTGACGAAACTACATTGGCGTTTGACACGTTGGAAGGACGATCCGCCGCAAGCACGAAGGGGCAGCCACTCGATCGGATTGCCGTTCGCGATTATACCAAATCTGTAGAAATAGGGGCGTTTCAAGCGGAACGGGGTGTCACGCAAGGGCTGCGATTTAATGTAGTGCTAGAAGTCGCGCGCCATGATGGTGCGCTCAGTGACGATGTGGATAACGTGCTGTCGTATGATACGATCACCGAAGCGATTGAGGCAGAGTTAGCGGCGGAGCGCCTTAACCTGTTGGAGACTTTGGCAGAACGAATTGCTGAACATATTTTGATGCATGCGTTGGCGGTTCGAGTTTTCGTGCGGATTGAGAAAACAGAACGTGGATCTGGGTCTTTGGGCGTGGAAATCGTGCGTATCAGTGATGGTGATAAAGTAGCTGCTGCTGGTGTTTTGATTCGCCCGGTCGTGGTGTTTTTGCCAAATGCAATCATAGGGTCGAATGAACTGAGTGTTTGGCTGGATAAAGTCGAAGCGGTGGCTGCACCCGTTGTTCTTTGTGTTGAGGCCGCGCGTGCGCCAGATCTGACAGGGCGAGACGAAGCCGATCTGCGGTTGGCGTTATTGGCAATCGAGCAAGCGGCGTGGGTATTGGCCGCAAAAGATGAGCGTTGTGTTGTTGTTGGCACGCGAACTGAGCTGGATTGGGCGATGAAAAATGGACAATTGTCTATTTGGGCACCGTTGCGAATTGTGATGGATGCCGTGAACCGACCCGCTGGGAATGACCCTGTGGGATTGTCACTGTGGTTTGGCCAAGAATTTTCCGCGCAACGTGTTGTCGCGTGTGGCGATGTTGGGGACCCGCGTTTAGATGTGGTGCGATCTCCAACCGCGTTGTAGCGTACCCCAAAAAGGGCGCAGGAAGTGAAATTTGATCCAATAAAATCTGAAAAGAGCTTACTTGCGTTGCTCGCGGGGATCGTGATGTTGGCACCGTTTGCGATTGATGCCTATTTGCCTGCTTTAGGGATTATCGCACGTGATTTGTTGGCGTCCGAAGCGACGATCCAATATTCGATTGGGTCGTTTTTATTGGGAACCGCTTTCGGGCCGTTGTTTGCGGGGCCGTTAAGTGACGCGATTGGACGCAGACCTGTTTTGATTGTGGGATTGATTGGCTTCGCAATCTTTTCGGTAGCTTGCGCATTGGTGCAAAGTGGTGAAACGCTTGTGGTTTTCCGATTTTTCCAAGCCTTAACGGGGAGCGCATCATTGTTGGCGGGCCGGACCTTGATGGCGGATTTATATTCTGGTGATGAGTTATCTAAGAAACAATCTATCATTATGATAGTGATAGTGATCGCGCCAATGGTGGCCCCTATTTTAGGGGGATGGGTTTCTGGTAACTGGGGGTGGCGTTACATCTTTTGGGGCCTGGCTGTTGGTGCAGTTATCGCGGGTGCTGTAAGCTATTTGCGATTGCCAGAAACATTGGAAAAAGAGCGGCGCAATTCAATGGTTTTGGTTCAAGTTTTGAGTGGGTATTTTGGGATTCTGCAAAATCGTGTCGCGATGATGTATTTATTGGCATTGGCCTTCATGAATGGCGTATTCTTTGTGTATGTCGCTGCCACGCCGTTTTTGTATATTGAAACCTATGGCCTGTCGGTTCAGGCCTATGCGTGGATGTTTGCGGCAGGCGCGTTGCTGGCGGGGATTTCCAACTTTTTGAACATCTTTATCGTTGCGCGCATCGGGTTTCGAGAAACTTTGGTGTGGCAGGGTAAGCTATCGATGGCATGCGGTGTTGTGCTGTTTTGTGGCGCATTTGGATTGTTTGGTCGTTGGGCGATTTATGGGCCAGGATTGATGATGATGCCTTTGTTGCACTTGATTGGGAATAATGCGCTGACTGGGGTGATGGACCAATTTGATACGCGCAAAGGGACGGCGTCGGCCTTTGCCATGTCCGCGCGATTTGCATTTGGTATGATCGCAGTGGCGATTGTCGGAGTATTTCAAGGCTCGGTTGAAACGCGCTATGGGTTGATTTTGTTCGTATTTGCTGCTTTGGCAGGGGTTAGCACGCAGATGGCCGTGCGCTGGGATAAAAACGGGTAGCGGCTTGGATTTAGACGTCACAATTCGGGAAATGCGCGGGTCGGACAAAGACCTGTGGTTGGGGATGTATCGCACGTTTTGGGCGAACCATACTGACGAAGCGTTGTTGGCAGAAATTGGCCGTGTTGGTGCATCGTCAAAACGATCTGCATTTGTTGCTGAATCGCAGGATGGTATCGCTTTGGGGTTTGCCGAATATGCGCTGCGTGATTACGCAAATGGATGCGATTCGCAACCCGTTCCATTCTTAGAAGGCGTTTGGGTTGATGATGCGTATCGCGGGCAGGGTATTGCGAAAGCTTTGATTGATTATCTTGTTACGCGGGCTGAACGGGCTGGATTTACAGAATTTGGATCCGACGTTGGATTGTCGAATTATTCTTCGCAATTGATGCATGAACGCTTGGGGTTTGAGCAAACAGAGAAGGTGATTTACTACCGAAAGGTTTTGGGATCATGAACTCTGTTTATTATCGCCCCATCGCGCAAACGGATCGGCATCGCCCCGTGGGTGCTTTGGCGTTGGCAGGTGGCTGGAGTTGGTTCACCCATGTTGAACGGCTGTCACGAGACAATGCACCTGAAATAATTCCAGCGGCGGCAGTGCCCGAAGCCGAGTTGCGCCATTTTGTGAGCCGTCGAGGATTGGTTTGTGGATTGTCGATGGATAGGCCACGGATCATGGGAATTTTGAATGCGACGCCTGATAGTTTTTCGGATGGTGGATTTCATAACAGTTTTGACGGGGCCGTAAAGCGTGGGTTTGAGATGGCTGCGAATGGCGCAGATATCTTTGATATTGGCGGAGAAAGCACGCGCCCTGGTGCCGTATTTGTGCCTCCAGAAGAAGAAATCGCGCGAACCGTTCCAATTATCAAAGCATTGCGTGTTGGTGGGTTTGATTTGCCGATTTCAATTGATACCCGAAAGGCTTCTGTCGCGGAAGCAGCGCTAAGCGCGGGTGCAGGCATGTTCAACGATGTAACTGCATTCACATATGACAAGGGCAGTGCAGCAGTCGCAGCTAAACATGGTGCATCGGCGTGTTTGATGCATGCACAGGGTGATCCCAAAACGATGCAGGATGATCCACATTATGACAATGTGCTGCTAGATGTTTACGATCATTTTGCTGCGCGTGTGGCATATGCCGAACGACACGGAATTGCGCGTGGGCAAATTGTCGTCGATGTGGGTATCGGATTTGGGAAGACGATTGAGCATAATATGGCGCTGATCCGAGGTATGTCGTTGTTTCATGGCCTGGGATGCGTGGTTCTGTTGGGTGTTTCGCGCAAACGTTTCATTGGAGTGATCGGAAATGCGCAGGAAGCTGCTGATCGAATGGCAGGCAGCATTGCCCTAGGGCTTGAAGCGGTGCGCCAAGGTGTGCAGATATTAAGGGTACACGACATAAAAGAGACAAAACAGGCGATCAGCCTGTGGCAAGCCACGCTGTAGAGCGGGCGAGGAGAGCAGATGACACGCAAATTATTTGGCACTGATGGTGTGCGCGGACGGGCGAACAGCTATCCGATGACGGCCGATATGGCGTTGAAATTGGCCGCTGCGGCAGGGCGCTATTTTCGCAAGGACCAAAAAGAGCACCGGGTCGTGATTGGCAAAGACACGCGGCGATCCAGCTACATGTTTGAATATGCAATGACGGGCGGATTTACGTCTACTGGGATGAATGTTTTCTTGTTGGGGCCAGTGCCGACACCTGCGGTTGGGATGCTAACGCGGTCAATGCGCGCGGATGTCGGTGTGATGATTTCTGCGTCGCACAATCCACATCATGACAATGGGATCAAGTTTTTTGGGCCAGATGGCTATAAACTGTCAGACACTGCCGAGGCCGAGATTGAAGAGCTCGTGATGGGTGAAATTGATTTGGCCAAACCAGAGAATATTGGCAGTGCGAAACGGATTGATGACGCGCTCGGCCGATATATTGAGTTTGCGAAGACGACGTTTCCCAATCAGAAATTGCTGAACGGTTTGAAGGTGGTCGTGGATTGCGCAAATGGAGCGGCGTATAAGGCTGCACCAATTGTTCTGTGGGAGCTTGGTGCAGAGGTTATTTCGGTGGGCGTGACACCCAATGGTTTTAATATCAACGACGGCTGCGGGTCGATGTATCCCGGCACAGCGGCAGAGGCTGTTGTGGCGCATGGAGCAGACGTGGGGATCTGTTTGGATGGTGATGCGGATCGTTTGATGCTGATCGATGAAAAAGGCCAAGTGGCCGATGGCGATCAGATCATGGGTTTGATTGCGCAAAAATGGGCGTCTGAGGGGCGATTGGCGAATAATACGCTGGTGGCGACTGTGATGTCGAACATGGGGCTTGAGAAACACATGAAAGCGCAAGGCTTGAACATGTTGCGCACAAATGTGGGGGACCGATACGTCGTTCACGCGATGCGTGAGGGTGGATTTAACCTCGGTGGAGAACAATCTGGGCATATTGTGATGCGCGATTTTGTAACCACGGGCGATGGTTTAATCGCTGGGTTGCAGTTTTTAGGGGCATTGGTGCAATCGGGTAAGAAAGCATCAGAGTTGGCGCGCGTGTTTGAACCGTATCCACAGATTTTGGAAAATGTGCGTTATGGTGACGGTGCTGATCCGATGGATAGTGCGAGTGTGAAGCAGGCGATTGCAGATGGTGAGGCAGCGCTTGCGAAAAATGGACGGCTGTTAATCCGCAGGTCAGGCACCGAGCCGTTGGTCCGTGTGATGGGGGAATGCGAAGATGCTGGCCTGTTAAAGCAGGTTATCACAGACATTGCAGGCGCCGTGCGGACGGCGGCAAGTTAGTTAGAGTGCGCGCCAACCGATATCTGTGCGATGGAAACCCTCTGGCCAATCGATTTGATCAATGAGCGCGTAAGCGGCTGTGCGTGCAGCAGCCAATGTTTCACCACGCGCGGTAATGTTTAAAACGCGACCACCTGTTGCAAGGATATCATTGCCACTCACCGTAGTTCCTGCGTGGAAAATTTGCGCTTTTGAGCTTTGTTCGATGGTGCTTAGACCATTGATTTGCGTGTTTTTCTCGTATGCGTTTGGATACCCTTTTGCCGCGAGCACGACAGTTAAGGCATGATCATCAGCCCAATTTATTTTGGCATCTGTAAGGCGGTGTTCTGCACAAGCAAGTAGGACATCGAGCGCTTGTGCGCCGAGACGCATCATCAGAACTTGGCATTCTGGATCACCAAAGCGGGCGTTGTATTCGACAAGGCGGGGTTGGCCGTCTTTGATCATGAAACCTGCGTATAACACGCCTTCATAGGGGGTGCCGCGTTTGGCCATTTCGTCGATGGTGGGTTGTACTATTTCTGCGAGTGCTTTTGCCTGCACGGTATCGGTTAGGACTGGGGCCGGGGAGTACGCGCCCATTCCGCCTGTGTTTGGACCTGTGTCGCCGTCATAGGCGCGTTTGTGATCTTGGGCTGTGCCGATGGGCAGGATCGAGGTGCCGTCTGACAAGATAAAAAAGGAGGCTTCTTCACCGGTCATGAATTCTTCAATCACAACTGTTGCGCCAGCTTCGCCAAAAGAGCCGTCGAACATATCGTCAACGGCATCGAGGGCTTCTTCCACTGTCATAGCGACAATGACACCTTTACCAGCAGCAAGGCCGTCAGCTTTGACAACAATCGGAGCGCCCTGTTGCGTGATGTAGGCTTTTGCCGCCTTTGCATCCTTAAAGTGGGCGTAATCAGCGGTTGGTGCCCCTGATGCGTCACAAATTTCTTTGGTGAAGGCTTTGGAGGCTTCTAATCGTGCGGCTTGAGCGGAGGGGCCGAATGTGAGGATGTTAGCGGCACGCAGGCCGTCGGCGACACCTGCGGCGAGAGGCGCTTCGGGCCCGATTATACAAAAGTCGATGTTGTGTTCGCAACAAAAGGCGACGACATCGGAGCCGTTGTTGATATTGAGTGGTATGCAGTCGGCGATTTCGGCCATACCTGCATTCCCCGGGGCGCAAATAAGGTGATCACATTTGGGGTTTTGTTTTACGGCCCAAGCAAGGCTGTGTTCGCGCCCACCGCTGCCCAAAATAAGGATGTTCATGACTGCTCTCCGCTCTTGCCCCAGTGGTTGTGCTTCTTTTATGGTTGGGCGAGCTGAACCGCAAGAGAGTGCGCCCATGTCTGACCTGATTGATGACCCAGAACCGGGGCAAAATGCGCCTGAGTTTAGCGTTTCTGAAATTTCGGGGGCCGTGAAGCGGACAATTGAGGGACAGTTTTCCTATGTTCGGGTGCGCGGCGAAATTGGGCGTGTGAATCGTTATGCGTCTGGGCACATTTATTATGATCTTAAAGACGAAGGCGCAGTTCTGAATGCAGTGACTTGGAAAGGGCAGGTGAGCAAGCTGTCTGTTCAACCCGAAGAGGGCATGGAAGTTGTGGCCGTGGGCAAGCTGACCAGTTTCCCAAAACAATCGAAATACCAGATGAACGTGCTGGAATTGCGTGTGGCGGGCGTTGGCGCGTTGATGGCCATGTTGGAAAAACGCAAAAAAGCGTTGGCGGGCGAAGGTCTGTTCGATGCTGATCGCAAGAAACCAATCCCATATTTGCCTGAGGTGATCGGGGTTGTGACATCGCCGTCTGGAGCCGTAATTCGCGATATTTTGCACCGACTGAAGGATCGTTTTCCACGAAAGGTCGTGATATGGCCCGTGGCCGTGCAAGGTGATCGGTGCGCGCCAGAAGTTGCGGCAGCGATTGCCGGGTTTAACCAGATGACGCCGGGTGGTTCTATGCCACGACCTGATTTGATTATCGTAGCACGGGGCGGCGGCTCGATTGAAGATTTGTGGGGGTTTAATGAAGAGGTTGTCGTACGCGCTGCGGCGGCGTCTGATATTCCGCTGATTTCGGCAGTTGGGCACGAAACTGATACGACGTTGATTGACTATGTGTCAGATCAACGTGCGCCTACGCCAACGGCTGCGGCTGAGCTGGCGGTTCCGGTGCGTTCGGAATTGGTGGTGTGGTTGGCGTCGATGGAAGAACGCCGATTACGTGCGTTAAGTGATGGATTGGCACGGCGACAACAGAGACTACGTGATTTATCGCGGGCGCTGCCTAATCCTGCGGATATTCTGGCGTTGCAAGCGCAACGGCTCGATCTGTTGGGGGGGCGGTTGCCGCGTGCATTACAAAGCGTGATTGATCGACGCAAAGCGCAGGTCGTGGAGCAAGGCGCTGGGCTACGGCCACAAGTGTTGCAGCGTGGGTTGGACACTAAAAAAGATACTTTGCTGCGGGTTGGTCGTAATTTTGTTCGGGCGTATCAGGGTAAAGTTGAAGGGGAACGGAAACGTCTAAATAATTTGGAACGGTTGCGCGAAACCTTGGGGTATCAGGCGACACTTCAACGTGGCTATGCGGTGGTTCGTGATGCGGATGGTGTTTTGGTTTCGGAAACGGTTACGGCAAAAGCGGCTGCCGGGCTCGAAATCCAGTTTAAAGATGGGCGTTTGGGCGTTGGTAAAGGTGCCATTTCCGCGAAGACTGTTGCGCCTACCAAGCCAGAAAAGGCCAAAGCTGCAAAGCCAAAGCCAAAAAAAAATGAGGGGCAGGGCAACTTGTTTTAGCGTTGTTTAAGCGCCTACATCCGGGCCTTTGCAATCCAACGGCTTGGTGTCGATATTGTACATGAAGATGTCAAAATCCTTCGATGCGGTTCCTTCGGATCTCGCGTAGAAGCTGCCGCCTTTTTTGAAGAAATGCCAGCAAGATGGATCAGTATCTAAATCGTAATTGAAGCAGATAAAATCCTCTTTCACGTACCATTCTCCATCAAGGCATTCTTTGGCGTTGTTTTGCCAAAGGGAACGGCGGCGGTTGTAAAATTGTTCTGCGCCAAAAAAGAAACCATTTTGTGAGAAGTACATCGTTTTGCCTTGGGACAAGCTTTGGAACTCTTCGGCTGTGACGATGGTTTCGCTATTTTCCTGAGCGTTCGCGGTTAATGCAAAGAAAAGGAAAAGGGTCGTGATGAAATTTCGCATTGTCTATCAATCATAATGTTTTGTCGTTTATGCCCATTGCACCTTTGAGATGCAATCAAAGCTGACAATTATAGCGAATTTCGGTGGCGCATGGCCCATTCAGCCACGCGCGGATGCATGACTTTGCGCCAACGTGGTGGGTAAAGTGCCAAAATGGACATGATGCCTGGACTGTAGGGCAGTTGCGGCGCACTATCTTTAGAATGAGTCAGTAATTCTGTGTAAGGATGATTGGGTTTTGAATGTTAAACGGAGTGTAGGGGGGGGGCGTTTAGCGTTAGGTTTCGGGTAAACCAATGAGGCGAATTCCAGCTGTGATGTGGTGCAATGGGTTGAAACTTTCCGTCTGGGCCTTCGGGTCGTGTAAGCCCATAGTGTTGAACATAATCAGTGATTAGCAAGCCTGCCTGCGATGAAAACGCGAGGCAAAGGTAGATTGCAAAGTCGTTCCAGCCTGCGAGGCCAGCGACTAAGCCAAGACACAAAAAACTGCCTAAGATATAGGTGAAATAAGGGTTCTTTATTTATACTGCGCGACTTCCTGCATCATAGCCAAGCCGTTCATTTTCTGCGCTTAAGCCGGCAAGAAATGAGCCACGCCAAACGCGTACTAAGAACCAATAGAAATTTTCGTTGTAACGCGCTGTGTTTGGATCGTATCGCGTTGCGACATATGGATGATGGATTAGGCGATGCGAAGAGGCGTGATGGCCAAACAAAATGGAGATGAAAAGCCATTTTCCTAGAGTGTAGGTCAAACGGCGCGTGCGATGAATGAGTTCGTGACCGACAGCATTTGAAATATGTGCAAAATACACCGCGTATCCCCGAACAATGCGATTTTTGTGAGTAAGGTAAATGGTTGGAACGTTATCGACCATATTGCCGTTGCCAACAGAGTAAAATGCAATAGGGCGAGGAGTAGTGGGAGGGCGTCTTTGAAGTGATGCTCAAACCGGTTATCTGGGCGATTTTCAAACAATTCGTCTGCTATATGGCTAACGACACTTAGTATAACGAGAGGAAGCGCGGGCCAAAATCCACCAAAGGCAGAAGCACAAAGCAGAAGTCCCGCTGGCAATAAAGTGACAACGGAAAAGACGCTTACATATCGTAACATGGGGATATCTGGGTGCAGTGTGATGCCACTAGATACCCAACAAAGGTTAAGAAACAAGGTTTAAGCAAACCTCAGCGTTATTCTCCTTTATTCTGTCGCTTTTCGGCGTCGCTCATACGGTGTTGTATGCGTATAAATAATACAAATTTTAGAAGGTGAACGGCATGGCACTCGACGCGCGTAAAGGTGTTTGGAAATCTGGTAAGGGCAAGGGTCGACACACGCCTAAGGGGCGGCAAGTGCAAGATGACGCTTTGGCCGAAATTCAAGCGTTATTGGGGTATCTCCCGCGCCGCAAGGATTTGCTGATCGAACATCTTCATTTGGTTCAAGATAAATTTGGACATCTGCCCGCGGCACATTTGGCGGCTTTGGCCGAAGAAATGAAACTGGCCCAGACAGAAGTGTATGAAGTTGCTACATTTTACGCGCATTTTGATGTAGTGAAAGAAGGCGAGGCGACGCCACCAAATCTAACCATTCGCGTGTGTGATAGTTTGGCCTGTGAGTTGGCTGGCTCTGAAGCGTTGTTACGTGATTTGGCTGCGAAATATTCCAGCGGAATCGAAGTGCGGGTATTGCGTGCGCCGTGCATGGGGCGCTGTGATACGGCGCCAACGTTAGAGTTGGGTCACAATCATGTTGATCATGCGACGGTTGAAAAAGTTGAAGCTGCGATAAAAGCTGATGATACGCATCCCCATATTCCAAATTACGAAGCATTTGATGCATATAGTCGCGATGGCGGCTATCAGGCGCTTGAGGCTTTACGCGGTGGTTCAAAAACGCCAGATCAATTGCAAAACGAAGTTCTAGAAAGCGGATTGCGGGGCATGGGCGGCGCTGGATTTCCATCAGGTAAAAAGTGGTCGTTTGTTCGCATGAACGAGGGACCGCGTTATTTGGCGGTAAACGGCGACGAAGGCGAGCCGGGTACGTTTAAGGATCGCTATTTCCTAGAGCGGGAGCCACATGTTTTCCTTGAGGGGATGTTGATTGCGGCTTGGGCTGTGGAAGCAGAAACTTGCTATATCTATATGCGGGATGAATATCCGGTGGTTTTGCATATTTTGGCAAAAGAGATAGCAGCTTTGGAAGATGCTGGAATTGTTGAGCCAGGATATATTGATCTACGCCGTGGCGCAGGTGCGTATATCTGCGGCGAAGAAAGTGCGATGATTGAATCGATTGAAGGCAAACGGGGTATGCCACGGCATCGTCCGCCGTTTGTCGCTTCGGTTGGTATCTTTGGTCAACCAACTTTGGTGCATAACGTCGAAACGCTGTATTGGATTGCAAAAGTTGCGCGGTCTGGGCCAAGCATTTTTGGTGATCACGGTGTACATGGTCGAAAAGGGATGCGCAGCTATTCTGTTTCTGGTCGGGTTAGTAACCCCGGCGTGAAAATCGCACCAGCGGGCACTACGATGCAGGAATTGATCGACGATCACAGTGGCGGGATGTTGGACGGGCACATCTTCAAAGCGTATCAACCCGGTGGCCCATCTGCGGGATTGTTGCCTGCGAGCATGGCAGATATTCCAATGGATTTCGACACATTGCAGGAGTACGGCACGTTTATCGGGTCTGCTGCGATTGTTGTGCTGAGCGATAAAGACAGTGCGCGGGGTGCTGCGTTGAACATGCTGAAATTTTTTGAGGATGAAAGCTGTGGGCAGTGTACGCCGTGCCGCGTTGGGTGTGAAAAGGCCGTGAAGTTGATGTCGCAGGACAAGTGGGATCAAGGCTTGTTGGAAGAGCTGTCAGTGGCGATGGTCGATGCCTCTATCTGTGGATTGGGACAGGCTGCGCCAAACCCTATTCGTATGGTGATGAAGCACTTCCCCGACGAAATTTGATTGAGGTGGACTATAGAATTGCCGTTGGCGTTGTGGGCGTTGCGGCAATTTTTGCACTGATTTATTGGCTTGGTTTTTGTTACAGACCTGCCAGTGCCGCAAAAACAATTGTTAAAACGCTGAGTGTTGCGTTGCTGGCTTTAGCATCAGCACTGGTGGGCGGGCCTGGGTGGTTGACGGCTGCGTTGTGTGCCTGCGCTTTGGGTGATTACCTTTTGGCGTTGGATCACGACAAAGCGTTTTTGGCGGGTGTCGGAGCCTTCGCGCTGGGGCATCTATTTTATATCGGTGTGATTTTGAATTTTCCGCTGTCGGTTCCTGCCAAATTGGGAACAGAACCGATTGTGTGGCTCGTCGCAGTGCTTACCTGTTTAGCAGTGGTTATGGCGGTGGTGTTGTTTCTAAATGCGGGTGCGCTTCAGTTCGCAGTTGTTTTCTATGTTCCTGTTATTGCAGGATTAGGTATTTCTGCGCTGACTTTGAACCCTCAAGGGCCTGTTCTTTTCGCGCTATTTGGGGCGCTGTGTTTTCTGGCGTCTGATTTTGTGCTTGCGCTGGATATGTTTGTGCTGCGGGTGGGGAACACCCTGCGCAAGGTCACGCCTTTCGTGATTTGGGGAACCTATTGGAGCGCGCAACTTCTTTTATTTCTTGGGCTGATCCTACCTGTGAAATGAAAAAAAAACGCGATTAGTAAATTTTGCTGCCTTTTTTTGCGCCTGCCATCATGACTTTGGCCTGCTCTCCACGGATTTCTTCGTAGAGGTTCATGCTTTCTTCGGAGAATAACTCCTTTGGCCGTGAGTATGGGGTGAACCCGTTCTTTTCAAAGTTCCCACGGGCGGGGATTGCGAAATCTTTGACGCCACCTTCTTTTCGCATTTTGGCAGAGATGTAGCGGATAGCGACGCCGATGCGCCTGTCATTCGAGCTGTTTGGGCCCGAGCCGTGGACAGTAAGGCCGTGATGTAAGCTAATGGAACCGGGTGGGAGTTCGACGGCGATTTTGTCTTCTGGTGCAACATTCACAGTTATTTCTTGGCCGCGCGATAGAAGGTTTAATTCGTCAAAGCTGTCTTTGTGATCAAGGATCGCATTTTTATGGCTGCTTTTGACGAAATCCATGCAACCCGAAGATGCCGTGGCCGGAGATAATGCAAGCCAAGCGGTGAGGATTTGATCCATGTTGCCCATGCCCCAATACGCAAGATCTTGGTGCATTGTGACGACATGCTTTGTGTGGGCTTCTTTGGTGAGAAATTCTACTGAGTAGAGCATGATGCCCGGGCCGAGAATGCCCTCAACGGTGTCTAGAATCGGCGCGTGTAGCCCAATTTCACAGGCGAGTGGCATGACAATTTGGGCGTTAACACGTTTGTAGGTGTTGAGGGGAAGTGGAAGGCCGTTGTCGAGCCAATCTTGTTCGATCGTTTCGAGCTGATTACGCCATTTGAGCGATTGATTTGCATCAGCAACTTGGATCGGAAAAAGGTAGCCATCCTGGTGATACGCGCTTTGTTGTTTCGGTGTGAGGCGGCCGTTTTGAAGGTGTAATCCATCCAGCATGATAAATCCTGTCGTTCGTTTTTTTCAGATAAAACGCAATAGTTTTCGCTGACTACTCCAAACACGACATCGATGTCTTATCTGAAGTACCGGGCGACCCGCGCAAGAAAGTTTACGCGGGTCGTGTTTGTTCGTGGCTATTAAACGCCGATTTCAGAGATGAATTTCGTACGTTGGTAGGCCTGAAGGCCTTCTTCGCCGCCCTCAGTACCGTAGCCAGAGTGGTTTACCCCGCCAAAGGGTGTCTCTGGCGTCGCGATGCCGAAATGGTTTACGCCGAACATACCAACGTTGATGCGATCACCGAGTTCTTGGGACAAAGCCCCGTTGGACGTAAAGGCATAGCCTGCAAGGCCGTATTCGAGTTTGTTGGCGCGTTCGATTACGTCTTCTTTGTCAGAGAAAGATGTGATCGGAGCAATCGGTCCGAAGGGTTCTTCGTTCATGATTTTGGCGTCTTCTGGAACACCTTTTAGAACGGTTGGTTTATAGAAGAAGCCTTCATTGCCAAGACGAGAGCCGCCAGCGAGCAGTTCTGCGCCGTGAGAGATTGCGTCATCAACTAGGTCTTGCATTACATCCAAACGTCGAGCGCCGATCAGGGGGCCCATTTGGGTGCCTTCGGTGATGCCTTGGCCGATGACAACTTCTTTGGCGTGGGTGGCCATGCGTTCAGCGAATTCATCGTAAGCGCCGTCTTCGACGTAAAAACGTGTTGGTGAGATGCAAACTTGGCCTGCGTTGCGGAATTTTGTGCCAGCACACATTTTTGCTGCGGCTTCGATGTTTGCGTCTTTGAAGACCAAGACCGGGGCGTGACCGCCGAGTTCCATTGTGCAGCGGATCATACGTTTGGCCGCCTGCGCCTGTAGCAGCATGCCGACTGGAGTGGAGCCCGTGAAGGACAATTTCTTGATGATAGGGCTGTCTAGGAGGTAGCTGGAAACTTCGGCTGGTTTACCCCAAACGAGGTTGAGGACACCTTCTGGTAGGCCTGCGTCTTGGAAGCAACGTGTCATCGCGATTGCGGCTGATGGTGTTTCTTCAGAGGCTTTCATGATGACTGAGCAGCCAGCAGCGAGGCCGTTTCCGAGTTTGCGCATTACGTTTGAAGCAGGGAAGTTCCAAGCAACAAAAGCGGCTACTGGCCCAACAGGTTCTTTGAACATCATTTGGCGCTGACCGGCCATGCGAGCGGGGATGAGGCGACCATAGGCGCGTTTGCCTTGTTCTGCGTCCCAACGCAGGCAACCAATCACGAAATCCATCTCAAGGCAGGCTTCGCCTTGAGGTTTGCCCATATCGAGGGCGATATTTTTTGCAATTTCTGATTTACGCTCTTCCATAAGGTCGGCGGCTTTGTTCAGAATGACTTGGCGAGCGATAGGCGTTGTTGCACGCCAAATTTTGAAACCTTTATCTGACGACGCTAGTGCGGCATCTAAATCCGCCTTCGAGGCGTGTGGAAGATGGCCCAATACCTCTTCTGTGGCGGGGTTGATGACGGGTTCGGTGATTCCCGATGTTCCGTCTGTCCATTTACCATCGATAAAAAGTTGTAGAGTTTCGTAGGCCATGTCGCACCTTTTTGTTAGCGTTTATGCGCTTTAGCCACGAATAAGCGGTTGCGACAATGAAAAAAATTCTAACCCCAGCGTGAATCCGCGAAGAGAAAAGGCAGATTGGAAACCATTTGCGTTGGCGATAACTTGTGCTATAGCGCGGCGAGAGTTAACCGATGGGGCTGTCGGGATTGTTTCTTTTCCCCATCTTTTGAAGCGCCCTTCAAAGGGGCAATGCGCAAAGCCAAGCTTTCGCTAAATATGAGGACTTGAAACATGAGCGACGTATCAGATCGTGTAAAGAAAATCGTTGTTGAGCACCTGAGTGTTGACGAAGACAAAGTTATTGAAGGTGCATCCTTCATCGACGATCTGGGTGCAGACAGCCTAGACACAGTTGAGTTGGTTATGGCGTTCGAAGAAGAATTCGGAATTGAAATTCCAGACGACGCTGCTGAGACTATTCAGTCTTTTGGCGACGCAGTGAAGTTCATTACTGAAGCTTCCTAAATACTGTTTCAGAGTTAAGAATTTTAAAACGCGGTTCCATTTGGGACCGCGTTTTGCGTTGGGGCGTAGGGTGCGCGAACACTTGCCCCTGAGGGTTGCACGCTGTAGGTAGAAGAGAACGAAAAGAACCAGAATATGAGGGCTGTTATGCGTCGGGTTGTTGTCACAGGTTTAGGTTTGGTTTCTCCGCTAGCGTGCGGTGTTGAAGAGACATGGAAACGGTTGCTGGCTGGGGAAAGCGCGGCTGGACCAATCACACGGTTTGATGCGGATCACTTGGCCACCAATTATGCCTGCGAAATCCCACGCGGTGACGGTTCAGACGGAACGTTTAATCCTGATGATTGGATGGAGCCAAAAGAACAGCGCAAAGTAGATGACTTTATTTTGTACGGCATTGCAGCTGCGACACAGGCTGTTGAAGACAGCGGATGGAAGCCTGAAACGGATGACGATCAATACCGAACAGGTGTTTTGATCGGGTCTGGTATTGGTGGGTTGGACAGCATTGCAAAAACAGCAATTACGTTGAAAGAAAAAGGACCACGCCGGGTTTCGCCATTCTTTATCCCAGGTGCATTGATCAACCTTGTTTCGGGCCAGGTCTCCATCAAATATGGGTTTAAGGGGCCTAACCATTCGGTTGTGACGGCTTGTTCTACAGGTGCGCATGCCATCGGGGATGCGAGCCGTATTATTGGACTGGGTGACGCAGATGTAATGGTTGCTGGTGGTGCTGAGGGTGCGATTTGTGAAATTGGTATGGCTGGCTTCAATGCGTGTAAAGCATTGAGTACGAAACGCACTGATGATCCTAAATCTGCAAGCCGTCCTTACGATGAGGATCGTGATGGATTTGTGATGGGCGAAGGTGCAGGGATTGTTGTTCTGGAAGAATACGAACATGCCAAGGCGCGTGGCGCAAAGATTTACGCCGAGGTTTTGGGCTATGGCATGTCTGGTGATGCGTATCACATTACGGCACCGTCTGCGGATGGTGATGGTGGATTCCGAGCGATGCAAGCTGCGTTGAAACGCGCTGGGCTGGAGCCAAAGGACATTGATTACATCAACGCGCACGGAACGTCGACGATGGCTGACACAATTGAGTTGGGTGCGGTTGAACGTATGCTTGGTGAGCATGTTGGAACCACGACAATGTCATCGACAAAATCATCCATCGGTCACCTACTTGGTGCTGCGGGTTCGGTTGAGGCTATCTTTTGTATATTGGCGTTGCGAGATCAAATTGCGCCGCCAACGATCAATTTGGACAATCCTGCGGTTGAAACGAAGTTGGACCTTGCGCCGAATTCCGCCCGCGAGCGAGAGATCAATGTGACGCTGTCGAACTCGTTTGGTTTTGGTGGTACGAACGCTTCGTTGGTTATTGGGCGCGCAACATAAGCTCGTAAATAACTTTTGAGACTGAGCGGTAGATAACGGGAAGCGTTTCCATGGCACGACATATTGCGGCGAACTTTGTCAATTTATTGATCGTCTTGCTGGTGGCAGCAGGCGGTTTATTTTATTGGGCAAAAGGCGAATTTAACAATTCAGGGCCGCTAAAAAGCGCACTGTTTGTCGAGGTACCACGAGGCGGATCCATGTCTCGTCTTGCGGGTGAATTGGAAGAGCAGGGTGCTGTTAGTCATGCGATGATTATGCGGGTGGCGGCAAATTATAATGGCCAAGCAGAGAAGCTGAAGTTTGGGAATTACGAAATTCCTGAAGGAGCCTCGATGGCGGAAATTTTGAATATTGTTACAAAGAGCACACGCAGCGTGTTTCAGTACCGATTAACCTACACCATCGGAATCAAATCAGCGAACCTTCGTTTAGAAAAGCGGGAGGGCGAGAAATTTGAACGTGTTGCTGCTTTTGCCTCGGGTGAAGAGCTGCCGCCAGAGTATGTTGCACTCGTGGACGCAAAGACGCCGATTAACTATCGTGTCACTGCGGCGGAGGGGGCCACATCATGGCAAATCGTTGAAATGCTGAATCAGACAGATTTCTTGGGCGGAAAAGCCGAAAGCATCCCACCTGAAGGCATGCTTGCACCAAACACATATGAAGTACGTCGTGGCACATTGGTTACCGAAGTTCTCGACCAGATGTTTTCTGCACAAAAGCGAATTCTGGCGGAGGAGTGGGAGAAGCGCGCGCCTAACTTGCCATTCGATACGCCAGAAGCTGCGCTTGCTTTGGCCTCTATTATTGAGAAAGAAACGAGCGTTTCCGAGGAACGCCCAGAAGTTGCAGCTGTCTTTGTGAATCGTTTGAACAAGGGCATGAAATTGCAGATGGACTCGACTGTTGAATATGGATTGACGAATGGGCAAGGCTTTTTGAATCGTGGTTTGCGTCGCAGTGAGCTGTCTAAGAAAACACCCTACAACACGTACATAATTGATGGATTGCCCCCTGGACCGATTGGCAACCCACGCCGTGATGCGATCAGGGCTACGTTGAATCCGAACATATCAAACAATGTTTTTTTTGTTGCGGACGGCACCGGGGGCCATGCATTTGCTGAAACATTGGTAGAACACAACGCAAATGTTGCTAAATGGCGTAAGATCGAAGCCGAAAAGAGACGCCAGAAACAACAGAACAGCAATGATTAGGCACAGTGCGTTCGCTTGATAATTAATAATAAACAATAGGTTATGATGTGTTTTGCACGCAAATTGTTGCGTTGGGTGTGCGCGTTTCGTTGACAAAGCGAACGGACGCGGATATACATTTATACAAGATGGAAGAACTGGGTAACGACCTTAGCTGTAATAGCCTTAGGTCGTTTTTTGTTTCTATCATTGCGGAAAAATTACCGCATAGAATCCAAAACAGATGAAAAAAACTGAAGATGCAAATGCGCAAGCTTTGCTTTTGCTGCTTCGTGCTGCGCAGGTTGAAGTGATAGAGCAGCGAAAAATACTCCTTAGTGCTTTGTCATCAAAGACGCTCAGGCACGCGCCGACTTCGACTGTAGATGTCCTTACATGCGTCAAAAAGTACGGGGCGGCATTTCTGAAACTTACCTCTCTTGAGGATCAAATTGACCAAGATAGCAAACCCTTGCGTAACATCGTCCAAGGAAATGCAGATAGCATTGAAGACACGAGACAAGAAGTAACTGACCGAATTGCTCGGTACCGCGAGCGAAGCGGAAACTAGCGCGTTTTTTAAAAACCTGAGTGATGAAACGCTTTTAACGCTTCCCTACCTTTTTGAGTTTTGGGCTTTGTCCCATCAACTGGAACCGCACGGGGATTGGGCTACGTGGCTAGACGTTGGCGGGCGAGGTGCGGGTAAAACGTGGGCAGGCGCAGAGTGGGTACGTTCAAAAGTTGAGGGTGGCAGCCTTTGGGAACCAGGCAAACGAAAACGCGTGGCATTGATTGGCGAGACATTGGATCAAGTTCGTGAAGTTATGGTATTTGGTGACAGTGGAATCATGGCCAGCAGCCCACCTGAGCGATGGCCAGAATGGCACGCTGGAAGGCGTGCATTGATTTGGCCAAACGGTGCTGAAGCCTGGGCAATGTCTGCCAGTAGTCTCGAAAATTTACGTGAACCACAATTTGATTGTGTTTGGGCCGATGAATTTGGCTGCCCTGCGATCAACAAAGGCGCAAATCAGCCAAACGTGTTCTACGATCCAAAATCATCTGAATCGGCGTTGCCATACTATTCTGATGGGTCAGTAGACACATTAATGCAGCTGCAATATCTGTGGGCAACGTTTTCTAACTGGCAAGATGCCAAAAACAACCCACAATCGGAAATCTATTTTGGCCCGATGGTTGATTTGGATAACAGTCATGTCTGGGCTTGGGATGCACGGCCTTGGCCAGATTTCCCAAATAGGTTAAATGTTTGGAGCGACGGTGAAAACCATGCACGCGGGCATTGGATCACCGGGCAGTTTGCAGAACAATCTTTGGCAGCAATCGTATCTGAAGTATGTGAAATTTTGGGACTTTTGGATATCGATGTGTCTGAGCTGTATGGTTCTACCATTGGGTTCGCGATGAAAACCGTGGAAACGGGGCGTGTAAGCCCGCAACCTTTGATGTTAGCTTTTGATTTTTTCAGTCGAAAAATCGATGATAAGCTGGTTTTCACAAATCGGAGCGAGCGGATTAAATACACGGCTTTACCTGCGGATTTAGCAATTCTGGGCAATGATCCAGTCGTTGGTAAAACACGAGCACCTGAAGCAGAAACTGTAGGGCGCGTGCGTGTATCATATTGGGATGAGACACTTGAATATCAAACTGGAACGTCGGAATTCATTCTTGCTGATGATGACAGTAAGGCAACGTCGCATGTGGAATTGCCAGTTACGCTACGCCCGGGGCAAGGCGCAAATTTGGCAAGTCAATGGTTGGTGTCTGCCCGGGTATCACGCGATGAGTTGAAAATTGCGCTGCCGATGGCACAGCAGCAGATTGTTCCCGGGGATGTGATTAAGCTGGAAGACGGTGCAACTGGTGGCACTTATCGTGTGGAGCGTATCGAAGAGCAAGGTGCGCGGTCTATCGAAGCTGTGCGTGTGGAGCAGACTGTTTATAAACAGAAAGACATCGGTTCGACAGTTGGTACAATTTCAGAGGTAAGGCCAGCACGATCCGTTTTGTTTCGGTTTCTTGATCTACCGTTGCTGCAATCAACACAGACCTCAGTTGGGCCGCATTTTGCAGCCACGGCCTCACCTTGGCCCGGTGGCGTGGCAGCATATCAATCCGCGAGTGATGATGGCTATGTTTTGAATACTGTTTTGGAAGCGCCGGTTAAATTTGGCACAACGCAAACTGTGTTGAAAAACAAGTGTATCGGACGGTGGAATGAAGGGGAAGGCGTCGATGTTAAGATATCTCAACGCGCGCTGCAAAGTCGTTCAGAGTTGGATGTTCTAAACGGCGCAAATATTGCGGCAATTGGTGATGGATCGAGTGCAGGAAGGGAGCTTTTCCAGTACCGTGAGGCGGAATTTCTTGGGAATGGAACCTATCGATTGCATGGCCTATTGCGTGGCCAGTTGGGAAGTGATGCGGAAATAAATGGAAATTGGCCCGCTGGATCCGAAATCGTGTTTTTGAGCGAAACGCTTACGCAAATTAATCTAATTGATGCGGATCGCGGATTAGAGCGATATTATCGGGCCCGGACCCGTAAACAAGCCTGTTAGCGACGCGTCTTACTTGACCCAGATCGAGGCATTTGACTTGATTGCGTTGCGTCCCTTGTCGCCCGTACATTTAACTGTGCGTAAAACGAGTGGTGATGTGAGCGTGAATTGGATCCGCAGAACGCGAATTGACTGAGACAGTTGGCAAGGAATCGATGTTCCTTTGGGGGAAACTACCGAGAGTTATGAAATTGCTGTAGTTTCATCTGGTGTAGAAGTTCGCCGCGAAGCAGTAACTTCGCCAAGTTGGGTCTATTCTGCGGCCAATCAAACGGCTGATGGTGTGGTGGGTGAAATTGAAGTGAACATTGCTCAAATTTCTGAGCGATTTGGCCTGGGCACGCCTGCAAGTACGTCCTTTATTGTATAATAGGTACTGTTTTGAGAGCTGTTTTACACCAAGATATTGTTTCTTTGGCTACATGTCTAATGGAGCAACCTGTAGATGAACGTGTGCCATTTGCCGCGCTACAAATAAAACTAGCACATGCGGCAGATCGCTATCGTTCGCGCTTTGGCAAAGCACATACCGTTTATGGCAATGGCACGTTGGCATCATGTTGTGCCAAACAACAGCGCAGTGTGGAGAAGCGGTTGGATGATACAGAGTATGCAGATTGTATGATCAAAGCATTGGAGGCGGTCGTTGAGTTTAGAAATGAACACAAAATTGTTTTTTGAGTTTCGTTTAACATCGCATCGTTTAGATCAATCTTTGTGATTGCCGCGATCAAAACTCCCAAATTGTTTTCCAGTACGGCTTAGCGTACTAAGGCTACAACACGTTCAATTGCAGAGGTCACAAGATGACACAAAAAGCCGTAAACATTACTGAACTCGATCCAGTCTGGTCGCGCATCCGTTTGGATGCAGCCGAAATGATTGAGAGCGAGCCAATCATGGGTGGGTTGGTTCATTCCGGCGTGCTCCATCATTCCTCACTAGAAAATGCTCTGAGCTATCGGATGGCGCTTAAAATGTCATCAGACGAGATGCCAACGCAAATACTGCGTGAATTGATTGATGAAGCCTATGCAGACGACCCAGCGTTAGGGGACGCTGCGCGGGCGGATCTTACGGCAGTATTTGAGCGAGACCCCGCGTGCCACCGTTTGATTCAACCAATTTTGTTCTTCAAAGGCTTTCAAGCGGTTCAAGTGTATCGTGTAGCCCATTGGTTGTGGGTAAATGGGCGTCACGCAATGGCGCAATTCTTGCAGATGCGTTCGTCTGAGGTGTTTGGTGTGGATATCCATCCAGGTGCTGTTGTAGGGCGAGGCATTATGATCGATCATGCCCATTCAATTGTGATCGGTGAGACCGCTGTTGTAGGTGATAATGTTTCTATGTTGCACTCTGTTACTCTTGGTGGAACGGGTAAAGCCGACGGAGATCGCCATCCAAAGATAGAAAATGGCGTTTTGATTGGTGCGGGCGCAAAAGTGCTGGGCAATATTCGGATAGGGTATTGTAGCCGAATTGCTGCGGGGTCAGTCGTCTTACAGGAAATTCCACCGTGCAAAACAGTCGCTGGTGTGCCTGCTAAGATTGTTGGTGAAGCTGGGTGTTCGCAGCCATCCCAATCCATGGATCAATTGCTTAACTACCAATGAGCTTGGTTTTGGTGTTAAGCTAATTCTTTAAGTTTCTGAAATCACTATGCGAAATCAAACCAAACTCCTCTGCTGTGGTGAGTGCCACAATGGGGGAGTCTACATTGTATTTGCGTTGGTAGAGTTTGATTGCTATTTTGGTTTGCTCGTCTGTCCATCCCGTCAAAGCACCAGAATAGAAACCCCGTGCTTTTAATGCGCGCTGAAGGCTTTGAACAAATTTTTCTGTGTAATTGTGAGGGCAAACTGATGGAAACCACTGCTCTTTACGGGGTGAAACGATCTTGCGTACTGGTACCGTAGCAAACGTTGCCTCACAAATGACCGTCGTTTTGCCCGTTTTAAGATCAACGGCCAAACGTGCAGGTGTAAGCGGGTTTTTTCGGTTACAGTTTCGATGATGGCGGGTGTGAATTCATAGCCAAAACAATCCACTAAGCCTACATTTTTAGGGAGTTTAGGGTGATCTGGATGGGTGAGTTTAGACACTATTTGGCCACCCTGTGCGATTGATGCACAAATCATAAGCGCCGCAACGGCGAAGGCTATGATATGTCTGCTCGGTACCATTTTTGGTCTCGTTTAATGAGAACCTAAGCGCTTTGCCCCACAAAACAAGATTTTCGATCAACCAACCTGCTTTTGGGCGGATTGTATTGCATCATCGTTTTCATCCTAAATCGAATAATTAAGCCTGAACCAGGTAAGCTGGCGATGGTGAAGCCTCACATTTACACATCATTATAGTGGAAAATCCCTATTCTGCTCCTGAGTTAGAAAGATTGCGGCAAAAAAACACTGGCGACAATTTCATGTAGTGATACAAAAGGCGAAATAACATTTGCCAGCCAAGGAACCATAGCATGGCCAAAATCACATATATCGAACACAACGGCACGAAACATGAAGTTGACGTAGCCAATGGCCTGACCGTGATGGAAGGCGCACGCGACAATAACATTCCTGGTATCGAAGCGGATTGTGGCGGAGCATGTGCTTGTTCCACCTGTCATGTTTATGTGGATGCGGCTTGGGTGGAAAAGTTACCAGGTAAAGACGCGATGGAAGAGGACATGCTCGATTTCGCATGGGAACCGGACGCAGATAAATCTCGTTTGACATGTCAATTGAAGGTGTCTGATGCGCTGGACGGTTTAGTAGTTCAAATGCCAGAAAAACAGATTTGATCTGACGGTTATTAACAGGTGCGTTTGCCGTCCTTTTGGGCGGCATTCCTGTATTTGGCGAAAGCGTAACGCAAACCCAGGACAATTGGTCGGCCACGCTCGACAGACCAGTAGAACGGTATGGGCACGGTATAATGCGAGGTGTTCCAGAATGGGAACGATTTTGTCTTTCCAATTCACTTGAACAAGCGTGCGTAACTCTTTCAAAAGACTCCATATTTGAAGACATGGGCCCGCGCCTTTTTGACATCGACAATGACGGCGATCTAAAAGCCATAGTGGTAGACAGCAAACTAGGTCTTGGTGCTGCGCTGGTTGTGTATGACTTAGAAGGCGGTCGATTGCGCCGAACAGAAAACCCAAAATTTGGCTCGCAAAACAGCTGGTTAGCCCCAATTGGCGTTGCTGACTTCAATGGAGATGGCCACATGGATGTGGCCTATGTTGATCGCCCACATCTTGCAAAAACACTACGTGTGTGGACTTGTCGCGATGGAAAACTCACTGAAATTGCGTCGCTCAAAGGTGTTACAAACCACTCGATCGGCGAACCATTCATCACTTCTAATATCCGAATTTGCAATGGCCGCCCTGAGATGATCCTCAATGATTCCAGCCGTAAAAACATCGTTTCCGTGTTCTTTGAGGAAGGCATGCTTACCTCCAAGACACATGGCAAATACAAAACACCGCAATCGGTTTTGACGCCACCTAAATGCTAGGCTTTGCGCGCCTTTTGAATTGGCTGATTGCGACTCCGATCAGGATCAAACCCAACGCCCAAATAAATTGCGCAGGCAGGGTTTCTCCTAATAACACCACTCCAAAAATGACTGCCCATAACGGGACTTGATAATTCACGAGGCTAAGAAAGCTGGGCCCTGCGGAATTGATCACGGTTACCAGCATTACCGTGGCTAATGCTGTTGTGAAAAGGCCCAGAAATGCCACACCCAACATTGCAGGCATTGGTGCTGTTGTTGGAATGCCTTCAATCATTAATGTGATTGGCAGCATAATAGCGGCCGCTAGCAACAGTCCAGCTGATGCAAATCCCATCGTCGATACAGGCGGGCATAATCGCGTGATGATGGATCCTATGGCATAGCAACAGGCAGCGCCAACACAGGCGAGCCTTGCGATTGGCTCCAAATCACCACCTGATAGCTGGAAAGCATCTAGCCCAATCAGCACAACAGCTCCAACAAATCCAATGGCAAAACCGATCACTTTGCGCGTCCCCATACGATCGCCAGCCACTAAAAAATGTGCCAACGGCAGTACTAGCAACGGAACAACGGCCATCGTGATTCCAGCAAATCCGCTTGTTACATACACCTGTCCCCACGACAGCAATGTAAACGGAACCGCATTTGTGAAAATGGCCATCCCCAAGGCGTGCACCCAAATCTGCTTACCATCTGGGGCATTCCAATTGGGTAACCGCCGCCCTAGTGCATAGGCCAAGCACGTTAACGTCACAGCTCCAATGCAAATTCGAAATGCTGCTACCCATAAAGGTGGGTATCCCGAAAGGGCGAATTTTGACCCCATAAAGCTGGCGCCCCAAATGACGCCAAGGGTCACAAGCAAAAGCCAGTTTTTCAATCCAGGGACGGGCAGGGTTGTCATTCGAAATTCCAATATTTGTATGCGTCATCCATATATTGCCATTGCATCCTCTGCACCCATTTTTCGGACGCAAAGTGAATTCAAAATACAAAAACCATCCGACAGGTTGAGCTGAACCTTCAGGGTCAATTGCAGGTTTGATTTCCAATCGCTTTTTTCGACCACCACCACTTTTGAATTCGGGTGTGACTGCAAAAATTGAATTTTGGGAATTTTCGCAAAAGCCCTACGCAAAGCGGCCACTGCCACCGTTGTTAAAACGGGCTGCTTACATATAGCGCACCCCCCTTTCTAGGCACTTTCTAGCCACGCATTTTGTGATGCAGCAGAATTGGAACAATCAAATCCTCTTCGTCGGGCAAATGCCGCCCCAGATAGTATTTAATATCCTCCACAGATTTCAAAACCTTACCCGCTTCATCCTTCGCTTGGTTTGGGTCTATCGTGGTGAGTTGAATCGCGCGACTTGCATGTCTTGTCAGGCGATCTAGCCCAGCATCCAGCACTTGTGATCCGCTTCCAACATCTGCAATCCGTCTTTAACCGCGGATCAGTCTTGTTTAGCTCGGGAAAATAGGAGCGATCTTCCCAGGTGTGATGGCCGTGTAAATTGGCAACCAGTTGATTGCCAAAATAGCCAAGCCGCCCAGCATAATCCTGAACGTCACTGTCACGATCCAAATAGGTTTGCGTGTCCTTCTCTACAATATTGGCCAAGCGGTCAAACATAACATGTGCCTCCAACCTATTTTGGATTGAAGCGGCGAAATTCGGATGATCCGGCTAAGCATCGCGCGGATAATCACGAAGCAGGGTCTGCATCTCAATTGACAGACCCTGACGGGTTTCTAGATTTTCTTGCATGTCGGACATGTAGGAACACTACCCTTTCAAACAACCCCAGCACATGCATAGTGGCTATGTCAGCGCGCAAACATCGCAAGCAAAGCACGGCTTTGGCTGAGCCCAATCCCTGACAAGATCAGCAACATTCCAATCATCATCGTTCCCAATATCTGCTCGCCAAGGATCAACATCCCAAAGATCACAGACCAAACGGGAACCATATAACTCGTCAGGCTCATAAACACGAAGCCAGCAGATTTGATGATATTAACCCGCAAAATTGCACCCACGGCTGTCGGGATCAGTGCTGCATAAATCAGCGCATATCCTGGCGTATTCATCAAACTTGGCGGTGCGCCTTCTATCCAAAATGCAATCGGCACCAAAATCAAAGTCCCAACCGACAATGTTGCTGCAGAAAATGCCAGTGGCGGCATTTTCGGGCTGCGCCGTGTGATGATCGAGCCAACTGCGTACAGGCAACCACAACCAATACAGGCCAGTCGTCCCCACATCTCCAGATCAGCACCGCTAGGTGGAAAGGCTTTTGGCCCAACCAACACCACAAGTCCGATAAATCCGACGATAATCCCTGCAATTCGCCGTGGTCCAATACCTTCATCGCGTGAAAACACACAGGCCAGCGGCAGGATCATCAAGGGTATCGCCCCCATCGCAATCCCTGCAAAGGCCGACGATACATGCTGTTGCCCCCACGCCAGCAATGCCAAAGCGGCAGCAACCGAAATCACCCCAAACGCCAGAATAAACAGCCAAGATCGCGCGCCTGAAATACGGTGCACCCCTTGCCCGAGCATTGCTCCGAGCACGCTCACCGCAATCGCCGCCATCCCCACACGACCCGATGCAACCCACCAAGAGCCAAATCCATCCAGCGCAACCTTCGTGGACAGAAATGCGCCCCCCCCCAAATCACGCCAAGTGCGATAATAGAAAGCCAATTCTTAAGTCCGGGATTGTCAGGGGATGCTGCCATAAGTCTGCAATAAACAAAAAGGGCACCGCCTGCGATGCCCTTTTCAAAATTTGTAAGGTAAAAACCTTAATTCTTGGCTTTATCAACCATTTTACCAGCAGAAATCCAAGGCATCATGTCGCGCAATTTGCCACCGACAACTTCGATTTGGTGTTCGTCGTTTGTACGACGGGATGCTTTGATTGTTG
>JASJIO010000058.1:0-3743 GCA_037625035.1 Amylibacter sp.
CCCAGCGAGCAGAAATGTCAGTAATATTTGATAAACTACCTGAACCTGAGTCCGGCGGACTATCTAACAATTTTACTTTGGACACTGATGCGGTTGGTGGCACTGGGCTTTGGTATGCTGACTGTAAGTTGGTCGAGATAAGAAACGTTTCCAAATACGCTGAACTCATCAGCACTTAACTAGAACTTAAGGAGATCGTGCCATGACTGAGGAGTACGTTATTAAGAAGGAACACGTAGTAATAGAGGATGACGTCCATGCAATTTTAGACCTCAAAAAAGCGGGTGAGATAGAATGGTATACTAGTTCAGAATATGACCTAGTGGCATGGAACAAAGAAGAAAACTGTGTATTTGGCCTGCTCAAAAAAACTGGTCAAACATATAATCTCTCATTTAACGTAGCTAATCACGGCGAGTACGATCTTGAGTTGGATAAGGTCCTCAAGGTCTGTAACGAACGTTTTGAAGCAATGCTAGACTGGTAATTGGGCGGTGAAAAAGTTTCTACACTTCAGTTTACTTACACTCGCCTTAATCATTAGCAGTCAGTCATTCGCTAGAGCTGGAGAGCTGTTCTTTGGAGAAGGTGATGAATGGGTTGTGTTTCAAGGGTCTATTCTAACGAAGGAAATTGACGGGCTTTTATTTCAGCTTGATGACAAAAAGCCAAAGCTAATATTGTTAAACTCAGTCGGTGGGAACGTATCAGGCGCAATCCGTTTCGCTCAATATGTGCGCGAAAACGAAATGAAAACTTGGATTGCCAAAGGCCAAACCTGCGCATCTGCATGTGCCTTAGTGTTTTTGGCTGGGATACAAAGGTTCGGTGAGGGAAAGCTCCTAGTGCATCAGTATCTACCGCCAGCACAGCATGGAGATGAAAAGATTGCTAGGGATTTGGCTTGGATATATGTCCAGAGAGTAATCGGAGAGGTAATAACACTATTAAACAGCTTTGGTACGCCACCGTTTGTTTTTGAGTGGATTTTTACTAGCCCCGGCCTGTATTAATTTACAGAGGCTGAAATGGCTGAACTCACTACAGTTACTGGTTTAGATGAGATGTGAGATTTGATTCGCTTACGCACACCAAATAACAACTGGGTCAGGCTAACAATGAAACCTAAGTGAAACCTTTTTGGTGCAAAATTACTGACGGTTACGTCAATATGTAATTTAAGCCATTGAAAAAAGTGGTGAGCCCTGATGGGTTCGAACCATCGACCTACTGATTAAAAGTCAGTTGCTCTACCAACTGAGCTAAGGGCCCACACTTGTGATGCGGGTATTAGGCTGGCCTTTGGGTTGGGTCAACCCTGATTCTGACAAAGATTCAGGCAAAATTCGACGCGTCTGGATTGATTGTGGCTAAAGGGCTATATCAGCGCCATGAATGCAATGGATTCTTATAAAAATGGACTGCCGTTTCTGAAGATGCACGGGTTGGGCAATGATTTTGTGATCATTGACGCGCGTACAGCAGAAAACCCAGTCACAGCGGCGATGGCGCGGGCCATTGGGCACCGCCATTTTGGCGTGGGATTCGATCAATTGGCCGTGCTGACCCATAGCGACTTTGCCGATGTGGATGTAGCGTTCTGGAATTCGGATGGATCAACGGCTGGGGCCTGTGGCAATGCATCGCGCTGTATTGGTCGGCTGCTGATTGACGAAACTTGCAAAGATTCGGTTTCTTTGCGCACAGTACGTGGAATTTTGCCCGTAGTTGATGTGGACGGCGACGTGGTGAGCGTGAATATGGGCCAACCGCAACTGGATTGGCGCGAGGTTCCGCTGGCGCGTGATGTTGATTTGAATGCGTTGCCAATTGACGGCGAACCGGGTGCGGCGGGTATGGGGAATCCCCATTGTGTGTTTGTTGTGGATGATCTGGACGCGGTTGATTTGCCCACAGTTGGGCCGATTATCGAGCATCACGAATTGTTCCCAGAACGCACAAATGTTGAATTTATTCAAATACTTGATTGCGAAAATATCTGTATGCGGGTGTGGGAACGTGGCGGTATGATCACGCTGGCCTGCGGGTCTGGTGCGTGTGCGGTGGCCGTTGTGGCGCATCGCAAGGGGCTGACGGATCGCAAGGTTACGATTCACCTAGACGGTGGCCCGTTAGAGATTGATTGGCGCGATGATGGCGTCTGGATGACAGGGTCGACTCAGCTGGTGTTTTCTGGTGTGTTATCGGCCGACTTTTTGGACAGTGTAAAATGACGAAACTTCCTGTTTTTGCCACGTTTGGCTGTCGGTTGAACACCTATGAAACCGAGGCAATGAAAGAGCTGACGGCAGCGTCGGGGCTGGAAAATACTGTGGTTATAAACACCTGCGCGGTGACGGCCGAAGCGGTTCGCCAATCGCGCCAAACCATTCGCAAATTGCGGCGTGAAAACCCGCAAGCGCAGATCATTGTGACGGGATGTGCGGCGCAAACGGAACCTGAAACCTATGCGGCGATGGATGAAGTGGATTTGGTGTTGGGGAACACCGAAAAAATGGACGCTGCGACGTGGAATAAGATGGGTAAAGATGCGGATTTCATCGGGCAAACCGAAGGCGTTTTGGTCGATGATATTATGTCTGTTGAACAGACTGCTGGACACCTGATTGACGGGTTTGGAACACGGTCACGGGCCTATGTTCAGGTGCAAAATGGCTGCGATCATCGCTGCACGTTTTGTATCATTCCTTATGGTCGCGGGAATTCGCGATCAGTGCCAGCAGGGGTGGTTGTTGATCAAATAAAACGTTTGTTGGCAAAGGGTTACAACGAAGTTGTGCTGACGGGTGTGGACATCACTTCTTGGGGGGATGACCTGCCTGGGAACCCACCTTTTGGGGATTTGGTGCAACGGATTTTGAAGCTGGTTCCAGACCTGCCAAGGCTGCGAATTTCATCCATTGATTCTGTTGAAGCAGACCAAGCATTGGTGGACGCAATCGCCAGTGAAAAACGGCTGATGCCGCATTTGCATCTGTCTTTGCAGGCGGGCGATAACATGATTCTGAAGCGGATGAAGCGACGCCATTTGCGCGACGACGCCATCGCGTTTTGTGAGGATATGCGCAAGGCGCGGCCCGACATTGTTTATGGTGCGGATATTATTGCGGGCTTTCCGACAGAAACCGAAGAAATGTTCTCTAACTCATTGAAATTGGTGCAGGAATGTGGGCTGACGTGGCTGCATGTTTTCCCGTTTTCACCCCGCCAAGGCACGCCAGCGGCGCGCATGCCTTTGTTGGATCGCTCGGTTATTAAAGAGCGCGCCAAGCGGTTGCGTGAAGCGGGTTCAAAGCGGGTAGAAATCCATCTGGCGGCGCAGGTTGGCAAATCGCATTCTGTGTTGATGGAAAACGCACGGATGGGGCGGACCGAAGGGTTTACCGAGGTACAATTTAGCATCGATCAGACCGAGGGGCAGATCGTTCCTGCCGTGATTTCAGGGCACACGTTAACCAATTTACGAGTTGGCTGATTTCAGCACAAAAAAAGGCTGCAAAGCGTATGGCACTTTTGGCGTTAACCTTTGGTTGGGAAAAGGTTAACGGGCGCTAGAGCGGTGCAGTTCCTGCCATTGGCGTGCGATCACCGAGTATGTAGCGCAACACATCGAAAACATCGAAGGCGAGCGAGATCGCGATGACGATTAGGATGAACCACATGATGCGGCGCGGCCAAATGGCCAGATCGGTGCCGCGAAATTGTGCGAGGTAATAAAACAC
>JASJIO010000059.1:0-3371 GCA_037625035.1 Amylibacter sp.
AAATGGTGGGCGACCCTGGAATCGAACCAGGCGTGCGTTTCCGCGAGAGAGTTACAGTCTCCTGCCACACCTTGCGGCCTGACGCCCACTGGCGGCGTGAATAGCTTTGGCATGTTGGGGCGTCAACCTCAATTCGGCGCAATTTTGGTGTGACCCTTGCGGTTTTTGTCGATCCCCCGCATGAGGGGGCAAATGCTGAGGAAAACACCATGAAAAAACCAAGCTGGGTTGTTGATAAAGAACGCGATAAACGCGCGGCGGCGAACCACACGGTTTGGCTGTTCGGTATTCACGCGGTGCGCGATGCCCTGTTGAACCCCGCACGAGAAAAATTGCGCCTTGTGGTCACTAAAAACGCCTTCGATCGATTGGGCGATACGGTAGAACACGGCCCCGAGCCTGAAATGTGCGAGCCACGCAATTTTTCGGCCCCCATTGATCCGCAATCCGTGCACCAGGGGGCCGCTTTGGAAGTAAAGCCGCTGGATTGGGGCAAGGTTGCGGAGCGTTGCATGGGCGACGGGGTGAACCCGCCGCGTGTTTTGCTGTTGGACCGCGTGACCGATCCACACAATGTTGGCGCAATCTTGCGATCGGCCGAAGTGTTTGGTGCACAGGCTGTTGTTGCCATGTCGCGCCATGCCGCGCCCGAAACCGGCGCTTTGGCAAAAACGGCCAGTGGCGCGATGGAACGCCAACCTTACCTGCGGGTACGCAATCTGGCCGATGCCATCGCAGAACTTCAGGGCATGGGATATCTGGTGCTGGGTCTAGACGGGGAGGCCGAGGGCACGATCGAACAGGCGGTTGAGGGCAAGCGCGACCGCGCCATTGCGCTTGTGCTTGGCGCTGAGGGGCCGGGTTTGCGCGACAAAACCAAAGAAACCTGTGATGCGTTGGTGAAAATCGACTTTGCAGGTGAATTTGGATCACTCAACGTCTCAAATGCGGCGGCTGTCGCCCTATATGCAAGTAGAGCGACCTAAACCGGAGAGATCATGCCCGCCCAAAAGATTGCCACCTGTTGTTACTGCGGCACCCGTGCGGCGTTGGTGTTGCGCGGCAAGGACCGCCAAGAGCTGAGCTGTTCAAACTGCGGTGCGCCGCTGCATGACCTCAAAATGTTACCGAAAGCCGTCGATCGGGGGACCGCGCGTGCCGCGCCGTCCACTCGCCCAAAGCAGTGCATCCAAAGCAGCCACATCTCAAGGCCCGAAAGGTCAAAAAACGCAGTAAACGCAAAGGGATATGGCGTAAGATTGTTGAGGAAGTCTGGGACGAAATCGAAGATATCTTTGATTGAAACATTTGCGCGCGTGCCTTCACGCTTGGGCGAGGTGGGTGTTTTTGTGCGAATAGATGGTCCAAATAGGATGCAACACGATTTGCATTCAAGGAGACCACCCATGTTGACCCGCCGTATGATTCTGACCGCTGCCGTTGCAGCCCCCGCCGCCGCCCTGTTTACCCATCCTGCCATGGCGGCAGAACCCGCTGTCTATTCCGATAGCGGTATCGCAATTCGCGTCGCTGATCCCGTTGCCTTTTTCGCGGTCGGAGAGCCGGTGTTCGGCAATGCAGAGAATGCATTGATGTAGAACGGGACCACGTGGCATTTCGCGTCCGCGGAAAACATGGAACTGTTCATGGCCAACCCTGAGGCCTACGCGCCACAATACGGTGGCTACTGTGCGTTTGCGATGGCAAGCGGGTATATCGCGTCGAGCGTGCCAGACGCATGGACCATTCATGAGGACAAATTGTACCTGAATTTTTCAACCGGCGTGCGCCGTCGGTGGGCACGCGATATCCCCGGCTCCATCGTGCTTGGCGATACCAATTGGCCAACGGCGCTGGGCTGATCACATTCGCCTGATCGGGTCTTTAAGAACCACCGTTCGATCATAGGTATTTAAAGCAAGCGGAGGCTGGAACTCTTCTGTTTGGACTCACTGTCCCTCGTTCCGTACCTTGCGCCCGCACCTCGTCGCGGGCGCTTTTTTGTGGGGATTAGCTGGGGTAGGATGGCGGAATGTATAGCGATTCAATGATCAAAGATGTGTTGCAGCGCACCCGTGTGGTGGCGATTGTGGGGGTGTCGGAAAATTCTGTGCGCCCTAGTTATTTTGTTGCGCGTTATCTTAAGCTTAAGGGATTTCGCGTGATCCCGGTGAACCCCGGTTTGGCCGGACAGAAATTGTTCGGGGAAACGGTCTTCGGCACGCTGGCGGATATTCCGTTTGATATTGATATGGTTGATGTTTTTCGCCGATCGGACGCGGTTCCCGCACTTGTGGATGAGGCGTTGGCACGTTGGCCCGATTTGAAAACGATCTGGATGCAAATCGGGGTCGTGCATGAAGCCGCGGCATTGGAGGCGCAGGCGCGCGGTGTCACCGTGATTATGGATCGCTGTCCGAAGATCGAATATCAAAGATTGTTCGGAGAATTGCGCATGGCTGGGTTTAACACAGGCGTACTGTCGTCCAAGTTGTGAAATGGCAATTCAGTCGTCGGTTACCAACAGATCAGCGGCCACCCGAATGTCGCGTAGTGGACGCACGAGGCGAATGGATTCAGCGTAAAGCGGGTGGGCCTTATAGGCGGCCAGTTCGTCCTCATTTTCGATGTCTGCCATGACAACAAAGTCGGGATGGGGACCCGGGATTTCATCCAGGTTCAGGTTTCTTGATACCGAAAATCGAACGGCATGGGGATTGTCTTTTAGCACCCAAAGCCCTGCTTCGATGGCATCAAGATCATTGGGATCAATCGCGGAAAAGAATGCGATATGGCGGATCATCGGTTTGCCTTCTCACTTAGTCCTGATTGGGTTGTGCGATTAGCAAGTTCAGCCTCGATATCGGACAGCGTGACGCCGTGCGCGTCACACATGACCAGCAGGTGATACATCACATCCGCCGCTTCCAAAGTGAGCTCTGCGGTGTTGCCTTTGGTGGCTTCGATGATAGCTTCAACGGCTTCTTCGCCAAACTTTTCAGCGGCCTTGTCGGGGTTGGACAACAGTTTTGCGGTCCAGCTTTCCGATGGGTCCGAATTGACGCGATCCGCGATCGTCTGGGCGAGGTCTTTTATCGACATATCAAATCCTTACGGCCACGCCAGCGGCCTGCATGTGAGCCTTGGCTTGTGGTATTGTATAGGTTCCAAAGTGGAAAATCGATGCGGCAAGAACGGCAGATGCACCGCCCTGTGTCACCCCTTCGACAAGGTGATCGAGCGTACCAACGCCCCCTGATGCGATGACAGGAATAGACACAGCGTCCGTGATCGCGCGGGTCAGGGGTAAATTAAAGCCAGCCTTTGTGCCGTCGCGATCCATGGACGTCAGCAGGATCTCACCGGCCCCT
>JASJIO010000060.1:0-22085 GCA_037625035.1 Amylibacter sp.
GATTCTGCAATGCCCATAGTCTTCAGGCCTTCGCCTTCAGCTTTCGCAATAGATGCAGACCCTTCGCGCAACGCCACAACAACGTTTTTCGCGCCACTGTCGCGCAAGTTCAACGCATGTGCGTGACCTTGGGAACCATAGCCCAAAATCGCAACTTTCATGTCTTTGATTAGGTTTACGTCGCAATCGCGATCATAATATACACGCATGTTATTTTCCTCTGAGTGTGAATTCTGTTGAGCAACATATCGGAAAATTGCCTGTTCGTTGGCCCAAACACACATAAATTTTGCAAGATTAAAGAATTGTTATTCGTAAAAATATTATTTATCGAATAAATCATGCAAAACGTAGATGATATTGACAGACGGCTCCTTCGCCTGATGCAACATGACCCAACCGCCAGCACCGCTGACCTCGCCACACAGGCGGGCCTGACCAAGGCGTCCTGTTGGCGGCGAATTGAACGTTTGGAAGCAGGCGGTATCATAACGGGGCGTACCGTTCAGATCGACCCAAAGGAACTGGGGTACGAAGTCGAAGTTTCGCTGCGCATCACACTTGATAAAACCCAATCCAACGCCTTTGACGCTTTCATCGCCGAAGCTCGCAAAATCCCAGAAGTCAACGAAATCCAGACTTTCTTGGGCCGCGTAGATGTGCGCCTCAACGTTCTCGCCCGTGATATGGCCCATTACCAAGACATTTATCGCACCCGCATCCTCGCGCTCCCCCACATCAACGACATCGAATCTCTTATGTTGATCGCGAACCTCAAAAACACGGAAAGCTTGCCACTATGAGGCACGAAAAATGATCGACCTCGACGACACCGACCGCGCAATTCTAAGAACGCTTAACAAAGACGGCTCTCTAAATGCCGCCGCTGTTGCCAAACGTGTCGGCCTGTCTCAACCCGCCTGTTGGCGACGCATCCGCAAACTCGAAGATGCGCGCGTCATCACGGGGCGTGCAGTGCAACTCAACAAAGAAGCCCTCGGTTTTGGCGTCACAGTCTTTCTCGGCGTCAAACTCGCCACCAAAGGCCGCGTCAGTCTTGAGGATTTTGAACGCGCCGTCATCGCCATTCCCGAAGTCCAAGTCGTGCAACACGTCCTCGGGCTCTACGATTACCGCCTAAAGGTAATCGCACGCGACCTCGCCGACTTTGAGCGCGTCCTGCGCCGCCGCGTCATGACGCTACCAGGCGTCGGTAACGTCGAAGCAAACGTCCTGCTATCCGAAGAAACCCGCCCCATTCGTGTGTGATGGTGGTGGATTAAGAAGACTTCCGAACAAAATACACATGAGGCAGGGCGTCTGTATCGCTCCACACCAACTCATGCCCCTGTTCCGCGCAAAAATGCGGCACATCAATTACTGCGGCGGGATCATCTGCCAACATGCGCAGCACTTGCCCAGCGTCCAACGCCTTTAACCGTTTACGGGCCTTTAGCACGGGCAGGGGGCACAGCAGCCCAGTCGCATCAAGTTCATCATCAAAATCCATGCCTGCCATGTAAGTTGCTTTGTTGCCAAAGTCCACGAAAGCGTGATCATTCCTTTGGTGACGCGGCCACATCCATAGGTTAAGCCAGCATTATGTTTGGAATTGATATAATCGACGCGGCCCTGTTGCCGTCTTTGCTGGTGGCCCTAACTGCTGGGGTCATTTCATTCCTCAGCCCATGCGTTTTGCCGATTGTTCCACCCTATCTGGCCTACATGGGCGGCATTTCCATGAACGATATGACGGACGGCAAACATTCAAATCGCCCCGCCATTATCGCCTCCATTTTCTTCGCGATGGGGTTATCCACAGTCTTCATTTTCCTTGGCTTTACAACATCGCTGCTTGGCCAAATGTTCCTGCAAAACCAACGAGTTTTCGGTATTGTAGCGGGTCTGGTTATCATCCTGTTTGGCTTGCATTTCATCGGCCTTATCCGGATTCCATTCCTCTACCGCGAAGCGCGCATTGATGCAGGCGATCAAGGCGGAAGCGCGTTCGGGGCTTACGTCCTAGGCCTCGCCTTCGCGTTTGGCTGGACCCCATGCATTGGCCCGATCCTCGGCGCGATCCTATCCGTTGCAGCCCAAGAAGGCTCTGTCGCACGCGGCACAATCCTAATGGCCGCCTACGCCCTTGGCCTCGGCCTGCCATTCATAATCGCGGCGATCTTTATCAACCGCGCAGTCGGTGTGATGAACCGCTTTAAACGCCACATGGGATTGGTCGAAAAAATAATGGGCGCACTGCTCATTCTTGTTGGTCTCGCGTTAATATTTGATCTTTTCTCCCGCTTTTCTTACTGGCTTTTAGAAGTATTCCCAGCGCTTGCATTTGTCGGATAATCCACGCGTTTTCCTGCCTTACTTTTGCTAAAATTCACGCCTATACTGTGATTGAGTTAGCAGTATCAGGTTCGTAAATATACCCAAAGAGGCACGAATAACCGTTCAAAAGCGCCAAATGTTTTACATTCCTGGCTATGATCCCGTGCCCCCGCGCCGGTACCGAGAGCTGTACCGCAAAGAAGGTGCGGAACAAGCAGCGATCTCTGATTACTCGCTTGAAATGCAACCCAAGTCCAAAGACGCAAAAAACTTTGGCTGAGGCGTAAATGCCGAAATCAACAGCACAAAAACGCACACCCAAGCTGAGATTTATTCTGGGCCGACATCGTTCAAACCTCGATGAACCAAAACATTGCAGGCACCTATTTGTTGATGTTGCGCACGGCATTGGAATACATCGGATCAGGCGCGTTATTTGGCCTCATGAAGCTCCGTCTTGGGCCCGTTATAGCAGCACTCTATCCTGTCATAATGCTACTTTTACAACTTTTAGTTGCCACATCACTGAGAATTTTGGCCTTTTACTTGGGTAAACTCTACATTCATTGGACAGTTGGTTTTGCCGTCGGTATCGCGATATTTTAAACCATTCTATGGTGGCTCAAACGCAAAGACGCTCAATTATTTGCCTATTACCTAATGCACGATTACGGCCATTTCGCAAAGTTTAAGGGGCAAAATCCACCAAGGTTAGAGGCCCGAATGGCCATTTTCACAGATCGTATCGCTGATGCAATGCAATCGGATGTGGATGAAGTCCTGATCGTTGGGCACTCGTCGGGTGCACACCTCGCTGTGTCCATTCTTGCCGACCTTATCAAACAGGGAAAAGTACCCAAAAATGGCCCCGAACTGTCACTTTTAACTTTGGGGCACGTCATTCCGATGGTCAGTTTCCTGCGGAATGCAGACCGTCTGCGCGCAGACCTACACTTTTTATGCTAACAAGACGCGCTCGCTCGGGTCGATGTGTCTGCCCCTGGCGACGGCGCTACATTCGCGCTGTGTGATCCCGCTGCAGTAACAGGCGTTGCACCAAAAAACGGCCATAAACACCCGTTAATTCTATCCGCTGCCATCTCGTAAAACTTGTCCCAAGCAAAGTTAAAAGAACTTGATCGTCGCTTCTTTCGGCTGCATTTTCAATACCTCTGCGCCTTCGACCTTCCGGGTGATTACGACTATTTCAAAGTAACTGCTGGCCCGATCTGCCTCGCGGATCGTTTCGCCCATCGCACCAATTTCACGTCACGCATCACCCGCGCCGTGAACCCAAACACACGCATGGCGCTATAAGTGATATCATCCCGCCAAAACCAGCTTCGCGCCCTGATAAGGTCTCTTTTTAGCAGCACGTGCAGCTGTTTCGCAAAGACCTTTTCGCCAGCCAGCCCGAACAGCTGTAGAAGGCATGAATGGCGGAATTTAAACTGCCGTTTTTCCGCAGTTATTTTGTGAACCAACCCGAGTTAGTAAAGAAAATTCTGAACGAAGACCCTGATAACTTCCCCAAATCCGAAATTATTCGTGGCGCACTTCATTCCCTGCTCTGAGAGAGCGTTTTTGTAACCAACGGTGAGAAATGGAAACAGCAGCGTCGCATTATTGATCCGGTTTTTGAGGGCGGTCGTTTGCGGGATGTTTTCCCTTCGATGCTTGGGGCAGGGCACGCCGTAATCGAAAGCATGCAACCGCTTGCCTATAGTCAACCCCTTGAAGTTGAGGAACAATCCTCAAAACTAGCAGCAGATGTCATTTTTCGCACGTTATTTTCCATTCTGGTCACGGATGACGATGCCAAAGGCGTGTTTGAAAACTTTTGCGATTATCAGGCACGCAGCCCTTGATGAACATTGCCAGCTTTTTCAAACTACCCGACTGGATGCATCTTTTCCAACGCGCCAGCACCAAAAAAACCAGCGCTAAAAATGGCGCTTTGCTGAAGAAACTAACCGATGAACGCGCCGCAGAAATTGCGGGGGCACGGCTCCTGATGACCTTGCGACCAAAATCATGACCACCGCTGATCCGGTTGCGGGCCAAAAATTCACGGACGATGAAATGGTCGATCAAGTCGCGATTTTCTTTCTGGCAGGCTATGAAACATCCGCCTCCGCACTGGCATGGGCGCTCTACCTCCTTTCGCTTGATCAACCCGCCCAAGCCCGCGTTGCAGCCGAAGCCCGTGCAGCCAGCGCAGAGGGTGATTTCACCTTTAAAAACCGGTCCAGAATGCCGTTCACTCGCAACGCCTTCAAAGAAACCCTTCGCCTATACCCGCCCGTCCCAATGATGGTGCGCGAAAACCTACGCGAGGAGATCTTTCGCGAACGCCGCCTCAAAGTGGGCAGCCAAATTGTGCTGTCACCGTGGCATTTAGGGCGCCACCAACGGTTTTGGGATAAGCCGGATGTGTTCGATCCAGATCGTTGGGATCGCCCTGAAGACAAGAAGCCTACCCGCGAAGCATACATCCCGTTTTCGACAGGCCCAAGGGTCTGAACGGGAGGGGGGGGGGCGCGATGGTCGAAGGTGTTTTACTGCTTGCAATGCTAGTGAAATCGTTTCATTTCATAACGGTAAAAGGTGAAGTCCCAATCCCTGCCGCCCATCTAACAGTGCGCGCGCTCGACGGTATTCATCTGTCTGTTACACCGCGCGGGTCTGATTTTGATACCAGCGAAACACAAACAACCTGATCGCAGACGCCAACCCGCATTCTACACCACGTTCTGCATCAATTTGTGCGGCCAATTCGTTCAGTGCGATACCATCTTGCGCTGCAATGTCACGAAACCCATCCCAAAATTCTTGCTCCAACGATACACTGGTGCGATGGCCCTTTAAGGTTAATGAATGCTTTGCAGGGCGATCATACGCCATTACGCAGCCAGCATTTGTGTGCGGTGAAACGTCACCGTTGGTCGTGCCATCGGGCCATAACTCATGGGGTGAGCCTCAAGATTTGGCAGCAGTTCAAACACCAAAGGACGATCATCTTCGCTTAATGACATAAGCGAGCCAGGGCAGGGGAAAAAGCTCTCGGAGGGGATGCCATCGACAAACACAATCTGATGTTCGTCAAACATTAAATGAATGTATTTCACTTCATTTGCATCGGTATCCAGAACGATATTCTCGCCGTTCACCAACGCTTTTGCAGGGGCCAAAACGCTGTCTAAACCAAACAACCGTTGTGCGTCCTCTGTCTCCAGCAACATTTGATGCTGCTGTGACACCCAAATATCTTGCGCAGGCATGTAGGGGCCAAATGTGTCTTTTTTTGTTTTAATCTGTACGGGCTGCGCTTGGGGTGCCATTTGCATCTTCGGACGGGTTACTTCACGCGACCCAATCCAGCGAATAGGCTGCAATCCATTGTCCTCCGTGTGAACAAGATCTCCGATTTTCAGATGCTCAACAGGGATATCCCCGAACGCCGTCAGGATGTTGCACCCTTGTGTAAAACACACCATTCCAGTCGTACTAACACATTGTTCTTCATCACTAATACGAACATCTGACACGGCTTCACCACGCACCAACTCGCCGTGAACAATTACAATTTGTGTGGTGTTGGATTTGCCCTCAACTGGTACCAATTGCGCAAAGCGAACTTCGCGTTGGCGTTTGGTGCCTGGGTTGATTATCCCGCTCCAGACAGCGCCATCCTTGGGGCCCTGTAACACGAAATCGCACCCGTTGATCTGGCATAATGCGCGATCCGCGACTGCGTTAAGAAGCGTATCATTTGCAATTGCCAACTCTGCTGCGCCTACGCGCACTGCTGTACATTCACCGTCGACGTTAGGATCGCCGAACGTCTCAAAAAACGTGATATCCACGTTGCACCACCAATGTTAATGGGAATCCGCCCAAAGCCTCGTCGCTTTGTCGATAACCCTGCCTCATAGCTGCCCAGCTTTGTGCTGGATCATTCTATGCTTTAGAATGCGTCACGGACGCGAACGGATCAATTCTCTTTGGTTTTCAGGTGGTTCGTTTTGCCCACTCTGAGTCTTTCTAGTCACATTTTTTCCCGTTTTACGCCAAATAATCCTCGTTTTGTTAGGGATTGAACTTCGCGAACCTTTAGACTTAACCGCGCTGACGGGCAATATTTCATCGGATCACTGGCCAATTCAGGGAAAATATCAAACAACTCGTCGTGCGCTTCATCCTCGATTGTGTCGAGCGCGTGTTGCCCGGGATGAAAGCTCTCGGTTGGTGTGCCATTGGCAAAAACGACCTCATGTTTGTCGAACAGAATGTGTACGTATTCTGTTTCGCGAAGGCCATAATCGACCGCCACCGATAAATCATTAAGCAGTCCTTTTGCGGGGACCAGAACCTCGGTTTCACCGTAATCCAGCAGCGTTTGTTCAGATTTCACCAACATTCTGTGCTGGGGGAAAACCCATGTGTCCCGCTCTGGCAATCCATCACCAAAGGCGTCTTTGCGAATAGGAATAGGGCGCAGTTCAGGAAAAGCCTGCAATCGTGCGCTGGTCATCCGCTTACGTCCGATCCAACGAATGGCTTGCAGCCCGTTATCCGCCGTAATCACCAGATCCCCAACTTGCAATTCTTCGACAGCAACCTGCCCACGCGGCGTTGTGATCATAGCGCCTGGCGTAAAACAAATAATCGACGGGATTGTATTATACGCGACATTCGAATCGCCGTCGCTCAGGCTAATATTGCGCAACCGCATCCCAGTGCTGAACGTGGGTCCTGATAGCTGAAAAATGCGGTTTACCGCATCATCAACTCCGTCATTTGCAGCGGTTAAATAAGCAAAGGTAACTGTTTGATTTTTGAAAGGACCGCCCCGAATTACGGCTGTGTAAATTTCGACATTTGCTCCTGTGCTAGAATAGTAAGGATAAGCGGAAGATTCAAAATCTATACCGTCGATAGAGAACTGGGCGCCAGAATCCTCAGCGTCAGGCTGTAGGAAACCGTCATTGTCCTCAACAACAGCCGTTCCGCTATCGCCGAGAGTCAGTCTGCTACTGTTCAGTGGATCCCCCACTGATCTCAAAAAAGGTAAACTGTGCCAAGTTACCCGCCCAATACTAAAAGGACAGATAAACCTCACCTTATGTTTGGTGAATATCCTGCTGCCCGCCTCTTATGCTCTTATACCCCTATTTGTGGGTCTGAGCTTTTGAAATACCATAGGTAGCGGGTTCTTTCGAATCAAGTGTATCGGCACTGGTTAAGGTGGTTTTTGCAGCCGTAACCTCATAATTTTTGGGTTTATTGCAACACATTCCCTATCAATACAATCACAGGGAGAGTGGGCGTACTTTGACGAATATCGTCCCAGTTTTTTCGGCCAGCTTCAATCACGCTCAATTCGGCACTAAAAATGCCAGATACGGTTCGCGACTGTTTCAAACCGTGCGTTCATACGCTCTAAAAGGTCATCAAGACCTTTAGTTTGTGCCTGCGACAACTTACCCACTTGGGCGTGCTGGTCGCGTAACACTGGAAATCCAATTTTTCCAGATCGCCGCCGTGCCTCAACTTCTTTCCTATGTAGGTTCGCATCTAACTCTGCGGCCAACGTAATCAAAACTTTGTCGATGCGTTCAAATCTGTGGTTGTCCATGTGTCCGCCCTCACAATTTCTGATGTGTTGAAATTTGGGCGGTAAGGCGTCCAAAGGGTTAACTCTTGATCGTAAAATATACCCAACTTTACTAAAAAGCCGCCCGAGAAGGCTCCCGAAAGGCTTTAATTTCAAACGTTGAAACGGGTTATTTTGGGCCGACCATATCTTTGGGTTGAACCACTTCATCAAACCGCTCTGGGGTCACATATCCCAGCTTCACGGCTTCTTCTTTCAGCGTTGTCCGGTTCTTATGCGCGGTCTTGGCAACCGTGGTTGCATTGTCATACCCGATCTCAGGCGCAAGGGCCGTCACCAGCATCAGACTTTCCCACATAAGTTGCGAAATGCGCTCTTCATCTGCCTCAATCCCCGCCACACAATTGTCGGTGAAGGCAATGCTCGAATCCCCAAGTAATTGCATAGATTGCAATACGTTATACGCCATCATCGGCTTGTAAACATTCAGCTCAAAATGCCCTTGTGACCCTGCAAAGCCAACAGCCGCATCATTGCCCATGACATGCGCACAAACCTGCGTAATCGACTCTACTTGTGTCGGATTTACCTTACCGGGCATGATGGATGACCCTGGTTCATTTTCAGGCAACATCAATTCACCCAAACCACACCGCGGACCAGACCCAAGCATCCGAATATCTGACGCAATTTTGTACAAAGACACTGCAACCGTTTTCAACGCACCAGACATTTCAACCAGCGCGTCATGCCCAGCCAATGCCTCGAACTTATTGGGGGCAGTGATAAACGGCAGGCCGGTAATCTCGGCCATGTTCGCCGCAACCATTTCACCCCAACCGATTGGCGTGTTCAGGCCCGTACCAACGGCTGTGCCGCCCTGTGCCAGCGGGTAAATATTGATCAATGCATGTTCGACCCGCTTGATCCCTTGCTCCACCTGAAACGCATAACCGCCAAATTCTTGACCAAGCGTAAGGGGCGTCGCATCCATAGTGTGCGTACGCCCAATCTTGATGATTTCTTTGAAATCTTCGGCCTTTGCCACCAAAACACCGTGTAATTTGCGCAGGCCCGGCAGCGTCACATCGCGCGCCGTCATCGCCACCGCAATATGCATCGCAGTCGGGAACGTATCGTTGGACGACTGCCCCATATTACAGTGATCGTTCGGGTGAACAGGGGTCTTTGATCCTAACGCACCACCCAGCATTTCAATCGCTCGGTTTGAAACAACCTCATTGGCGTTCATGTTGGATTGCGTACCAGATCCGGTCTGCCAAACCACCAGCGGGAAATGATCATCCAACTTGCCCGTCACAACCTCATTGGCCGCCGCAATCATTGTGTCCGCGATCTCAACTGGCAACTTACCCAAGCCTTTGTTGGCTTGCGCACAGGCCTGTTTAATCACGCCCAATGCCCGCACAATTGCCACGGGCTGCTTTTCCCAGCCAATCGGGAAATTGATCAGGCTGCGCTGCGTTTGCGCGCCCCAATATTTATCAGAAGCGACTTCCAAAGGTCCAAAACTGTCGGTTTCCGTACGTGTATCAGCCATTTTCATACTCCAAAAAAGTGTCCCGTTCCGTATATCGCCGCCCCAAAGCCTTGCCAACGCCCAAAAGCCAACGCAATGTTGCGCAATGATAAAATATTATGATCTTGGCGTTTATTCACGCACCGTTTCCACCACTTCAGCTGACGCACAAATCTGGTTTGATCGCGCCCTGAACTGGTCCTATGGCTACAACCACGCCGAGGCGATCGAATGTTACGAACAGGCCCTTTTGGCCGACCCAAACTGCGTCATGGCTCACTGGGGCATCTGTTACGCCATTGGCCCAAACTACAACTATACTTGGGCCGACTACGCCTACCGCGATAAAAAACACGCGGTAAAAATATTCGCCAAACACTACGCACTGGCTGTTGAAAACCTCGACAATGCCACCCCAATTGAACGCGCTTTGGTCACCGCCCTTTCGGCGCGAAACATCGAACAAGCCGAAGTCGAAGACTACCAGCCCTACGTCGATGCTTATGCCGCCGCGATGCGCAAAGTGTACCAAGACCACCCAACTGATCTGGATGTCGCCGCCCTCACAGCCGAGGCTTTGAACACCCGCACCCCTTGGCAATTGTGGGATCTAAAGACTGGCAAACCCGCCAAAGGGGCCGACACGGCCGAATCCATGGCTTTGATGGAAACCGCTTTCACCAACCAACCCGGCGGGATGCGTCACCCGGGCCTGCTGCACATGTATATTCACCTGATGGAAATGTCTCCGCACCCCGAACGCGCCTTGCGGATGGGCGATGCGCTCACGGATCTTGTTCCAGATTCAGGCCACCTCATACATATGGCGACCCATATTGACGTTCTGTGTGGTGATTACCAAAAAACAGTTACCCGAAATGCCGCTGCCTGGAAGGTCGATCAAAAATTCCTAGCAGACAAAGGCCCAGCGATCTTTTACCTCACGTACATGTGCCACAATCTACACTTTCAATTGTACGGCGCGATGTTCCTTGGCCAGTTCGAACCCGCAATGGAAGCCGCGCAATTCCTAGAGGATACGTTAACCCCAGAGGTAGTCGAGCCCGCCGCCGATTGGCTCGAAAGCTACTATTCTATACGCCTACACGCCTACATCCGATTTGGCCGCTGGGATGATATTTTGGCCTACGAGGCCCCTGATAACGCAGAACTTTTTGCATTCACCCACGCGATGGCGCAATACGCCAAAACTGTCGCTTGTGCCGCCAGTGGCGATGTCGAAGGGGCCCTAAAACACCGCGCCGCATTCTATCCGCTGCGCGACGGCGTCCCCGAAACACGGATGCTGTTTAACAACAAATGCTCCGATATCCTTGCGATCGCGACCCAAATGCTCGAGGGCGAATTGGCCTACCGTCAAGGCAATTTCGAAGCTGCATTCGATCACTTACGCCAATCAGCAAACCTCGATGATAACCTACCCTACGAGGAACCTTGGGGCTGGATGCAACCAACCCGCCACGCCCTTGGCGCACTTCTGCTCGAACAAGGTCACGTACTGGAGGCCGTAGCCGTTTATCGTGCCGATCTTGGCCTTGATGGGAAATTGTCACGGGCCTGTCAAAACCCGGATAACGTCTGGTCTTTGCACGGATTGCACGAATGTCTGGTGAAAACAGGGCAGGGCGCAGAGGCCCGTTTGATTAAACAACGCCTCGATCTAGCAAACGCCCACGCGGATGCTCCGATCACGGCATCCTGCGCCTGTCGTTTAACGCATTAGGTTTTGCGAAACGCATCCAGTGAAACGATTTCTGCGTCCTTCTTTGGCGCATCATCGTCAGCATCCGCTGCGTCATCTGCAATCTCGACCATCGGGCTTTCTGGGATGGTTTCGATTTCGGCCTCGTGATCGTCTTGCGCATCAAACTGCAAACCGAACTCCACCGACGGATCGACAAAAGATTTGATCGCTTGAAACGGGATCACCAGCGGCTCGGGTTGATCGCCAAAATTCAACGTAATTGAAAATCTGTCTTCCATGACCACCAGGTTTTCGAACCAATGCTGAATAACCACGCTCATTTCTTCGGGATAGCGTTCAACCAACCACGGCGCGATGTCCACGCCGGGGTGATTTGTGTCAAACGTAATAAAGAAATGATGCTCGCCGGGCAGAACGCCAGCCTTGCCAATGTTGCGTAAAAGATCGCGCAACAAGCCGCGCATCGCGCTTTGCATCAAGTGGCCGTAGGGGATTGAATCTATCATTGTCTGCCTGAAGTAAAAAATCCTGTTGCCAACTACAATAGGCTTATTAACCCACTTGAAAAGCGCAAGTTACCCGCAGCACCCGAAACAATTGGGATGTATCTTATCGGCTTCGAATCATCATAAAACAGCCAAGAACTGCGCTGAATTTTGACAAAAACAGGGCAAAAATATCTAATTTTTTGATTTTTAATTAGATTTAGTTTCGATTTACTTGGTGCCCAGCGAAATAATCATACTGAAAAACGGATAAATGCGCATCTTTTAGCCAATTCGTTGTATTGATTGGTGCGTGGTTGGAAACAATCACGTCATTTTTCCACTTTTAGCCAAAAACCGCAAAAATGGCAAAAAAGTGACTATTTTTAGACAAAATCGTCCAAATTGTTTAATGTCACTTTAAATATCTTAATGAGTATCCGGCGCTGGCTATTTTTTGGTGCGATTTTTCAAAAGATTTTAATATGACTACTGGCCCAGACACCACGACTTCCAGCAATAGCGGCACGTTTGACTGCTTGGATGCAACGATCCAATTGACCACGCCGACTTGGACAGATGATACCCTGCCTGTTGATGTTTCTATCACAACGAACGGCCTATCGCCGGACATCAACATCGCATTGGTGGTCGATATCTCTGGCTCAACTGGTGGCGGTTCTGGTTCAGACGTCGATGGCGATGGTACAAACGATACTTACCTTCAAGCATAACAATTCGATGCCAAAGCATTGTTCCAAAGTTTTATCGATGCTGGATACGACCCTGCGTCTGTTCAAATTACACTTGTCGAATACAATTCAGGTGGCAACACGCTGGGTACGTTCACGCTGGATCAACAAGCAGAATTCGAAGCAGCCGTCGATAACCTGGATGCAGGTGGCGGCACAAACTACGAAGCTGGCCTTGATGAAGTTCTCGATACTTGGAGCGTGGACAGCACCGTAGATTCTGGTGACACGAACTCTATCGTCTTTTTGTCCGACGGTTTCCGCAATCGCGGCGACGATGCAACGGACGAAGTTGAACAGCTGGAAACCGATTATAACGCAACCGTCACAGCAATCGGCGTTGGCGCGAATTCCAGCCTGACACAGCTGAACTTGCTCGATAACACGGGCGGGCGCGGAACAAGTTGTGGATGCAGCCGATCTGGCGGGCATCATTACATCACCTCCGCCTCTTCCAGAGCTGGTGTCTGTCGATCTTTTGGTTGATGGCGTGAACTACGGCACGTTCACACCTGGCGACGGCGTTTTGGTGGAAACACCGCTTGGTTATGTGATTAACTGTCAGGATATTGCTGGCTGGCCTTACACACCTGGTGAAAGCATCGAAGTGACCGCCATTGCAAACTTCGAAGACGGCTCGATGTTGGCCACAACCAGCGTTCTGATCCCCGTCACGATTTGCTTTGGGGCAGGGACAAAAATTCTCACCTCTGGCGGGTATCGCGCAATTGATACGCTCGCGATCGGCGATAGCGTGATGACACGCGATAATGGCTTGCAAGAAATCCGCTGGATCGGTTCCACGAATGTTCCTGCGACTGCCATGCAAAACGATCCAAACCTGCGCCCTGTGAAAATCGCAGCAGGTACGTTTGGTGCGAATATGCCAGAAACGGATCTGACAGTTTCATGTCAGCACCGCATCCCTGTCGAAGATTGGCGCGCAGAACTGTTGTTTGACAGCGAACGCGTTGGTCAACGACACAACCGTTACCCACGGCGCGACCGACGAAGGCGTTACCTATTTCCACATTGTGTTCGACGAACACGAAGTGATCGACGCCCAAGGCCTGATGACCGAAAGCTTCCACCCTTGCCGCGCCACCGTGCTCGGCATGGCACCAGAAGCCCGCGTGGAATTGTTCAAACTGTTCCCAGCACTGTCCCCAGACAACGCCGAAGCATCCGCGTTTGAACCAGCCTACCCAATGCTAAAAGCCTATGAGGCTCGGATGCTTGCGGATAAAATGGCCAGCTAAACCGGCGCTACAGAAACACGAAACACGAAACGCGGCTCCTGGTGGGCCGCGTTTTTCGTTGGAGCGTGTGAACGCCAACGTGAATGCCGCAGGCAATCCCCAAAGCCGTATAGGCGGGCTTCGGGCTGAGCATTTGTGAGGATTAAGCGAATTTCTTTTAAGTGCAGGCTTCTGTTGCCAGGTGCCTGCGAACCCCGCCTAAGGTCGCTAAACCCAAGGAGTTAAGTTTTCAATATTCCGAACAGCTTACGCTGCTAGGGCCATTGGAGCTCTGTTGTCATTTGCAACTAGCTTTATTGTACCGATAACGGTGGTAACTCACCGAGCAAAAGCTAACATCTTTAAACGTCCGTCGATCCTATTTCGACCCCATACCCCCTGCAAAGACAGGTGTTTTGGTGGAGTCGCCGGGTACCGCCCCCGGGTCCGATCCGTGTATTACATGCGCGTTTATCACCATAGTCTCCCGAAGAAGACATCTCAGTTATAGGCATGCACCCGCGCAATTTCAAGGGGATACACGCGTATCCTTGTTTGAATGCAAAACGAATTCTAAAAATACCACCATGATCAAAAACATCTTCTTCGCTGCCCTATTCGCAGCCAGCACTACTTGCGCCAGCTTGGCCGACACCCCCTTCGCCCAACAAACCGTCGCGGCTGAAGCCACGCAAATAGGTGTCACAACGGGCTATGATCCAGCCTACTTCAGCCTATCGTACCCCCAAGGCGATCTGCCGCGCAAAACGGGTGTCTGCACCGATGTCGTGATCCGCGCGCTGCGCGATGCCCACGGGATTGATCTGCAAGAACGGGTTCACCGCGACATGAAAGCCAACTTCGCGGCCTATCCAAAAAAACTGGGGGTTAAAACGGTCAGATTCCAACATTGATCACCGCCGTGTCCCAAACCTGCGCCGCTATTTTGAACGCCAAGGCGCATCTTTGCCTGTCACCAGTGATCTAGCCGCCTACACTGCAGGGGATATCGTATCGTGGAACTTGCCAGGCAATCTGACCCACATCGGGATCGTTTCACAGGCCAAAGCAGCCGACGGAACACCCCTGATCATCCACAACATCGGGCGCGGCACACTAAAGGAAAACATCCTCATCGCATTTGAAATCACGGGACATTTTCGCCTTACGAACTAATCCATCAACATCGAATAGGCGGGGGTTAATTCGCGCAACAACTTGCGTTTCATTGCCCTTGGATAATCCGCATAGCTATTGGCCACCTCGACAAAGGCAAACGGCCCGCCAATAACCTGCTTTTCAAAGTACGGAACAGGATTAGGTTTCGCCCCCGTAATCACCAACCCGTTGATCGTCACACCTTTGCTGCCAATCGCAAATCCCACAGGTGCGACGGCGGGCCCCGCATTAGCAACGCCATCCCCCGACACATCAATCACACGCCGCTCGCAATCCGCAACCACGCAAAACTGGTTCGCCGTAAACGCCAGCGCCTCGCCAATACCTGTTGAAAAATTCCGCCACGCACGGGGCACATCATCCAACAATTGCACCAACCGATCCGCATTCTCAACGCTTTCTACCCGCGTCCAAGGCACCACCACGATTTGGCGCGATTGACCCGACCAATGCACAACCATCACCGCCGCTTTTTTTAGAAACCAGCGCATCCGCAACCACCCATCAGGCAACGCATCCGCCGATCCACCCATCTGCAAATCGTACTCGTACTCATCCACAGACCCAGAAATATCCACCGTCAGCGCCAACGCTACACCGCACGCCGCCACAGGGGCAGGGGCCAGCGCCACACCAAAACTGATTACAAAGGATGAAATTAACCGCAAAACCGCTGTCTCATTCGCCAATTACCCATCAGCCTAGGCGCAGACGCCCCCATCTCAACCACTCCGCCAGTCATCCCAACATCGCCAAAACGCCTGCCACCAACTTTCCCACCATTCCCCCGCATATAGCTGTTCCCCGATACCACACTTCTAGATATAGTTGCCAGCGAGTCACCCAAAGGAATTACCCCATGCCCATTACTCCAGAACAGCAAGCCGACATTGATGATCAGCGCGCCCAATCCGCATCCACCCGCCGCGTGGTTGCACCTGGCATGGAACAACACCTTTATACCGCACACCAAGTCCTCGATCACGGCTTTGTGCGCGTCATTGATTACATGGGCGACGACACCGCAATCACCCAGGCCGCCCGCGTGTCCTACGGCAAAGGCACCAAAGCCGTGCAAAACGACGAAGGCCTGATCCGCTACCTCATGCGCCACTGGCACTCCACCCCGTTCGAGATGTGCGAGATCAAACTCCACGTCAAACTGCCCGTCTTCGTTGCACGTCAATGGATCCGCCACCGCACCGCCAACGTGAATGAATACTCCGCGCGATATTCGATCCTAGATCGCGAATTCTACATTCCCGCGACCGAACACCTGAACAAACAATCCGTCATCAACAACCAAGGTCGCGGCGAAGCCCTGAGTGAGGCCGACAGCCACCGCGTCCTCGAAATCCTCAAAGCCGACAGCGCACGCGCCTATGACAACTACGAAACCATGATCGAAGACGACGCAAATGGCGGCATTGCGCTGGCCCGCGAACTTGCCCGCATGAACCTGCCCGCCAACATCTACACCCAGTGGTACTGGAAGGTCGATTTGCACAACCTCTTCCACTTCCTCCGCCTGCGCGCCGACGCCCACGCCCAATACGAAATCCGTGTCTACGCCGACGAAATCTGCAAACTCGTCGCCGACTGGGTCCCGTATGCGTACAAAGCCTTTGAGGACTATCGTTTGGGCGGAGCGCAGCTCTCACAACCAGCCGTAGAAGCCCTGCGCAAGATGCTGAAAGGTGAAGAAGTTACGGCTGAGGACGTGGGGATGAGTGGCCGGGAATGGCGCGAGTTTATGGATGTTGTTGGGTGAGTTTAATTGCTGGGGTCGCTCACTTCGGTATTATCGTTTTCTTATTTGGTCTAAGGCACACCTGCACACCCGCTTTGAAGTTGCGTCACAAATGCAGGTTTTTTGTTCGGAAGTGAGTACCTTGGCAGGTGAATTCAGCGGTAGTCCATAAGCCTTGTTGAATTTCTCATTTATTTCTCGCCCAATATATGAGATGGAGGGGGTCGCAATTCCTACGGAAAGTAAAAATAGAATAATCCGAAACATCATTTTTTGGTTCAACATGGACTATTACAACCAACTGGGTAAGAGTTGATAAAGCCACCTGTGAAAGTGTCCCAAAATTCATCGTAGTATTGGCTTCCGCGTCGAATTTTTCGTAGCAGTGTTCGATTATCAGGTAATATTCTTTGACAAATTTTGAAGGTGTAAACCTGTGCGGTCTTTTCATGCTTTTTGAACAAAGTAGTTTCTTTGCTTTCGTCCGACGGGGAGGCATTCGCTGGCGACATTAAAAAACTGGAGGCAGCGGTTTTGTTTACTGATGGTTTTTGTGGTAAGTGGTCATCTAAAAAGACGACGCAGATAGAGCAACCCAATTTAGGCGAATTCAGCCTAAGAAAAATGTCGCCTGTTTCTTTGCACATAGTCGCATCGATTTTTGTATTTTCTGTACTCGTATGATAAAATTCGCCAGATAAAACGCACGAGAAGTTTTTGCTTATTGCTTCTGCCAAGAAAGCATTCTTACGTTTTGCGAATTCCAAATGCTTTGATGGGGCTCCAATTTTATATGACGTATATGTCTTATACAGCTCAGGAGGCGCACCAAGAAATGTGCCAAGTAATCCAACAATTGCAACTCCGATTGCGGGATGTACAAGAAACTATTTCCACCACTTTTTTGGCTCAAGATCTTTTATAGGAACAATAGCGTCTTCTTTTAGCGGCTCTGGTTTTTTTTGGATTTGGCCATTTTGTGGAACTACCCATAAATAAAATAATTTGAATGGAGGAACGGCCCAACCCTAAAGCGTTTTTTTCGATTTTCAAGCGCGGCTCAGTTTTTTTGATTTTCCAGAACACGCCCCCAAACGTAAAACGCCCGCGAAATTGCCTTCGCGAGCGTTCCAAATTTAAGCAGACGGGGTGAACCCCGCCCAAGAGGCGAAATTAATCGCGCATCGCCAGTTGACCAGCGGAAGATTTTCCGTCGCGGCCTTGTTCGATTTCGTATGTCACTTTGTCGTTGTCGTTCAAGCCGGACAAGCCAGCGCGCTCAACAGCGGAAATGTGTACAAATACGTCTTGTCCACCGGCTTCAGGCTCGATAAAGCCAAAACCCTTAGTTGCGTTAAACCATTTTACGGTGCCATTAGCCATCGTAATTCTCCTAAGTATAGTACCACCCACAGTATGCGGTGGCTTGGTGCAGTCGGGTCTCTGATCGGGTCCGGCGTCTGCAACAAAGAAGAAGAACGGAAACGTGTGAAAGACGGCTTCACTCCCCCCATATGGAGTAATTTATCTGGCTTGGAAAGGGCAATCGCACAAACGTGATAGGATCGGCGCAATGTTGCGCAAAGTGTTAATGCAATTATCACGGACCCGTGTATGGCGCGTTGCCATACGCTTTGCATACGTTTTGCACCCCAACGAAAGTGGCGTTTTGGCGCAAACCTTACCCGCCCGCGCGTTGGCGCTACACATCGTTAACACTTGCTTGAGAGCCATCTTGCCAGATGCGGCCCAAGACCCCACATTAAAGGTATAGCCATCCCGAAGGGGGTCTGGCAGATCCCCTGAATCAACTCCTTTCAAAAATGAAAACAAGGAGTTACATCATGTTTAAACGCCTCACATCAACGGCACTTGTCTTTGGAATGGCCACATTGGCACCACCTGTCGCATCTACACAAACCTGTGGTCCGCGCGACCCACTTATCAGGAAATTAACTAAACGATATCAATAGGTAAGCCGTGGCTTCGGCCTTTCCAGTGCAACCCAAGTGGTCGAATTTTGGGTTTCCAATAGAACCGGAACATTCTCAGTTTTATTGACCTATCCCAACGGCGTAACCTGCATCCTCGCAACAGGCAGCAATTGGACAGAATCGCCGCATTTAGCATTAAACACCGATCCAGAAGCCTAAGAAATCGCCCCTGTTTTGGACCGAACGGGCCATTCTGATTACCGCATATTTCCCCAGCGATAATTCCTTGCGAAGAGCCTAAAAATTGAGATAAATACCTTCAAAATAGGGGGGCGCGATGAAATTATTTGGATTGAAAAACTGCGACACTTGCCGCAAAGCATTGAAATCATTGGCCGTGACCGGTCACGATGTGACATTCATCGACGTTCGTGCGGACGGTGTAACCCCCGAAAACCTAAAGGTATTTCAAGCCAAATTCGGCGAAGCCCTTCTTAACACGCGTTCAACCACCTGGCGCGGATTGGATGAGGCCGAACGTGCGCAAGACCCCTTAAAGCTGTTGATCGACCACCCAGCATTGATGAAACGCCCGGTGATCGATCATGAAGGTTCTTTGACGTTGGGATGGACAAAAGACGTCCAATCCCAGCTGCTTTAGTCTTCGACAGGCTTGCTCAACATCCGATCCACCGAAAGCGGCCCAGCCCCTTTGACGATCAAGATCGCCAACAGCAAAACCCACATCAATCGCTGATCCAGGATAAGCGCGTTTGACGGTCCGTTGAACCATCCGCCAATATCTTTTCCCGCTACGCCACGACCATATACGTCCTCTATGGTTTGAACAAAAACGAACCCAGTCATGCCAATCGCCGCAAGGCGAGTGAGCAATCCGATGATTATCAGCAGGGGCAGGATAAATTCTGCGATAGTGCCATCAACAGCCACCAACCAATGAAACGCATTCAATTGGCTTGTGTCATATCCCAATGCCTCGACTGTCTTTGGAAACATCTAAATATAGGCGTTGTTGGACGGGCTTAGAAACCCGAATGATCCATCGCCCAGCTTTGTTTTTGCCGAATTCCAGAAGTACATCAACAACACAGCCGCGAAGGAAAACCTTGCAAATGTGGGTAAAAACCAATCGCCGAGGGCCTTTAGCACCAGTCCCATGATCGAATTGTATAAGTTTGTGATTGCAGTCATTTCGTGTCCCTCACGATTTTAGTTTTGTTATGAGTTTTGATTGCAGCATCAGAACAATTGTACCTGACAAATCGAATTTCCCGTTCATCTGTGTAGCCGCTTCAGATGCAGCACTGAGTGTTTCGCCATTTATGAGCATGTTAAAAAATAGGGCTTGGTCAGAGCCTATAACGTTCATTTCTAGATCCAACGCGGGGCGTGTGATCAGTGCCGTTTCACCCACGGCTTCAGGGGCAGGCGCACCCTTGGTCATGTTGAAATGCCAAATCGCGGCAATTAAATAACCGCTTGATACAATTTGCACGGCAGGGGCAAACTCGAACGTCGTTTCCATCAACGCATCTGGCGCAATTGCCCCAAGTGCATCCCCTGCAATCGGGGTTTCGTCCGCTGCGTGATAGGCTGTCCGCCGTGCCAATTCTAAACGCGCCACATCCGCCAGATACGGCAGCTATGCTAGTTGCGCAGACCCTTCCAAAAATGCTGGAAACGCCTTGCCATAAAACATCAGTATTAGGTTTTTCAGGGGGGGTGCTGTCGCACGTAAGCCCCTAAGAGATTACGGAAATTCTCCGCGCCGATCAGTTTTTGGATAACAGGAAACGCCGTTTCCATCGCATCCATCAGACCGACAATCACATTGTTTCGGTACACATCGAACCGCTTGCCAGCCGGTCGCCCCTTTGGGTCAATCAACCCCACGAGAATCGCCGTTTCCGGGTTTAACAACGCTTGTGTAAACGCTTTTTGATCAACGCTCATGCTGGGATCGCAGCTTGTGCAGACAAAACACCATCCGCACGGTTCATTTCAGCAGCTAAAACATCCCAATCAGGTATATCATTGTTCCATTCGATCAGTGTCGGGCGTGGCCCAGATTTGGCCAGCGTGTATTCGTACAAGGTCCAAACAGGATCAACCACTTGGCGTGAATGGCTGTCGATCAATAACATTTCACCATGATCGTCGGCGTCTTCTTCGTGCCCGCCAAGGTGAATTTCCCCAACAAATTCAGTGGGAAACGCATCGACATAGCCTTCGGGCGAATAATTTTGATTGGTCGCGGAAACAAACACATTGTTCACATCCAAAAGCAACCCACAGCCAGATCGTTTAGCGACCTCGCTCAGTAACTCAATCTTGGATCGGTTGCTTTCTTTAAACGCCACATATGTCGATGGGTTTTCCAGCAACATTTGCTGCCCGACTGTCGTTTGCACCAAATCAATATGCTCAATCACACGATCAACGGCGGTCTGTGTATAAGGCACAGGCAGCAGATCATTCAAGAAATGGGTATCATGGGTGGACCACGCCAAATGCTCGGAAAACAAGCCAGGTTCCAGCCAGTCGACCAGGTGTTTTAGACGCGCCAAATGATCAGGATCAAGCGGCCCCTCTGCGCCAATCGACAGGCCAATGCCGTGGCACGAAATCGGGAATTTTTCACGTAAATGGCGCAGCTGCGCGATCGGCGTCCGCCATCACCGATGTAATTTTCTGCGTGAATTTCCAGCCAACCAACAGTGTTGGGTATTTTCAGAATGCCGTCTAAATGCTGCGCCTTATAGCCAACGCCAGCCCGATTAGGCACTGTGCTTGGTGTATTTGCGCGTGCATCCGCATTGTGAAATCACCTGATTTCAGATCGTTACGTGGGGGTTGGGCAGGCGACCAATGCCGCCATGCCCCGCGATGTCATCTTACGATGGGATGTCACGTTCCAAAGCTTCTTTGGAACCAATCCGTGCGGTCCCGTCAGCCAAAGCTGGCAGCGCGATGTCGACGCATGTTCAAGACGCAACCAAGGACCAAGCATTACCTTGGTAATTTACTGTGGATGTGCCTGCACAGGATGTACCTGGGCCAGCTGCACAACCATTTTGGCCAGCCAGCGCAACGCCGTAGCATTTTTCTTTAGATTGCGCGGACGCAACATTTGCATGCTAAACCATAGCTGCGGCGACTGCGGAAGCTACTGCGAGCGTTTTTACTTTGTTTGACATTTGAGTTCCTCTCCGAGGTTAAAACCTAAATCGCGTCTTGCGATGAGTTAGTGATAGCAACGAGCAGTGGTGAATCACCACTCACATCGCAGTGTATAACACGTAGTTCAGCCCTTGTAACAATTCGAGAGGAAGGTGAAGGTTCTATTGGTATTGAGCAGTTTTTCGCCAGAAGAATCTGGTTTTAAACGATTTTACCCAAATCCAACCAATTGATTGGTGCTATCGCGCACCAAAGCAACAGAGATGTTCGCACCTTATAATAGCGAAAAGGAAATCACCGAGGAAAAAACAAACCAGCAGTAAGGA
>JASJIO010000061.1:0-51460 GCA_037625035.1 Amylibacter sp.
TGAAAGCTGGCGCGCGCTTCAAGATGCGCAATCCCCTGACGTTCAAGCCATGCAAAAGCACATCCAAGATATGCAAACATCGATCGATACCTTCAAAGACCTTAACGACAAAGTATCGAAATTGATGTTAACTGGCGCAGCAACAGAATTCACGCAAACTCCAACTGAGGGAGAAGATTAATGTTTGGTATCCCTGGAAAACAAGCCGTTTTCATCACGGACAAGGCCGCTATGCAAATCGTCAAACTGATGGGCGAAGGCGACAAAAAAGGCCTGCGCATCGGTGTGAAAAAAGGCGGCTGTGCGGGCATGGAATACACGATGGAATATGTGGATGATGTTGATCCCCATGATGAAACCGTCGAACACAATGGCGCGCGCGTCATGATCGCCCCAATGGCGCAAATGTTCCTGTTTGGCACTGAAATCGACTACGAAGTATCGCTGCTCGAAGCTGGATTTAAATTCAACAACCCAAACGTATCCGAAGCTTGTGGCTGCGGTGAATCCATTAAATTCGAAGGCATGTAATGGCGGTATCTAACGAAGATATCGAATTTGCCACCCATCATTTTTCACGCCTTGGATCCATTACGTCGCGCAAAATGATGGGTGGTGCGAGCATTTATTGCGACGGCCAGATTTTTGCCATCCTGAAATCCGACGGCGCTTTGATGATTAAAGCCAAGGATGCCCTTGCATACGCGCGAGAAGCCGAAGGCTGCATCAAATTCGCAATGGAAGACAAAAAAACAGGCAAAATCAAATCCATGGACTTTTGGACCCTGTCCGATTCCGTGCTCGATGATCCAGACGAGACATGCCAATGGGCCGCCAAATCCTTGAAAGAGAATAGCTAAAATGCCGAAAAAACTCGCTGCTGGAAACTGGAAAATGAATGGCCTGCGTGAGGCTTTGGGCGAAATCAAAACATTGTACGAAGCCTGCCCGTCCCCGAACTGCGATATTCTCATTTGCCCGCCCGCGACACTCATTCGCTCCATGTCGAAAGTCTGCGATGGCATCCAAATCGAAGTCGGCGGCCAAGATTGCCACGGAAACACATCTGGCGCGCACACAGGCGACATTTCCGCCCCAATGCTGGCAGATACTGGCGCAACCTACGTAATCGTCGGCCACTCTGAACGCCGAGCCGCCTACGGCGAAACAGACGCCCAGATCAACGCAAAAACCCGCGCAGCGTGGGCCGCAAACCTAAAAGCAATCGTCTGCATCGGTGAAACACTGGATGAACGCGACACCGACAAAACGCTAGATATCGTTGGCGACCAATTGGCCAAATCCGTGCCAGACGGCGCCACACCTTCCAGCCTCGTGATCGCATACGAACCCGTTTGGGCCATCGGCACAGGCAAAACCCCAACACTGGCTGAAATCGAAGACGTACACACGTTTATCCGCACCCGACTTGTTGAACGTTTCGGTCCGCAAGGCACCCAAATGCGCATCCTTTACGGCGGCTCGATGAACCCAAAAAACGCCACCAACATCGCCGCCGTCCCGAATGTAGACGGCGGATTGGTTGGCGGCGCATCGCTCAAGGTATCAGATTTCATCACTATTGTTCAATCACTTAACACCTAAAGCTCAACCAATTTTACGCGAATCTGGCTGATAATCTGTGTCGTAGTGCAACCGCAACCGTTGCAAGGCAATCCGCAGCACAATCTTGCCTGATCGTGCTGACCATCCCATACGTTTTCGGCGGCTTCCAACCCTTCCAATAAACAGCAGCACCGCATCGCAATATCGCCTAATCCTGGCCCAAGCGCGGATAATGCGGCCTGCAATCTGTCCTGCGCTGCACTTGATCCGCCCTCGGTTGATCCAAAATTGCCTGTATAACCGCCCGTCAAAAACCGTTCCCAGTTCTGCCCGACGCGTGGCCCCATTTGTGACAACTCGAAATCCTCGCGCAACCGATCTTCCGCTTCAATCAGATCACTGCCCAAAAACGCACGCCCGTCCTTGTCTTTCTTATGCGACAACGTGGTTAACGGGCTTTCTCGCAGATTCACCCGCTTTTTGCGCGTGATACCGTCATCTTCGCGAACTGGTCGCTCGCCCCAGTCTTTATGCTGCTCAGAAAACACAGTCGGAGCCTCGGAAAAACCGGTGGGCGCACGCCCTTTAATCGTGTCCGCGGCAATGGCCCGTTTCAGCGCAGAGCGCCCTGCCTAGGTGATTTCATACAGCGAAATATTCCCCACTTTGGTGCATTTTAGCCAATCATTGATCACGCCAGTGCCTGCAAGATGGGCGTTCACCACCGCAGTGCGCCTGCGTTGCCCATCGCGATTGGTGCGCATCACAACTGCCTTCTTAAATCCCTTAGACACCACCAAAATGACCCCAGTTTCAGACATCCGACGCAGTAAAACCTTGTCTTTCTCAAGGATCCGTTCTGGGCCCATCCCGATCAAGCCACCTTTGCCCCCACCACACAACCGGTTCCCCTTTTTAGAGGCTGTATTCAGGTATTGATCCAACGCCGGATCATCACGCAACCCTTCGATTTTTCGAATGCGCCGCATGATCGTTGATGGATGCACATCCGATTTTTGTACGATGGATCGAATGCTCTTTCCATTGACAACATGCTCCAAATAACTGGTCGCTGCCTCTTGCAATGCGCCCCGTTTTGCTGGTTCTTCTATGCCGTAATTTGGTTCAGTCATTGTGTTTTGTTCCGTCACTTAACTTACCCCAAAATAGCGAGTGTCATAACTACTTATGATGATTGTCTAAAAAACTGTTAAAGTTATCTACAAATTATCCACATTGTTTCTAAATCATAAACAATTTGTTATTACCGTTTGTGGATAGTTTTCTGACGCAACGGTTGTGTGAACTGGCATAGAAAAGCTGTGGGAGGAACTTCAAATGATTAACACACATACAATCTTAAGTAACCTAAAGCGTCCAAAGATCCTCATCAGTGCGGCACGTCTGGGCATGGCAAATTACGATCGCGATGCCGATCTGCGTTTCATTGTGAAAACCCAAAACACGCCCAACCACGGGGCGGCGATCGAAACATTATTGACGCGTGAACAAGAGCTGGAAGTGAGGCGAAAGGACGAGCAAACAAGTTACAGCGTGCAAGAACATATTCGCGTTCTTACAGCCCTGCTTGCCGAGGTTCGTTTCCCAAGTTTTGCGCGCAAACAGATCGCGCCCTAGGTCATTCTAGAACGATGGTTTCAGACTGTTTATGGAGGATTTCACCCGCGCGCAAAACCTCAACTGACAGGGTGTAAGACCCACGCGGCCAGCCCCCATCGGGCGCACGTTTCCCCGCAAACGCAAACCACTGTGCCTTTCGCTTTTCTAGCGAAGGGCGCTTGCTGTTTACGATGCTACCGCTTGGTCCATTCAGCCGCAAAATCATTTGATCCCCTGCTTTTCCGTTCACTGCCATCCCGTAAACGACCAGCGGCGCATCGGGCTTCACAGCAAATTCGATCCACTTGCCATCCATCACATCAACCAAAGACGGCCCGGTATCAGCCAGCCCAATCTGCGCGACTTTTGTTGGTTGATACGTAAAACTGCTGGTAAAATCTTGATTCCATAACGTGTCTACGGCGGCAAATGCACAGCTCGCCCCATCAAATTCTGGTGCGAATGGATCAACAGGTTTACCGTCTTTGCGCACCGAAAGATACAAATGCGCGAATTGTGTGCCCCAGACAAACCGACTTGCCCAATCACATCGCCAGCCTCCACAAGCGCACCTTTTTCACCAATCACACTGCCCTGCTTCATATGGCAATACTGCGTTTCCCAGCCATCTTCGTGACGCAAAACCAACCCATTCCCGCATTCTTTTCCCGCAAAAAGCATCATTTTCGCCTGCGTTTCCGCACGCTGATTCGCCATTTCGTTGCGCAACCCCATGATAATACCGTCAGCGGCGGCCAAAACATCCACGCCCTTGCGCATATCTTCAACGCGGACGCAAAAATCCGTACCTTTATGCCCGTCGTAACTCGCACCATCACAGCTGAAATTTTGCACGCCAGATGTCGCATCGTGGTCCATAAATTGCTGGATCAAACAGGTTTCGCCAAGGCTACATTCCAACGGCTGGCGTAATTCCAACTCCGCCCACGCAGGCAGCGCCAAAAAAACCCACACCACCCACAAACCACCGAGAAAATCCAATTACACTCTTTCAATTGCGCTTTTCATCTGCCCCAAAACAGTGTGTAACTTTTACCAAAAACAGTCACCCCACGAAAGGTCGCATCATGTCTCTTGATCAAGTTCTCGCCCATATCGACGCGGATCAGGACGCCGCGCTCGATCGTTTAATGGAACTTCTGCGCATTCAATCCATCTCCACGGACAGCGCCTATGCCCATCACTGCGATGCCGCTGCCGATTGGTTGATCGCGGATCTAAACAGCCTGGGCTTTGATGCCACCAAACGTGAAACACCGGGTCACCCGATGGTTGTCGCCCACGCGCAAGGTACTGGTACACACGCGCTGTTTTACGGCCACTACGATGTGCAACCCATTGATCCAATTGAACTCTGGGACAATCAACCGTTCGAACCCTCCGTTGAAAAAACCCCAAACGGCAAGGTCATCCGTGGTCGCGGATCATCCGACGACAAAGGCCAATTGATGACCTTCCTAGAGGCCTGCCGCGCATGGAAAGCGGTCACAGGCAGCCAGCCAACCAAGGTTTCCATCCTGTTTGAAGGCGAAGAAGAATCAGGCTCACCGTCCCTAATCCCCTTCATGGAAGCCAACAAAGACGAACTAAAATCAGACATCACGCTTATCTGCGACACAGGCATGGTGACGCCAACAACCCCCAGCATCGTCACCATGTTGCGCGGGTTAGTGGGCCAACAAGTCACCATCACTGGCCCCTCCAAAGATTTGCACTCTGGCATGTTCGGCGGTCTCGCGCGCAACCCAATTCGAGTGCTCAACAAAGCGCTCGCCGCCCTGCACGACGAGTCAGGCGCGGTCACGCTTAACGGGTTTTACGACGGCGTCCCCGAGTTGCCAGAACAAGTTGCCAAACAGTGGGAAAACCTCGATTGGTCCGCCGACAACTTCCTTGGTGACGTGAATTTATCCGTTCCAGCAGGCGAAAAGGGCCGCTCTGGCCTCGAACAAATCTGGTCGCGACCCACCTGCGATGTGAACGGCATTTGGGGCGGCTACACGGGCGAAGGCTCCAAAACCGTGATCCCATCCCAAGCCCACGCCAAAATCAGCTTCCGCCTTGTGGGAACGCAAGATCCACAAAAAATCCGCGCCGCCTTCCAACAACACATCCGCGACCACCTGCCAGACGATTGCACAGCAGAATTTGTCGATTATGGCGCGGGGCCTGCCTCCAGCATGGAAATCGACCACCCCGCATTTGAGGCCGCACGTGGCGCATTATCAGACGAATGGGAAACAGAGGGCGTTTACGTCGGTTGCGGCGGTTCAATCCCGATCGCAGGCCACTTTCAAAACATCATCGGCACACAATCCATGCTGATCGGTTTTGGCCAAGACGACGATCAAATCCACTCCCCAAACGAGAAATATGACCTAACTTCGTTCCACAAAGGCATCCGCAGCTGGGCCCGTATCCTAGACGCACTCGCCGATTAAACGAAAAAGGCCACGCAGTATTCTCCGCGTGGCCTAAATTCTACCAAAATCAAAAACGTCTTACTCGTCCGCCGTACGCGCACGTCCACCACGGCGCACCGCTGGCCGGTTAGCTTTCACCAGTCCTTCACGCAACACATCCGTCATCGCGTGATTAACGCCCTCAACCTCATATTCCACCAGCAACGTTTCCAGCATTGCCCGCATATCCGCGCCCAACTGCGTCCCCAGCGCCCAATCGAGGAAAATGCTGCGGCACTCCTGATCGCCAATATCCATGCGATAGGCTTCATAAATCAGCCCGCGCGGATCAATATCCAAATTTCCCTTAAAAACCATAACAGTCTCCCTTTGCGATGGCTTTCGCACAGCCATTGGCGCAACACAATTCCAGACCCGTCACTTGATCGCCAAAATACGCTCTATTTGCGCATTCGCCGCTTCTGTTTCACGCAGAATCGCAGCTTGCAACGCCTGAACACTGTCAAAACCAGACATCATCATAACAAAACTCATCCCATCCAACCCCAGTTGTTCAGGGTCAAACCGCCCATCCATCACCAAACGTTGCGCCTGTTGCACACGGCACAACATCACATGTGTGTCGGCCAACGCACAGGTGTCAGGATCATCCGACAGCGCCAATTGCGCGCGCGGATCACGCACATCACTGCCCGCCAATAACGCAACCATTTGCGCAACCAACTCAACGGCCAAAATACCACCGGCCAAATCTTTTACGTCCCACGGCGTCGCCTGATTTCCCTTGGCCTCCATCAATCGTGCACGCATATCAACCACATCTTGCGCCACTTGCGCCGCTTCCCTCGGAAGCCCCAAAACCGCCCCGCGAACAGCCTCAACCGCGTCCCGCGCGCCCGCGATCACACGCCCACGGGTCAGCGCCAAATGCTCCCAAGTCCAAGCCTTTTCGTTCTGATACGCCGCAAATCCCGCCAGTGACGTCGCCAATGGCCCTTGCCGCCCAGATGGGCGCAATCGCATATCAACTTCGTATAATTCACCCTCGGACATCGGCGAAGACAGCGCCGTAATCAACGTCTGTGTAAAACGTGCGAAATACTGGCTGGTAGACAAGGATTTACGCCCATCCGACGCATCGCCGTCAGCCGAATAAAGCACAATCAAATCGAGATCACTGGTCGCCGTCATTTGACGTGACCCCAATTTCCCCATCCCCAAAACACTTACATCTTGGCGCTCAAACCGCCCGTACCGGCGCTCCACGTCCTGTTCAACCCACAGCAAAACACCCTGAATAACCGCGCAGGCCAAATCCGAATAGGCAGCCTCGACCTCTCGCAAACCTGCCAGCTTGCGCAGCATCAAAACACCGATACGGAAATGCTGTTCTTTCTGCCAACGCCGCGTTGCATTCAGCGCATCCTCATAATCACCAACCTCAGACAACGCGCTGTTCAGCATGCCCAAATACCCCGCACCATCTGGCAAAGGCTCAAAGAAACGCCCACTAATCACCGCATCCAAAACACTGGTATTACGCGACAAATATTGCGCCAACGCAGGGGCCGTTGCGCAAATATCCATCATTAAATCAAGGATTTGCGGGTTTGCCTCAAACATCGAAAACAACTGCACACCCGCAGGCAACTTTCGCATAAACCCATCAAGCTGTGCTAACGCGAACTCTGGCTTACTCGCCCGCACCAAGCGCCTTTCAATCTCAGGGCGCAACCGTTCAAAAATCTTGACCGAGCGATCAGATCGTAACGCAGGCAACCCAGCCCAACTGTCCATAACCTCGCGCAAAGCGGGGTCCAAAACAACCACATCCGCATCGTGTTTATCGGCCTCTGGCTCAAAGAACCCCTCAATGCGATCATGCACACCCTGCAACCGCGCCCGCTGATCCTCAAGAAACCCAGCCACATCCGACCAACCCGATAAATGCGCCAGTTGCCCCACCGCGTCATCCCCCGTCGGCACGATCTGCGTTTGTGTATCGCGCAGCATTTGAATGCGATGTTCGGTCGTGCGGTGCGCTACATATGCCGCGCTCAATTCCGCCACAACATCCCCTGGAATCCAGTCTTTATCACGCAACGCCGCCAATGCACCCAGCGTCGTTTCCGCGCGCAAATCTTTGTCCCGCCCCCCCGCAATCAACTGCAGGGTTTGCGCAAAAAACTCGATCTCGCGGATCCCGCCTCGCCCCAGTTTCATGTCGTGTCCGCGCACAACAATCGGCCCACCCAGCCCTTTGTGTTCACGGATCAACAGCCGCATGTCATGAGCGTCTTGAATGGCGGCGAAATCCAGATGTTTGCGCCAAATAAACGGCGTGATCCGATCCAGAAATGCCCGCCCCGATTTCACGTCCCCCGCGCAAGCCCGCGCCTTGATAAACGCCGCCCGCTCCCAGGTCCGCCCTTCGCTTTCGTAATATCGCTCGGCCGCATCCATCGGCACACAAACCGGCGTGACAGACGGGTTTGGCCGCAGCCGCAAATCGGTGCGAAACACATAGCCATCTGGCCCAACATCCGACAAAACCTTTGCCATTTTGCGCGTCGCGCGTTGCAAAGACATGCGCGCATCATCGTACCCTTCACCTGCGTGGCGATACCCATCAAACAAAACGATCAAATCAATATCGGAGGAATAATTCAGCTCGCGCGCACCCATTTTCCCCATTGCGATCACCGCAACACCCGCACAATCCGCAAGGTCATCTGGCCCACAATTTGGTAATTTTCCCCGCGTGATTAGCGTTTCAATCTCTGCGCGCAGAGCCATATCCACCGCCACATCTGCGAACCGCGTCAACCGCGCCGTGACCTCCATCAACGACCATATCCCGCCCAAATCACAAGCTGCCAGCAACAACGCCACGCGCCGTTTTGACTGGCGTAATCCAGTCACCAAGGGCGCTTCAATGTTCCTTAAAATACCTTCAAACGCCGCATCGGGATCAACGTCCAGAATGCTTTCAAACCACTCCGCTTCTTTGCTCAGTAAACCACGCAAATAACTGCTGCTGCCCGCCATCCCAACAACCAAATCGCGCACAGATTGTGGGGCCACAGCGAACCATTCAACGGCATCTGCTGCCAGCGGAACATCATACGGAAACGGGGCGAAGGTAAGCTGATTTTGTAACGTCATTCCAATAAGATGCGCGTTGATCTCGCTTGCGTCAAGCAAACTTACACGCCACAATTATCCGGTGAGCAAAAGCCTTAAACGCGCGATACGCACTGCCCAAACCCTGGGCCTAACCATCGAGGTGATCGAAACTGCAATCGACACCCACACGGCTGAACAGGCAGCACAATCACAAAACTGCCACGTCGATCAGATCGCCAAATCCATCATTTTTTGCGGCGAAACCAGCGGCGTTGCGCTGCTATTCCTTACCGCTGGCGGCAACCGCGTTGACGCGCAGAAAGCATCCGCACTCGCCGCTGAACCATTGGGAAAAGCAGACGCCACCTTGATTCGCGCCCAAACAGGATTCGCCATTGGCGGCGTGTCCCCAATCGGGCATTTGACCCCGATAAAAACCTTCGTTGATCCACGTTTGTTGGAATTTGATGTGCTTTGAGCCGCCGCAGGAACACCGCGTCACATCTTTGCAATCGCGCCCAAACCCTTGTCGATGTAACAGTTGCAACAGTCGCGGATTTCGCAACTTAGCGCGCCATAAACGCCATCACTGATTTCGCCGCGCGCAAACCAGGGTCTTCGCCGCCCCGCCCAAGCGCATCAATCGTTTGGGCACAAGCTGCCCGTTGTTCTGGGTGCGCTGCCTTATCGCTCAGCAATTCGCAAAGCGCAGGGCCAATCTTTTCAACCGTGCAGTTTTCAAACAAAAACTCGGGGATCACGCGCGTGTCAGTCACGATATTGATCAGGTTCACCGTATCAATTTGGGCCAGCTTTTTCACCATCCGCGTGGTCAGATAATTCGCCTTATACCCCACAATCATCGGGCAATCCGCCGCTGCCAATTCCAACGAAACAGTACCGCTTGCCGCCAAGGCAACTGTGCTTAGATGAAACGCAGTGCGTTTACGATGCTCGGCCTCGGCAGTAGAAAACCCAGTTGGATCAAGGATATAGGTGCGCAATGGCCAAGGCTCGACCATCTTTTTCACCTGATCGACAACCGCACTAGCAGCGGGCAACAATATCTGTACACCGGCAACGGTTTGCGCAGATTTCGTGATCGACCAACGCAAAACTGGCCCCATTCGCGCCACTTCGCCTTTGCGCGATCCGGGCAACAAACAAATAATAGGAAGGTCGCGGCGTAATCCCAGTTCATCGGCCAGCGCGTCCATATCTACCTCGGTTGGCACGGGTTCAGCAACCAACGGATGCCCGACAAAATCGCAGCTCATCCCAACAGCCGTCATGTACGGGGGTTCAAACGGCAGCAACGCCAGCACGTGATCCACGGATTTCGCCATCTTTTGCGCCCGCTCTGGCCGCCATCCCCAAACGCTTGGCGCGACATAATGCACGACCTTCAAATTCGGGTTCGCCTCTTTCAGCTTGCTGGCAACGCGCAGGCAAAATTCGGGGCTATCAATCGTGATCAACACATCAGGCGCAAACGCTTTCGCTGCCGCAACGGTTTGTTTTATCCGCCGCAGTATTTTCGGAATACGGGGCAAAATTTCGAGCAGGCCCATCACCGAAAGGTCTGTGATACTGAACAAGGAGTTCAGCCCCTGTTCCTGCATTGATCCACCGCCAACACCCTGAAATTCAACCGTTCCTAGCGATGACAGTCCTGCCATTAACGCTCCACCCAACTTATCGCCAGACGGCTCGCCTGCTAAAATAAATACTTTCATTTCGATATCTCGTCATCGCGGGCTACACCTACCAAAAACAGACCCAGCTCATCTGCCTTGGCAATCGTTTCTTCTAGACCAAGCACCAAAACACCGCCCGCTTGCACGGCAACACCTGCCAACCCAGCTTTCCAAGCCTCAATCATCGTGGCCGCACCGATGCTTGGTAAATCCACACGCCAATCTTGGCCGGGCTTGGGAACTTTGCACAAAACCCCCTTCGCCCCTTTCCGATCGAGCCGAAACGGCATCCGCGTTTCAGCCACAAAACCTAGCATCGCATCTGTGCCTTGAATGCTCTCGACACCCAAACAAATGCCCTGTGCCACAACCGCGCCCTGCCCCACATCCATACGACCCGAGGCCTGCGCGATGTCCAAACCCTTTTTGATATCCACCCAATCGGCCTTGCTCAGCTTCGCAATCGTTTGAATGCCCGCAGGGGCCAGCAAGGTTTCGAGCACGTCATGCGCCCCGATAATCTGCATGCCCTCAGCCTCGAACATCGCGGTGATTGTGCGCAAAGTGACATCATCACCCGATTTCACCGCAGGCAGCAACTTTGGCGCAAGACGCCAGAACTTCAGATCAAATTTCAGCCAGCTCAACTGCGGGCGCTGCATCGCACCCGCAAAAGTGATGTCCTGAAAACCACCTTTTTTCAGGGCTTTAAACAAACGTGCAGGTTTTTCAAACTCTGCAAATATCACAGCTCGATCCCCAACCCAATCGGGCGAAAATCCCGCAAACAACACAATAACATGGGTACGCCCCGTGCGCGTGCATTCCTCGGCCAACAGCTTTGGCAAATCCCCCTCACCAGCGACAATCGCCAGCGGATCATTTCCCAGAACCGCGCCCATGTCGTGTTAGCTCCCTTTCGGGGTGGTAAGATGGCGACTGCTGTCCTCTAGGATGAAACCGGTCACATCTTGAACCAACGCGTTGGACGCATATTCCAACTGCATGTTTGCCGCACGATCACGCAAAGACCCCGTGCCGTTAAACAACAACTTAAAAGCAGCGCGCAGGCCGTTGATTTCATTCTTTTCCGTATTACGGCGCTTCAAACCAACAAGGTTCAGCCCCTCAAGGCTGGCGCGTTCACCCACAACTGTTCCGTAGGGAATGACATCCGCAATCACCGCAGTTAATCCGCCGATCATCGCGCCACGCCCAATGCGACAGAACTGATGCACACCAGACAGCGCGCCCAGAATGACATAATCTTCGATAATACAATGCCCGCCAACGGCGACGTTATTGGCCAAAATAACGTTGTCACCCACGATGCAATCATGGCCAATATGCGAGCTCATCATATAAAGCCCGTCATTGCCAATTTTCGTCAGCCCGCCGCCACCTTCGGTGCCCGGGTTCATCGTTACGTGTTCACGGATAAAGTTGCGTTTGCCAATCTCCAACTTGGTGCGCTCGCCGCCAAACTTCAAATCTTGTGGCGCATGCCCAATGCTCGCGAACGGGAAGATAATCGTCCCATCGCCCACAGTTGTCCAACCCGCCACAACAACATGGGATTTCAGCTCAACGTCGTCCCCCAAAGTAACCTCTGGGCCAACAATGCTAAACGCACCAATTTTACAGTTTGCACCAATGACCGCACCGTCTTCGACAACAGCCATGCGGTGAATTTCAGCGCTTTCATGCACAGACATATTATTGATCCTCTGGTGGAACCATCATGGCATTGAACTCGGCTTCGGCCACAACTTTGCCGTCCACCATGCCCACACCAGAGAAGCGCCACAACTTGCCACGACCACGGATCACCTTCACGTGCAGCTCCAGCTGATCACCGGGCGTCACAGGATGGCGGAACTTACATTTGTCGATGGACAGAAAATAAACAACCATATCGTTGTCGATCATATCAAGCGTCATCACCACCAAAACAGCAGCAGTCTGCGCCATCGCCTCGACGATCGTAACGCCGGGCATAATGGGATGTTCTGGGAAATGGCCTTGAAAATGGGGTTCGTTGATCGTCACGTTTTTGATGCCAACGGCACTTTTGTTCAGGTCAATTTCGCGGACGCGGTCAATCAAAAGAAAGGGGTAACGATGCGGGATCATCCGTTTGATCTCTTGGATGTTCGCGCTCTTTAATGCACCGTCAGTTTCAGCCTCTGCCATAAAACGTCCTTAGTCTTTGATTTATCATTCAAACGTGCCTATCAACCCGTTCGCTTTCGATCAAGTCAGGACTTTGTCAGACCACTTTATTCCAGCGCCAACTGCCCCAACGCATAAGCAGCATCCAGCCGCTCAATGACAAGATTTGTAACATCTCCGCCCCTGCTCAGCCAAACCGCACTTTCATCCAGCACAAACACGATCCCTTTGTCTTGCATCAATTGGCTGATCAAACGTTCAGCCTGTCGGAAAAACCGAAACCGTGCGGCCTCTCGGGATTTGGCCAGTGCCACAGCCTTTTCCTCTTGGACACGACGCACTTCTTTGACTTTTACATCAAAGGCTTCAGCCAAAGGGCGGAACTCGTCTGCCGCAAGGGTTTTGCGCAAACCCGTAAGCTCTAATTCTTCACGCTCAAGGTCTTTTGCGAATGTTTCATTTTCCAGAACCAAGGCCGATTGCTGATCCGAAAGCGAACTTATCAACGCTTTGCCAAATTCAGATTTTTGGATCAGTTGCTCGCGATTGACGCTTACAACCGAAGGCGTGTCTTGAAAAACAGCATAGTCAGAAACGACCTGCGCGTTCAAAGATGGCGCTGCACACGCCATCCCCATCAATGCCCCCAAAACGATGCGAGCTCCTTGTATCATCGGCTTAAAAACGTGTGTCGATGGTAAAGTTGAACGTCTCGGTCGTGTCTGTCAGCTCGTTGTACTGCAGTGGTTTAGAAAAGTTGAACCGAAGTGGCCCAAGTGCTGTGTCCCAGAACAGGGAAACACCAATCGCAGAACGAAGATCAAAGTCAGCCGAGCTAGCGTTCACCAGATTGCCGCCAATAGTTGCCGTTGTCCGCTCCAATCCCCAAACAGACCCAATATCATAGAACAATCCTCCGTGGATGCCATATTCTTCTGGCAGGCCAATCGGGAAACTTGCTTCAACTCGGGCCAAGGCGTAAAAATTGCCGCCCAAGGATTCGTTGTAATTTGTACCTGGGGTTGCAGGATTAGGATCAACGACACGAGGACCAATCCCAAAGGATTCGAAGCCGCGCAACGTATTACCACCCAGTTGGAACCTGTCGATAATACTGGTTGTTCCGCCACCAAGGCTTTTCAGAATGCCGCCCTCAAACTCAGCTGAAAGAACAACTTCTTCGTTGAAAAGGCTACGGTACGCCTTCGCGTTAGCAACCGCTTTGAAGTATTTGTTGTCGCCGCCCAATCCGGCCACGGTTTGATCAAAATTAAAGATGAACCCCGCAGTTGGATCGATCGGAGAGTTCCGACGGTCAAACGTGTACCCCAAACCAAGCCCAATGGTCGAACGGCTCCCATTTTCTGCTTGCAGCAAAGGAGACGAGGCCGTGTCAGCGACCACTTTGTCACTTGCCAACAAAAGCGATGTCGATAGTCGCGAATGCTCGCCAATCGGAAAGCCTAGGCTTGGCTGAAAAGAGGTCCGAACTGTGTTGTATGAAAGTCTGTCATTGTCAAAGGTGCGGTAGGAAAAGTTCAATCCCAACGACAAATCGCGATCATACAATTTTGGCTCGACAAAATTCAGCGACAGTTCGCGATTGTCAGATGTCGTGCTAAGCGTGATTCCAACGCTTTGCCCACGGCCCAAAAAGTTATTTTCCGTCAATGTGACGTTCGCAGAAAGCCCACTATCCGTCCCGAAACCCAGACCAAAGCCCAATGAACCAGTTGGCTGTTCCTCGACGTTCACATCGATCAGAACTTGATCCGGCGCAGAACCTTCGCGGGTTTGCACATCTACAATGGCAAACAATTCTAACGCACGAATGCGGTCAGCCGCTTGTTGCACTTTACGCGCGTTGAACGGATCCCCTTCGATGCTTTTAAACTCGCGGCGAATAACCCGATCAAGCGTGTCGCTGTTGCCCTCGATGTCGATACGCTCGATAAACAACCTGCGTCCACGAACCAATTCAAAATCAATATCCAAGGTGCGCGTTTCGTCATTGCGGGTCACACGCGGCTGGGCCTGAATAAACGGCAGACCTTGATTAGCGGCAACAACGTCCATCCGCTCCAAAGTGGTGTTAACCAATTCTGGATTATAAACTCGGCCCGATTTGATTTTCAGCGCATTGTTGTAATTATCCACATTCACATCTGGCTCTGGGCTGGAAATCGTCAGCTCGCCGAATGTGTATTGTTGGCCTTCTTGCACCTGGAAATTCACACCAAAAGAATTGCGCTCCCGTGCAAAATCAGCCGAGGACGATAAAACATTTGCGTCAATATAGCCCCGTTTAAGATAGAAGTTGCGCAATTTTTCTTTGTCAAAATCCAACCGTTCAGGAATGAATGTATCGCGTCTCACCAGCGCACGGAACAGGCCCGCTTGCTTACTTTCGATTGTGCGGCGCAAACGGCGATCAGAATAGATGCGGTTGCCAGTGAAACCAATGCGGTTCACCTCAACGATACGGCCTTCAAGTACTTCAAACACCAAATCGACACGATTGTCGGTTCGGCGAATGATTTTTGGTTCAACCCGTGCCGCCAAACGACCCGCCGCAGCATAGGCGTTTGTGATCGCCAGCATATCCGCTTCGGCTTGCAACGGAGAATAGGTACGACGTGGAACAGACCCGATAAGGCTCACAAGATCCTCGTCCTTAAGACGTTTGTTTCCTTCGATCGAGATTTCGTTGATCGTCGGATATTCGGCAACCTCGATCACCAGACGGCCACGTTCGGGGCGCACATCAACAGATTCGAACAAGCCGGAATCAAACAGATTCTGTACAGCGTTGTTGATTTGGCCAGGCGTGACCCGCGTTCCAGCAGAAATTCCGGCAATTGCACGGACGGTATCCGCTGCAATTCGCTGATTTCCCGAAACATCAACACGGCTAAATCGTGAAGTTTCTTGGGCATAAGCCGCTGAATTCTCTATGAAAATCAAACTCGAAGCAGGCGAAAGGACTACTGCAACAGCAACAACAGCACAGCTTTGTCCAAGTTTTCGGAGAACACGCAAGGAAGTTTGCGGAGTATTCATTGTGACCTAGCCCCCCAGGCATCAATTATATTAACATTTATGGTTGGCCTCTTTCTAATGGAACCCGTAGGAGATTCAAAGGCGCATAATCCATATTTGTTTAGTAAACTGACTACCCAGTTAATCGGATGCCATCATAGAAGGTGGCATAGAGCATCAAAGAGATCAAAAGGCAGAATCCAACCAGCATTATGTAGCTCAAGAACTTCTCGTTTGGCGGGCGTTTAAACACTGCTTGATAGGCGTAAATCACCAGATGCCCACCGTCCAAAATCGGGATTGGCAACAGGTTCATCAGGCCAATCGCAGTCGAAATATAGGCCACAAACTCGATCAGCTCCAACACGCCTTTCGATGCAGTATCCCCGGACGCCACTGCAATCCCCAGCGGCCCATTCAAGTTTTTCGGCGAAATCGCACCGCTAATCAACTTGGAAATCGTCTGCCAGGTAATTTCAGCAATGCCCCAAACCGCGCGTCCTGCGATCTGAAAGGCCTCAAAAATACCGACGCTGCGCAATTCAGGCTCAAACGCACCGTAAGACCAAACACCGATCTGCACTTTTTCCTTCAACTCGCCGTTTTTATCGCGGTAAACTGATTTTCGCGGCCGAATTGTCAGCTCAACTTGTGCATCGCCACGCTGCACCAGCAACGGCACACGTTCCTCGGATGCCGCAACAATCAGGTCGCGCAACTGGGTGAACGAACTGATTGGTGCGCCGCCAACGCTCAAAAGAATATCACCTTCTTTAACGCCAGCCCGCGCAGCAGGCGACGCCGCCGTCACACCACCAACAGCGGCCAAATACGGATACGGCCCCTGCACTTCAATGCGTTGCCCGCCCCGCTCAATCAAATAAGTGCTTTGCAGACCAGTGTTTTCCAGCCCTTGCAGCTTTTTGTAATCTTCATTTGTAACAATCACGATCCCGTCGATTGAAACCAACTGGTCGCCCTCTTGCAGATCATTGGTAACGCCAGTCAGTTGGTTCACTTTGCCAACAACCTGATCCCCCGTCGGAACACCCGAATACAGCATAATGCCCGTGTAAATCACCAGTGAGGCCAGAAAGTTAATTCCAGGGCCTGCAAAAACCGTCAACGCACGTTTCCATAACGCCGCTTTTTCCAATGTGCGCGCACGCAATTCTTCGGGCATGGCCGCAATCGCGTCGTGATCCGCGCCGCCACTTGATGCATTCGCATCGCCCAAAAACTTTACGTATCCCCCTAGGGGCAACAGTGAAATCTGCCAAACCGTGCCGCGCTTATCGACCCAAGATTTGATGACAGGCCCAAACCCCATCGAAAACGCCTCAGCGTGAATTCCGCACCAGCGCCCGACAATGTAATGGCCATATTCATGGATAAAAATCACGATGCTCAGCACAATGACAAACGGGACGATAAACGTCAGCGGTCCGCCGATGTACGGAATATAGGCCAAAAAGTCGAACATTTAGGAAAACCCTTTTTTCGCGGCTTGCGCCGAAATCTTATGTGCTGTCGCGTTCATAGCAATCACAGCGTCAAGTGTCACATCACCATTTTTTGCGGCGTCAATCTGGCCAAGAACCGCGCGAACCACCCGCGCCATGTCCAAAAACCCAATTTCACGCGCCAAAAACATATCCATTGCGGCCTCTTTTGCGCCATTAAACGCCGCACCCGCCAAACCACCCATTTCCATCGTTTGCTGGGCCAATGCCAGCGATGGAAATTGATCTATATTTGGTTGCTGAAACGTCAAACCCCCGAGCGTGGTAAAATCCAGCCGCTCGACGGGTAAATCAGCCCTTTTTGGCCAATTTAAGGCAAAGCCAATGGGCGCGCGCATATCAGGTGGCCCAAGGTGCGCCATGATCGCGCCGTCCACAAATCCAACCATCGAATGAATGATGGATTGGGGGTGCATGATCACTTCGATCTGATCTGGCGTCACGTCAAACAAAACATGGGTTTCCAGCACTTCCATCGCCTTATTGAACATCGACGCACTGTCGATAGAAATGCGCTGGCCCATATCCCAGTTCGGGTGCGCAACCGCCTGTTCAGGCGTCGCATTTTCCATCGTTTTCAGGGATGCATTTAGAAACGGCCCACCTGATGCTGTCAGAATAATCCGTTCCAACGCTTTATCCGCGCCACCAATACACTGAAAAATCGCGGAATGTTCGCTGTCCACCGGCAGTAACAACGCGCCCGATTTCGCACAGGCACGCTGTACTAACGCGCCGCCACAGACCAAACTTTCTTTGTTTGCCAGCGCGAGCGCTTTGGAAACTTGCGCAATCGCAAGGCTAATTTCTAGCCCAGCAAAACCAACAACCGCCGACATCGCCCAATCCACAGGGATCATCGCCGCATCCAACAACGCGGATCGCCCCGCAGCGGCCTTAACACCCGATCCCGCCAGCGCATCTTGCAAATCCGCCAATAACGCATCCTGCGCCACAATCGCAATTTCAGCGCGCAACGCAATAGCCTGCTGCGCGAGCAATTTCACATTGCCACCGCCACTTAACGCTACAACTTGAAAATCATCAGGGCGGCGTGCAATCAAATCTATTGTGTTTTGCCCCACCGATCCTGTGGATCCAAACACCGAGACTCGCCGCATTACACCACTCCCAGAACGCCAGCTCCGCCCAGCGCAAGAATAAGGCCAAGTGCAACACCCGCCCCCATCATGCCGTCAAATCGATCCAACAAACCGCCATGCCCGGGGATCAGATTACTGCTGTCTTTGACGCCCGCTTTGCGTTTCATCAGGCTTTCCAGCAAATCACCGATCTGCGCGGCTATCGCCATCAAAACAGACAGCACAATCAACCCATACCCACCGAGGCCCATCTGCACGGCGATAAAACCGACAATCGCAGCCAGCGCCCAGCCACTAAGCGTGCCCGACCATGTTTTCTTTGGGCTAATCGCGGGCAAAATCTTTGGCCCACCAATCATCTTACCCGCAAAATATCCACCGATATCACTGGCAGCAACAACAACAACCAACCACAGGGTCCAACCGAACCCAAACTGATTGCGCAGGAAAAAAAACGTCGTACAGGCAATAACAATCGCCACAGTCGCGTAAATCACAGGGGCGCGTGTGCGATGCCCCATAAATGCGGCCCCAACAGCAATCGCCACTAAAACACCCGACCAAAGCGCGCTTAAAAACATCGCAGAAAAAACGACGGCGGCAATCACCAGACCATAAACATAATGCACGATCAAAGGCTCAGAATGAATTCGGCTGGTTTCCCACGCCATCAACCCCGCCGCGACGATCAGCAACACGCCAAACGCATCTCCCCCCGCCCACATGCAGCCAAGGCCAAGCAAAACCATCACAATCGCAGAAAGAATACGCGGCATCAGATCAGAAAAATCTGCGCCCTTACTCATTTCGCTGCCACCGCGCCAAAGCGGCGATCCCGTTCGCGAAACTGCGTCAGGATTTTCACCATTTCGGGAACCGTGAAATCTGGCCACGCGGTATCGGTGAACACATATTCTGCGTAACACGCCTGCCATGGCAGAAAGTTCGATGTGCGATATTCACCCGAGGTGCGAATAATCAGGTCAGGATCAGGCAAATCTGCCGTGTCCAAGAAATTGCTCACCATTTGTTCGCTGATATCTTCGGGCTTAATCATACCCATATTCGCGGCTTTGGTGATCCGTGCCACAGCGCGGGTGATTTCGTCACGCCCCCCGTAATTCAGCGCAATCGTCAGCTTTAGGCCGGTGTTTTTCGCCGTCAGCATTTCTAGCTCGGACATCAACGAGTTCAGCTTTTTATCCAGCGGCGTGCGATCCCCAATAAACCGAACCCGCACATTGTCTTCGTCCAATGTGGCCGCTTCACCGCGAATGTAGCGTTTGAACAGGTTCATCAAACCCGTCACTTCACGCTCGCTCCGTTTCCAGTTTTCCGTGGAAAATGCGAATACCGTCAGACACCCAACGCCAAAATCAGGCGCCGCGCGAATAACATCGCGCACGCGGTCCACACCTTTGACATGGCCTTTCAGCCTCTCCAACCCATGCGATGTTGCCCAGCGCCCATTGCCATCCATGATGATCGCAACGTGGTCTGCGTATGTTTGTTCTAATTTCTGCGCCATATGCCTGTTCTTTACCCTACTAAACAGTGCCGGTTGCTCCGACTTATACCTGCATGATCTCTTCTTGCTTTGCCTCTACCAACTTATCAACATTTGAGATTGCAGCGTCTGTCATGGTTTGAATTTCATCAGACCAGATTTTCTGATCGTCTTCACCCATACCAGCGGCTTTCGCCTTTTTGATCTGGTCCATGCCGTCTCTGCGCACGTTACGCACAGAAACACGGGCATTTTCCGCATACCCACCCGCAACCTTCGCAAGATCTTGGCGGCGTTCTTCGTTCAATTCAGGAATGGGCAGGCGAATGGTCATGCCATCCCCCACTGGATTGATCCCAAGGCCAGAATTGCGGATCGCTTTGTCCACGGCGTTGATTAAATCTTTGTCCCACACCGTGACCGTAATCATGCGCGGCTCTGGCACGTTTACCGTGCCACACTGGTTCAACGGCATTTTGCTGCCATAGGCATCAACCATAATCGTGTCCAAAATCGACGCAGACGCTCGACCCGTGCGCAAAGACGCAAAATCGGTTCTCAAAGACGCCAGCGCGCCATCCATACGACGTTGCAAATCATCTACATCAATTTCTAAATCGTCAGACATGTTTTCAACTCCCTCGGGGCAGCTCTCCCACCCTCAGTTAATCATGATAGGGTTTACCCTACCTTAGTGTAAGTCCCCTCGCCGCGCAAAATTCCTGCAAAGCCGCCTGGCTCGTCCAAGGAAAACACAACAATCGGTTTGTTATTGTCTCGGGCCAAGGCAATCGCGCTGGCATCCATAACCTTCAAATTCTTCTGCAACACTTCGTCATACGACACGGTATCATAGCGCACCGCGTCATCGTGGATGTTCGGGTCTTTGTCGTAAATACCGTCAACCTGCGTCCCCTTAAAGATCGCCTCGCAAGACATCTCATTGGCGCGAAGCGTCGCGGCGGTATCGGTGGTGAAATACGGATTGCCCGTTCCCGCTGCAAAAACACACACCCGTTTCTTTTCTAGGTGGCGCACAGCGCGCCGGCGAATATAGGGCTCACACACCTGATCCATCGGGATCGCAGAAATAACCCGCGTGTGGATTTTCAGGCTTTCCAGCGCTCCCTGCATCGCGAGCGCGTTCATCACTGTGGCCAGCATCCCCATGTAATCCGCAGTCGTGCGTTCCATGCCCTGCGCGCTGCCCTGCAAACCGCGAAAGATGTTCCCGCCGCCAATAACAAGGCAAATCTCAACACCCAGATCGTGTACTGTTTTGATTTCGGCAGCAATGCGCTCGACTGTCGGGGGATGTAATCCAAACCCTTGATCGCCCATCAACGCTTCGCCAGAAATCTTCAACATGACCCGTTTATAGGCCGGCTTCAAAGCGTCTTGGCCGTCAGTGGACATGCGCGATTCCTTAAAATGATTACTTCGCGGCAAACTGTCGGAAAACCCGCTCCGTTTCAATGGCAAATTACGCCATTTTCCCTTAACAAAGCACCACTAAGCGGATAATCACAGACCAAATGACACAAAACACAACACCAATCCTAATCGCTGGCCCCACCGCGTCGGGCAAATCTGCGCTGGCTTTGCGGCTCGCACGCCAATTTAACGGCTGCATTATCAACGCGGATGCGCTGCAAGTGTATGATTGCTGGTCTGTGCTGTCCGCCTGCCCTGACGCAGATGAACAGGCCCAAGCGCCACATCATCTTTACACGCATATCGGTAAACACACGCCCTATTCTGCGGGTCACTGGCTGCGCGATGTGAAATCTGTGCTGCAAGCAACGGATAAAAGCCCGATCATCATTGGCGGCACTGGCCTGTATTTTACTGCTTTGACCAAAGGCTTGGCCGCGATCCCTGAAATCCCTCCCAATATCCGCGCACAGGGCGATGACATTCGCCTAAACCTCGGCAAATACGGCTTTATCTCCGACCTCCAAGCCGAAGACCCCGAAACCCTCGCCAGCTTGGATCAAAACAACCCCGCCCGCCTGCAACGAGCTTGGGAGGTGTTGCGCACCACAGGCAAAGGCCTCACCAAATGGCACGCCGAAACACCGCCACCCCTCGTTGATCCCGCAAACTCCACCAAAATCGTGCTAAACTCAGATCGCGATTGGCTGGCCGAACGGATCGAACGCCGTTTTGACATTATGATGGATCAAGGCGCACTGGATGAAGTCCGCGCCTACATCGCAGATGGGTGGGATGCCACGCTGCCCTCTGCCCAAGCCATCGGCGCACGCGAATTGGTCGCCTACCTGAACAACGAGCTTGACCTTGATACTGCCATCACCAACGCCAAGGCCCAAACCCGCCAATACGCCAAACGCCAACGCACGTGGTTCCGCTCAAAAATGGAAAATTGGCAACAAATCGACCCCGCGAAAGACGTCTCAGAAAGCGACCTTCTTAAAATAGCCTCAACCTTTTCTTGAAAACGTCGCTAAATTATCTTCTACTGATTTTCTAAACCAGAGATTCTGCCAAAAAATTTTCACTCTGCTTTATTCTGCTCTGCGCCAAAGGACATCAAGATGGATGAGATACCACCAACGTTGATTCCGGATTCCGAACAACGGGTCTATGTCGGCTCTTTGGCAGGAACCCTGCGTTCCAGTCATCCTGAACTGCGTCTCGACAGTTGTAATGGCCTGAACAAATTCTTCTGGGTGTCCAAAGGCAACGGGCGCTGCATGATTAACGGCGTTACGCGCTCTTTTGGGCCGAACACTGTCATCTTCATCCCGCACGATGTGCCACACCAGCTTGAACTGTCTTCAAACGTGTTTGGCGTTGTGGTGACGCTTGACCCTGATGTGCCTGTCGCCCTACCCACGCAAAACGTGTTCCTACCAATTTTGAACCTGATGGATCAAAAACAGATCGCGCTGCGTTTTGATCGGGTGTTTGCCGAATTTAACACCACCAGCATCGGGCGTAACCTGTCGGTTGAATACCTCGTTGGATTGCTTGCAATCAACGTCGCACGCATGGCGCTTAAACACTTCAAAGAGCCAAAAACCTCAGCTGCCCAGCGCCTGATGGAAAGCTTTGTGAATATTCTGGAAAAGGAATATCGCACGGGCCGCAACCTTGCTGAATACGCCAAAGAACTCGGCGTGACCCCAACCCACCTGACCCGCGTCTGCCAGCACGTAAACGGCAAATCCGCGTCTCGTTTGATCCAGGAACGCGTGCTTGCCGAGGCCCGTATGATGCTGTCCAATACCGATCATAAAATCCTCGAAATCAGCAGTCATCTGGGGTTTTCGTCCGCGGCCTATTTCACCCGCTTGTTTTCGGCCAAACAGGGCCAAACGCCAAAAGAATTTCGACAAACTGCTCAAAATTAACGCGAAACCCATTGGTTTCCAGTGGTTTTTCGTCGCTTTTATCCGCAACACTGCCGCAATATTCTGACGTTTACGTGAACTCAACTCACCTAAACACGACCCCTAATTTACGCCCTGTCGCAAAAAAAACAGTATATGTCGCTAACGTTCAGCCAATGTCAGTGCATCCAACACCTTCTAGTAAGGCACAGATAAACGGGTGAACAAATCACCCAGACCATAAAAATGTGCCAGTGAACGCAATGGGCCACATCGGCCCAAGGGGTTGCAAGCCAGACCTCGCTATGTTCATCTGAATACGATTTTTGGTCTATGAGGGAGAAAAGTATGACCACTACCACAACCAACACGCATCCAGCGGCAGAAATGTACGCCAAGGAACACGCAACGGGTGAATTGTCCCGCCGCGAGTTTTTGGCACGCACAACGGCACTGGGTCTAACATCTACTGCGGCTTACGCGCTTATCGGCGCAACCAAAGCAGACGCAGCAGCGCACGCCAAAATGGGCGGCACGATCCGTATGCAAATGGAAGTACGCGCGATGAAAGATCCGCGCACTTACGACTGGACACAAATCGCGACATTCACAGCTGGTTGGCTGGAATATCTCATCGAGTACAACTCCGATGGTTCGTTCGAGCCAATGTTGTTGGAGTCATGGGAGGCTAACGATGACGCGACAGAATACACCTTGCACGTACGCAAAGGCGTTAAGTGGAACAATGGCGACGATTTCACTGCCCAAGATGTTGCACGCAATATCGAAGGCTGGTGTGAAAAAGACGTTGAAGGTAACTCAATGGCGGGCCGTATGTCTTCCTTGATCAACCCCGAAACAAACAAAGCACTCGACGGCGCGATCACAGCAACAGACAGCCACACGGTTGTTCTGAAACTGCCAAACCCAGATATCACAATCATTCCGGGCATGGCTGATTACCCAGCTGCAATCGTTCACTCCTCGCACAACCCAGAAGACATGATTGGTTCTGCTGTCGGGACTGGCTACATGAAACCAGAAGCGATCGAAGTTGGCGTAAAAGCCTCTGTTGTTCGCAACGAAGGTTTTGAATGGTGGGGTTATGCTGCTGGCAAAGGCGGCTACATCGACCGGATCGAATTCGTTGACTACGGCACAGACGCAGCTGCATTTGTTGCAGCGTTTGACGCTGACGAAATCGACATGAACTACGAATCTGTTGGCGAATTCATCGACATCATGACAGGCCTTGGCCTGACACAGTCCGACGTTGTTTCCGGTTCAACAGTTGTTGTACGTCCAAACCAGACACACGAAGCGTACAAAGACAAACGCATGCGTCAGGCCATCGCGATGGCTGTCGACAACGCTGTTGTTCTTGAACTTGGTGTAAACGGTCAGGGCGTCCCTGCGGACAACTGCCACGTTGGCCCTGTTCACCCAGAACATGATGCAAACGTAACACGTCTGCCATTCGACCCTGCTAAAGCAAAAGCATTGGCCGAAGAAGCTGGCATGTTGGACTACGAGCATGAGCTGCACTCCATCGACGATGACTGGCGCAAAGCCACGACAGACTCCGTGGCTGCACAAATGCGCGCCGCTGGCCTGAAAGTTAAACGAACAGTTCTACCTGGCTCAACGTTCTGGAATGACTGGGTTAAGTATCCGTTCTCCTCCACAAACTGGAACCACCGTCCACTTGGCACACAGGTTTTGGCTTTGGCTTACCGTACTGGTGAAGCATGGAACGAATCTGGTTTTGCAAACGCTGAGTTTGACAGCCTGCTTTCAGAAGCGAACTCTATCGCTGATGCGGGCAAACGTCGTGAAGTGATGACCAAAATTCAGGGCATCATGATCGAAGAAGGCGTTACCATTCAGCCATATTGGCGCACAATCACGCGTCACCATAAGCCAGACATGGTTGGCGTCGATATGCACATCGCGTATCTGCCACAAGTTTACAAATGGGCATGGAAAGCCTAATCAGCTTCTAAGAATTGGGCCGCACCATAAAGTGTGGCCCTTTTTGTATTACGACAAGGCATTTGCCGCTGCTGGCAAACTCGCAGCAAAATAAACAGATCGCCTAATAGATCTGTCGCAAAAACAACGGGATACCAATGGGACTCTTTCTTCTTCGCCGATTGGGCGTGATGCTTCTCACAGCATTATGCCTGACGTTCATTGTCTTCTTTCTAACGAACCTGTACCCGAACCTCGAAAAACTCGCCAAAACACAAGGCAACTTCCGCATGTCGGATGAACAAGTGTCTACCTGGCTTGGCAATCGGGGCTACACGCGCCCAGTACTGACGAAATACGGCGAATGGCTTGGTGTTATTCCTGGTTACGTGATCGAAGGCATCGACGGAGAAACCCGCGCACGTTGCGCGACGCAAGGCATGGCAGTCGCCGATGCCCCAAAATTTTGTGGCATTATTCAAGGGAAATGGGGCTTTTCGACCCGCGCAAAAGAAGACGCAGGCGTCATCATGTGGCGCGGCTTGTCCCTTACTGGATTCCTCATGATGTGGGCCTTGATCCTAACAATTCCAACCGCGCTGTTGATCGGCGTGCTTGCTGGGATGCGCGAGGGATCAAAGACTGATCGCACCTTATCCACCTTCTCGATCGTGACATCCGCAACTCCTGAATACGTGTCTGGTGTTATCCTGATCGCGATCTTCGCCTCCTCAGCGGTGAACCTTAAATGGCTCAAAGGCTCGGCCACCTCAGCAATGAGCGATGCAACTCTTGAAAACTTCTTTCTGCCCGTGCTGACAATCGCCCTTTTTTCCATCGGCTACATCGCCCGTATGACACGGGCCTCGATGACCGAAGTGATGACCGCGCAATACATTCGAACGGCGCGCCTTAAGGGTGTTTCTTTCAAAAACATCGTGATGAAACACGCATTGCGCAACGCGCTGATTGCCCCCTTCACGGTTATCATTCTGCAAATCCCCTACCTGCTGACAGGCGTGGTCATCACCGAGACTTTGTTTAACTACAAAGGCTTTGGCTGGCTGCTCGTTCAATCCGCAGGTAACAACGACATTGATGTGCTTTTGGGCGTCTCTGTCATTTCTGTTGTGATCGTTCTGATGACCCAACTGATATCTGATATCGGCTACGTCTACCTGAACCCTCGCATTCGTATTTCTTAAGGGGACGGATTTCTGGAACCACGCACAACTCTCGAACTTATTGGACGCATCTTGCTCCAGTTCACCCCTGTTTGGATCACAATGGCCCTGACCTTTGGTCTGTCCATCACCTTCAAACGTAATCTCGGCCTCTATGGGCGTATCTTCGATTCCACCGTTGGCATGATCGGCTTTGCTCTGGTCACCTTCTGGGTGTTCACGGCACTTTATGCTGGTGTGTTCGATTTGATCGCCACACATGACCCACTGGTCCAAGTCTCTGGTATGAAGAACAAAGTACCGGGAACCGCGCTTCGTGCACCCGTTGAAGGCCAATACGCCTATTACCTCCTTGGCGGTGACACACTCGCACGCGATGTGTTCTCTCAGGCGGTTTATGGCTCTGCGGTTGTTCTAGCCATCGCGCCCCTTGCCACATTATTTGGCTACGTGGTCGGCATCACTCTTGGCCTGCCCGCTGGTTACTTTGGCGGTCGTTTGGATACGATCTTGTCTTTCTTGGCCAACCTTATCCTCGCCTTCCCTGTTATCCTGCTGTTCTACCTTCTGGTCACGCCAGAAATCGTCGCAACGGGTATCCCTGCCTACATGGCGGCCGTGTTCTTTATCTTCCCACTGGTGTTCCTCACCGTGCTGTTGAACTCGCGCTATCACGTTCTGCCACACATCCGCACACCGCTTATCATTGGTGTTCTGGGTGTCGGTGGCCTGCTCTACTTCTCGCTTATCTCAGAAGAAGGACGCGGCACACTTGTTGATTTCTGGCCAGATTCGCTTGATCTATTCAACATTCCGGGCGGCGTGCTGGTGGTGTTTGTTTCCGTTGTCTTTGTGAACTCACCTACCATTTTCCGCATCATGCGCGGCCTAACGATGGACGTGAAATCACGCGATTACGTTTCTGCGGCGCAAACACGCGGCGAAAGCTCGTGGTACATCATGCTGTGGGAAATCTTGCCAAACGTCCGCGGCCCGCTGATCGTGGATTTCTGTCTGCGCATCGGTTACGCCACCATCCTTCTTGGGACATTGGGCTTCTTCGGCCTTGGCCTCCCACCAGAAAGCCCAGATTGGGGCACGACGATTAACACAGGGCGTAAACTGTTGTCCGTCTACCTCCACCCTGCTCTGACACCGGCATTCTCGCTGTTGTCACTGGTGCTTGGCTTGAACCTGCTGGCCGATGGCCTGCGCGAAGAATCCCTGAAAGACTAAGGAGCGATATCATGACAAAATTGGACTACGATGGACCAATCCTTGAAATCGAAAACCTCTCGATTTCTTTCTTCACCCGCGCGGGCGAAATCCCTGCCGTGATGGATTTCACCACAACCGTTATGCCTGGCGAAGCCGTCGGCTTGGTGGGTGAATCTGGTTGCGGTAAATCCACAGTGGCGCTTGGCGTTATGCAGGATTTGGGCGTAAACGGATCAATTGTTGGGGGCACGATCAAATTCAAAGGTCGCGACCTTGCCACCTATTCGGCTGATGAACTTCGCGCCCTGCGCGGTTCTGAAATCGCAATGATCTACCAAGAACCAATGGCATCCCTGAATCCCGCCATGAAAATCGGCCTGCAATTGATGGAAGTGCCGATGATCCACGAAGGGGCATCCAAAGAAGCAGCCTACCAACTTGCGCTTGATGTGGTGACGGATGTGAAAATGCCCGATCCAAAACGCATCTTGGAAAGCTATCCGCACCAACTCTCAGGTGGGCAGCAACAACGCATCGTGATCGCGATGGCGCTAATGTCCAAACCCTCCCTGCTGATTTTGGACGAACCCACAACCGCACTTGATGTGACGGTCGAGGCAGGCATCGTTGATATGGTCAAAGGCTTGGGCGAAAAATACGGCACCTCGATGCTGTTCATCTCCCACAACCTCGGCCTGATCCTTGATACCTGTGATCGTCTGTGCGTGATGTATTCAGGCGAGGCTGTCGAAACTGGGTCCATCGCGGATGTGTTCGACAAAATGCAGCACCCTTACACGCAGGCGCTGTTCCGTTCGATCCCGCTGCCAGGTGCCGATAAAAATGACAGCCCGCTGGTGGCAATTCCGGGTAACTTCCCACTGCCACATGAACGCCCGAACGGCTGTAACTTTGGCCCACGCTGCGATTATTTCGAAGAAGGCCGCTGTAACGCCGATGTTATCGCGATGGAAGACATCACAGGTGGCGGGCGTGATCGCCACGAAAGCCGTTGTCTGCGCATTGCAGAAATCGACTGGAAAGCCAAAATAGCCAAGGCCAATAACACCGAAAAAACCAAACCCGGCAAAGTGGTTCTGAAGGTCGACAACCTTAAAAAATACTACGAAGTCGCGGCAAACGCCCTGTTTGGCGGCGGCGATGTGCGTGTGGTCAAAGCCAATGAAACCATCAGCTTTGAAGCCCACGAAAGCGAAACCCTTGCAATCGTTGGGGAATCTGGTTGCGGTAAATCCACACTCGCCAAGGTTCTGATGGGCCTCGAGGTCACAACAGACGGCACCATCGAACTTAACACCCACGAAATCCAAGACATCCCGATCAATGAGCGCGGCACGAAAACCGTTTCCTCTATCCAGATGGTCTTTCAAAACCCGTTTGATACGCTGAACCCGTCCATGACGGTCGGCAATCAAATCATCCGCGCCTTGGAAATCTTCAAGGTTGGTGAAACGGGTGCAGAACGCCGCCACCGCATGCTCGAACTGCTCGATCTTGTGAAACTGCCGCGTGCCTTTGCCGATCGTATGCCGCGCCAGCTTTCTGGTGGGCAAAAACAGCGTGTTGGTATCGCGCGCGCCTTTGCAGGCAACGCGCAGATCGTTGTGGCGGATGAACCCGTTTCCGCGCTCGACGTGTCTGTTCAAGCCGCCGTGACCGATCTTCTGATGGAAATTCAGCGTAATGAAAAAACCACGCTGCTGTTCATCAGCCATGATCTGTCGATTGTGCGCTATCTGTCGGACCGCGTCATGGTGATGTACCTCGGCCATGTGGTTGAAATGGGCACCACGGAAGAAGTCTTCTCTCCGCCCTATCACCCCTACACCGAGGCACTGTTGTCGGCCGTTCCAATCGCAGACACCAGCATTGTGAAAAAACGGATCGTTCTGGAGGGCGACATTCCGTCCGCGATGAACCCGCCGTCAGGTTGCCCGTTCCAAACCCGCTGTTTGCACAAATCCAACGTGCCAAACAACCTGTGCGACACCGAAGTCCCGCCCATGCGCGACCTCGCTGGCACCCAGCAGATCAAATGCCACCTAGCACAAGAATGGCTGAATCAAATGGAACCTGTGATCAAAATCGCAGCCGAATAGACACAGATTAAATACTGACAGACAGCCGCGCCTCACCCGCGCGGCTGTCTCGTTTTGGCAGTTTGCAAACCACGCCAAAGACACTTACCAATTTAGCTATGAAACATTTTTCACCCGCTTTCGCGCTCCTCGCCTGTGTGGCCTGTGAACCAACAGACCCGACACCCGCAAAACCCACTGCGCCCGCAGTTCCCGATGTTTGCAATGCAAACGAACTCCAAGGGCTTGTCGGGCAAAAACGATCTGCAATCGACAAATCAAAATTCAAAACCTCCGCCGTGCGCTACTTGTACCCAGACACGGCTGTTACGCTGGATCACAACGAAAATCGCCTGAATATCGTAATGCGCAAAGACGCCACAATCCTGCGCGTAATTTGCTCATGAGCCGTTTCGCACCCCTCCCCACCGATCTTCCATATTACGCCGTGATCTTCACCGCGCAACTCAGCGATGACACAACGGGCTACGGCCAAATGTCTGCTAAAATGGTTGAATTGGCGGCACAACAACCAGGCTACGTCGGCGTAGAATCCACCCGCGACACCGAAGGCCTCGGCATCACCGTCAGCTATTGGGCCGATGAGGCCGCGTTGATGGGCTGGAAACAAGTATCCGAGCATCTGTACGCGCAAAACAAGGGCAAGCAGAAATGGTACGAACACTACACGTTACGCGTTGCCAAAGTTGAACGCCATTACGATGGGCCAGAGGGCCGCTAACGTCCCCAAGCCCAAACAACCGCGCCCATTCCAGCGGCCATTCGCGCACCCGCATTGTTGTTAGCGGCGGATCGAATAATCACATTTTGCGATATCGCGACCCCCAAACAAATCTCGGCGTGGGCCGCTACATCGAAATCTGCGGGCAAGTTGCCCTTTTGCTGCGCCGCCGATAACGCGCCACAAAATCCACCGCGCACCATCTCGTAAAACCGTTCGGCCCGCGCATTCACATCTGCGTTATTCCCGCTAAACTCGATGATCGAATTCAGCATCAAACACCCAAAACACGCCACCTCTGCAAACATCGCGGGCGTTGTGCGCGCATCGAACCAATCCGCAATCGTATCCAATTCCCCGTCGCGCATATCAGGCACGCCGTGAACCGTGAACGCCTCAAGATACCCATCCAAAGCCTTTAGAAACAACGCCATTTTGCCACCATAGGAGGTTTGCAAGCTGAACCTCGTGATGCCAGTTTCTTGTTCCAACTGGCGTGTCCCCAGCCCGCCATAGCCATGCTGCCAGAACAACGCCATCGCCGCAGGAACAGCCATTTCAGGATCAATTTTTCGCGCGCGTGCCATCAATTCCCTCTGGTCTTGACAATTCTATCCAGTGGATAGTTTTGTATTCACTCCACTTGGATAGAATAACCTCTTTCCACGAACTTACAACGCCACGCAGCGAAACAACAGGAACAGTCATGTCATTAATCACCACAATCACCCTGATGGGCCTTCTCACACTTATGATGGTTGACTTCGAAATCATGTTCACCTAGGCGACCCAAGGATTTGCCTACGGGTTTACTTCAAACCGCCCCGCAATTGAAAAATCACCACTCAGGCTACGCGTTCAACGGACCTATGAAAGCCAAGTGCAATCAACGGCCTACATCGTCCCGATCCTTGCGGCGGGCGCATTTTCTGGCCTCACAGGCGCTGGCGTCGAACTTGCCGCACTCCTGATCGTATTGGGGCGCACCGCCTTCGCATTGCTGTATTACACAGGTATTTCGTTCATCCGCGTGCCCGCATTTGTGCTTGGAACCTTCCCCAGCCTTTACCTCGCCTACGTTCTTTTGACGGGCGCATAATCAAACACGGATCGGAGGATGGCCCCCCTCCTCCGATCAACCCCGTTTGCCAAAATACCGCACCAATGGGGCCGCGCTCATCCCGTGCAAAATGATCGACGCGAACACCGTCATCACCACACAGGCCTGTAATTCTGCCTCAAACGGGATATTGTATTCATCCACCACAATCAGCGCAAACAAAACAGACGCCAACCCGCGCGGCCCGAACCAACCCAGAAACAAGCGTTCTTTGAAATCTAGATCCGTACCGATCAACGAAATCAGGATCGGCACCAAACGCACCAACGTCAGGAACAGCACCGCAATGATCATCGGGATGATGCTCACGTGTTCAAAACCCGCAGGCAGCAACACCGCACCAAAGATCAAAAACGCCATGATCGTCACCAATTGCCCGGTGCTCTCCATAAACTCGCCGATGAAATGCCGATCGTGTTTGTACACATTACCAAACACCATCCCCGCCACAAAGGCCGCGATAAACCCGTTGCCGCCAATCGCACCAGCCGCCAGATACGCGGCAAACGCGCTGGCCAGAAACACAATCGCCTCGCTGCTTTCATTGGCCCAATTGTGATCATTCGCGCGGTTCATCACCCATGCAATCCCGCCGCCAACCGCAATCCCAGCAAGCGGCCCAAGAACCACCTGCAACACAGCATCCTGAATAAACCCAACTGATCCAGCACCCTGCGCCGCCATCCCAGCCGCCGTCGCCCCAAACAACACAAACGGCAGCACCAAACCATCGTTCAGCCCGCTTTCCACGTTGATCGTTTGGGTCAAACGCGCAGAAATATCCTTTGATGCAACCACGCTCGCGCCCAATGCCGCATCCGTCGGCGTTAATATTGCAGCCGTCAGCAATGCAACTGCCCAACTGCCACCGGGCGTGATGAAATAAACCACCAGCGTGCCAAACAGAATGGTCAGCGGCATCCCCAGCACCAGCATCCACAACGGCAGCACAAACCCCTTGGTCAATTCACGAAACCGCACATGGCTCGCGTCCGCAAACAGCACAATAATCAGCGTAATTTCCGCCACAAGGCGCGCAATTTCATTCAGCACATGCTCATCCGCCAACATCCCCACGGGATAGGTGATCCCGTAGCCAACCGCCGTGAAAATTATCGGCATCGTGATGAGCGTTCGACTAAAGCGAACAGCCCCCAGCGCCCATAAAACAATGCTCGAAACCACGCCCAACAGGATCAATTCTACAGATATCATTTCTCAAACTGCCCATAAGTTCCATCAGTTACATCGCTACCATAGCCTTGAAACCGCAGCTTTGTTCCATCCCCGTTCAAATACAGATCATAACAGGTCCAATTGTTCACTGGCGGCCACTCCGAACAATACTGCCCGCCTTGTGGGCACCAATTACCAATTGCCCCAACTAGGCCGCCCGCTGTCATACAACGTCTTTCCAGAAACATAGAACCACTGCTGCCCCGCCCCATATTTTAAATACCGATCATCCAGTGCCGCCAAAACCTCAGCCTCGCGCATCAACTTGGTCCAAACGTCATCCTCGGCGCTCGCAGGCCTTGCCAGCACCACCAAACCCACCATCAATCCCCGCATGCGACACCTCTGAACCTTGTAGCTTTTCACCCATCAGTCTAAACCCCGCCTCATACGCCCATACACACACTATTTCGTCACAAAAGGATGCCACCAGATGATCCCACGTTACTCCCGCCCCGAGATGGTTAAAATCTGGTCCCCCGAGACGAAATTCAAAATCTGGTACGAAATCGAAGCCCACGCCTGCGAAGCAATGGCAAACATCGGTGTGATCCCGCGCGAAAACGCAGATGCCGTCTGGAAAGCGAAAGACGTAGAATTTGACGTCGCCCGCATCGACGAAATCGAAGCCGTCACCAAACACGACGTCATCGCCTTCCTCACTCACCTTGCCGAACACGTCGGTTCAGACGAGGCCCGCTTCGTTCACCAAGGCATGACCAGTTCAGACGTGCTCGACACCTGTTTCAACGTCCAACTTGTACGCGCCAACGACATCCTGATCGCCGACATGGACCTGTTGCTCGCCGCCCTAAAACGCCGCGCAATCGAACACAAAGACACCGTGCGCGTCGGTCGCTCCCACGGCATCCACGCCGAACCCACTACAATGGGCCTGACTTTCGCACGTTTCTACGCCGAAATGGATCGCAACCTGCGCCGCCTTAAAACCGCGCGTGAAGAAATCTCAACGGGTGCGATTTCGGGCGCGGTCGGCACGTTTGCCAACATCGACCCCGCCATTGAAGAATACGTTTGCGCCCAGCTGAAGCTTTCCCCTGAACCGATCAGCACACAGGTCATCCCACGCGACCGCCACGCCGCATTCTTTGCCGCGCTTGGCGTTGTGGCCAGCAGCATTGAAAATGTTGCGACCGAAGTCCGCCACATGCAGCGCACCGAAGTTTTGGAAGGCTCCGAATTCTTCGCCGCAGGTCAAAAAGGCTCCTCCGCGATGCCACACAAGAAAAACCCTGTGCTGACCGAAAACCTCACTGGCCTCGCACGCACCGTGCGCATGGCCGTGATTCCCGCGATGGAAAACGTAACCCTGTGGCACGAACGCGATATCTCCCACTCCTCCGTGGAACGCGCCATCGGCCCAGACAGCACGATCACGCTTGATTTCGCGCTACACCGTCTTACGGGCGTGATCGACAAAATGCTGATCTACCCAGACAACATGCTCGACAACATGAACAAATTTCCAGGCCTCGTTATGTCCCAGCGCGTTCTGCTCGCCCTAACCCAAGCAGGGGTATCACGCGAAGACGCCTATTCAATGGTGCAACGCAACGCCTTGAAAGTATGGGAGTTTCGCACAGATTTCCGCGAAGAATTGCTTGCCGACGAAGAAGTCTGCAAAGCCCTATCCGTCGAAGAAATTAACGAAAAATTCGACATGGCCTATCACACCAAACACGTCGACACGATCTTTGCACGGGTCTTTGGCGACAGCTAAAACCACCGTCTGAAATACAAGAAACGCGCCTTTAGCATGCTTAGGCGCGTTTTTTAGCGCAAATTCCATAATAGCTTCCGAAAGGTAAACATTTCTCTGAAAGTAGTGACAACCGTCACTGTTTGACAGCACGACTCCGCCTATCAAGGGTTATACCTTTTCAAGCAGACTTATTTTCAGTCGGTGTTGGGGGTCAGGAGACTGGTTCTCGAGGAATTAGCTTCAGTGGCTGGCGTGTTGTGTCGCTTATATCGACTTTTAGTTTTTAAGGGCCTCGGATTTTTCCGGGGCCTTTTTTCATGCTTTAAACGTCTTACAAGCTTTAAATATCGCTCATTACTTGCGTTTTGGCCTCTGCCATCAACACAACAATTTGCGCACGGATGGTCGCCTCATCGGCCTTGCCACCCAAATCACCAGAAACCTTGCGATACACATCTTCATCGCCAGCTTCTTTAAAATCCGCCTTTACGACTTCTTTTGCATAGGCCGCAAATTCTACCGCATTTTTGCCCATCAAGCCAGCTGCCCACAGGCCCAACAACTTGTTGCGCCGCGCGCCGACCTTGAACTACAAATCTGCGTCATGGGCGAATTTATTTTCAAATGCATCTACACGATCGTCAAATCCAGAAATATCACTGTCTCCTCTTACTATTTTATACCCGATATATGGCCCCAAAATCCCCACAAACAAGGCAGACCTACAGAAACCCTTGCCGCTTTTCGCGACAACGCCTATAGAACACGCTTTATAGGCCCCCCTCAGAATGGAATCCTCGCATGGCCCGTCGCACCAAAATCTACGAAGGCAAAGCAAAAATCTTGTACGAAGGCCCAGAGCCCGGAACCATCGTGCAGTACTTCAAAGATGATGCGACCGCCTTCAACGCGCAGAAAAAAGACACCATCGAGGGAAAAGGCGCGCTCAACAACCGCCTCTCCGAATACTTCATGCTCGGCCTCACCCAGCTTGGCATCCCGAACCATTTCATCAAACGCCTCAACATGCGCGAACAACTTTGCCACAAGGTCGAGATTATCCCCCTCGAGGTCATCGTGCGCAATGTCGCAGCGGGTTCCATGTCCAAAATGCTCGGCATGGAAGAAGGCACACCGCTGCCCCGCCCCATCGTTGAGTTCTGCTACAAAGACGACAGCTTGGGCGATCCACTGGTCTCCGAGGAACACATCCTCGCGTTCAACTGGGCCAGCCAGCAAGACCTAGACGACATGATCGCCATCGCCCTGCGCGTAAACGACTACATGTCGGGCCTGATGTACGGCGTCGGCATCAAGCTCGTCGATTTCAAAATCGAGATCGGCCGCCAGTACGAAGGCGACTACCAACGCCTCATCGTCGCGGACGAGATCAGCCCCGACAGCTGCCGCCTCTGGGACAGCAAAACAGGCGAGAAACTCGACAAAGACGTCTTCCGCCGCGACCTTGGCAGCCTAGCAGACGCCTACACCGAAGTCGCCAAACGCTTTGGCCTAATGCCAACAAATAACGTGACCGAGGGTCCAAAACTCGTAGAATAACCGCCCTTGGCCCTTGTGAAAAACGGGCCACGCTCGACTGTGCCATGCCCGACCTCGGGAGGCAGCGCGTCTAACGCTACCGCTTGTATGATACCTGACTGCGCAGCACACATAGCCAGCTCAGAAATATGCCCTCCCATGGGGGAGGTCGGGCATGGCGCAGCCGCGCCGTATGAAACCCACACAACCCAAAGGCGTATTGACCTGTAATTCCGAACCCCCGATACATATATGTATTGTGTTGAGGAAAGATTTTTGGACGAACTAACTTTTTGGGAACAAGCACTTTCCTTTTTAACACGAATGGCGGTGGAATTTCCGCCTTTATTGCAGTCGTGGTGGCTGTTGGCGCGTTTCTCGTTTGGTTGATCAATTTTATCGGCAAACCAAACCCAAAAGACACAGACACCTTCTCTCCTATTCCTGAACCTGCAGCCCCCGTTGAAATAAAGGTCAGTGAACCTGCAATGAAAGGGGGATTGCTAAAAATCTCCCTCACCGATTACGAAGCACGCATCGCGAAGAAAAAACAGGAAACCGAAGCCAATCTCACTACCGCTCAAGACGAGGAATAAGCCCTCCTCACCCAGCAAATACTAGAACTCCCCCGCCGCGCCCAAAATCCCGAATCCGCGCTGGCCAAGGCCCAAGCCACTATCCGCAAACTCGAAGAAACCCTAACCCGTGAAGGCAACGCTGAAGACATAAGCGAAACTCGCATGGCAGACGCCCGCAAAGCCCTAGAAGCAGGCGACTTTTCCATCGCCGACGACATCTTCACCGAAATCGAAATCCACGAACAACTCGCCGTAGAACGTGCAGCGCGGGCCGCTTTTGCTCTGGGCGAAATCGCTGAACAGGAAATTCGCTGGGCAGATGCTGCGAAACACTACACAAATGCCACTCACAAACACCCAACAGTTGTTCATCTAAATAAGGCGCGTTGGCTGCATTGGAACGCAGGTAATTTTTCAAAGGCACTGAGCCTAGGTGAATAATTGCTTGAGGTCGCAGAGCAAGAATTTGGTATAAGCGATGCTAATTTTGCGGCAGCGCTTTCCAACCATGCATTAGCATTTGACGCTTTGGGCCGATACGAAGACGCAGAACCGCTCCTCAAACAAGCCATCAAAATCGGCACAAACACTATCAGCGAAAACCACCCAGACTATGCCAAGCACCTCTGTAACCTCGCAAGCCACTTCTACAGCATGGGCAGGTATGACGAGGCAGAACCGCTTTACAAACAAGCCATCGAAATTGCCAAAACTACTCTCGGCCCTGACCACCCCGACACCGAACTCTATAAAGCCAACCTCGCCAAACTCCAATCCTCCTGCTAACCCCTTTACCCCTCGCCACCTTCCCGCTAAACCACGCCCTTAACCCCTATGTCAAAGGAATCTCCTAATGAAAGCGCGTGTTCACGTTACCCTCAAAAACGGTGTTCTGGATCCACAGGGGGCGGCTGTTGCGCACTCGCTCGGTGCGCTTGGCTTTGATGGCGTCAATGACGTTCGCCAAGGCAAGGTTATCGACCTGGACCTCGCCGAAACAGACGCGGCAGCGGCGACTGAAACCGTCAACAAGATGTGCGAGAAACTCCTCGCCAACACAGTCATCGAAAACTATAGCGTGGAAATCCTCTGATGCGCGCCGCCGTAATCCAATTCCCCGGCTCCAACTGCGACCGTGATATGGCCGTCGCCTTGGAAAAGGTCGCAGGCAAGGGCAACGTCTCGATGGTCTGGCACAAAGACGCGGACCTGCCGAGCGGCCTCGACGTGATCGGCATCCCCGGCGGTTTTTCCTTCGGCGATTACCTACGCTGCGGCGCCATTGCGGCCCGTTCCCCCGTCATGAACGCCGTCGTCGATTTCGCCAACAAAGGCGGCTATGTTTTCGGCCTGTGCAACGGTTTCCAAATTCTAGCAGAATCTGGCCTCCTTCCTGGCGTTCTCATGCGCAACGCCCAGTTAAAGTACATCTGCAAGAACGTTGAATTAACAGTAGAATCCACTGATTCCGTCTTTACCTCCTTGTACAAAAAAGGCGAGGTCATCACGTCCCCCATCGCCCACCACGAAGGCAATTATTCCGCCGATCCAGAGACCCTCAAAATGCTGGCAGGCGATGATCGCATCGCGTTCAAATACGTGCAAACACCAAACGGCGCGATGGACGATATCGCGGGAATTTTGTCGCCAAACAAACGCGTACTCGGCATGATGCCCCACCCAGAACGCCTGAATGACCCAGAATTGGGCGGCACAGACGGCGTGCGTTTCTTTGAAGGCATCGCAAATGCGCTGGTTTCTGCCTGAAACGCGCCCTTCGCTTGAGCCGGCGCCCGCTTAAGCGTATCCTGCGCCCCATGACCAGTCCCAAGCCAGACACGCACTTGCGCAGCAGTTGGATCGCCCGCGCCAGTATCCTGCTGTTCCTCGGCTTTACCGCATTGTTAATCTGGGCCTCCAACGCCTATTTTACACAACGATTTTCCCAAGCCACCCGCACCGACGCCGAAGCCCAGATGGCCTTGTATTCGGGCCGTTTGGTCAGCGAATTGCAACGCAGCTCGGTCGTGCCGCTGCTGCTGTCACGCGATACCACGCTGATCTCCGCGCTAAACTCCAACGATTTTGTCGGCACGTCCCAACGCCTGATTTCCTACAAAGAAGAAATCGGCGCGAAATCCATCGTCCTGCTCGATAACGCGGGGCGCATCGTCGCCGCATCGGATCGCCGCGAACTGGGCACTGTTCTGCGCGACACCCCCTACTACATCGAGGCATTGCGCTCCGCCGACACCGTTTTCACCACATCTGGCGTCAACGAAGGCCCGCTTGGTTTTTTCTATTCGCGCAAACTGCAAAGCCAAAAAGAAACCGTCGGCGTCATCTTGATTGAGGTGGATCTAGAACAGCTGTTTGATCGCTGGTCCAACCGCGACAGCATCATTTCGGTGACCGACAGCCAAGGCATCATCATCCTATCGACAGAGCGTCAATTCCGCCAACAAACCATCGAAAACGCGCTTGCCAATCAACCCGCACTTTCCCCTGTTGAACGGGCGTGGTGGGCGACAGGCGAATGGAACCAAACGATCACAGATGCCAATTTTCAGGGCCAACCGCTGTATCGCCTCGATCAGAAAATCCCGTTCCAAGGGTGGCAACTCAGCTATCTCGCCTCGTTCGAAAACGTGCGCACCCGCGTAAATGCCGTGCTCGCGCTCGAACTGATGGCCATAGCGATCCTCACCGCCCTTGGCTTTTACGTGTTGTCACGACGCGCCATTCGCCGCTCGATTCTGTTCCAAGCAGAAAGCCGCGAGTTGCGCGCGTTGAACGAACGCCTGCAAAACGAAATCGCCGAACGTGAACGTGTCGAAAAAGACCTAGAGGTCGCCGAACAATCCCTCGCGCAATCCTCTAAACTCGCAGCATTAGGTGAAATGTCCGCCGCTGTCAGCCACGAATTGAACCAGCCACTCGCTGCGATGCGCACTTATCTGGCGGGTGCAAAGCTGCTGTTGCAACGCCGTCGCCCCGCCGAAGCCATGAGCAGCTTCCAGCGAATTGATGATCTGATCGAGCGCATGGGCTCCATCACTAAACAGCTGAAATCCTATGCCCGCAAGGGCAGCGATGATCTGATCGACGTCGATATGCGCGATGCGGTCAGCGCGTCTTTGTCGATGATGGCCCCACAACTAAGCCAAATGAAGGTGGAGATTCAAACCACCCTCCCCCCAGACCCCGTTCTGATTCTGGCCGATAAAGTCCGCGTCGAACAGGTGATCGTTAACCTGTTACGTAACGCGCTCGATGCCACGAAAATGCAAGAAGACCGCCGCATCGACATCATTTTGGTCGGTGGCGATATGGTCAAACTCGCCGTGCGCGACAATGGCCCCGGGATCGAAAACCTCGATGATTTGTTTGAGCCGTTTTACACCACCAAGAAACCTGGGGACGGTGTTGGCCTTGGTCTCGCGATTTCATCTGGCATCGCAAAAGACCTCGGTGGGCGGCTTATCGCTCGAAATGCCAATACAACGGGTGCGGTGTTTGAACTTTGGTTGCCAGAGCGTGATAAATCGCAAAACAATATGCAGACACAGGCAGCAGAGTAGGCCCAAAAATGCCCGAACAAATGACCATCGCAATCGTTGATGACGAACAGGACATGCGCGAAAGTATCTCGCAGTGGCTAACGCTATCTGGTTATCGCACCCAGACATTTGCCAGCGCCAAAGACGCGCTCAAAGACCTCGATAGTGATTTCCACGGCATCTTTATTTCTGACATCAAAATGCCGGGGATGGATGGGATCACCTTCCTTAAGCGGTTGCAAAGTATCGACAATCAGCTGCCCATCATCATGATCACAGGCCACGGCGATGTGGCCATGGCGGTGGAGGCAATGCGCATCGGCGCGTATGATTTCCTTGAAAAACCGTTTGATCCTGAACGCATGGCCGAACTGACCAAACGCGCGGTTCACACCCGTCGCCTCACGCTTGATAACCGCACGCTGCGCCGTGAGTTATCCGATGGCACCGTGCTGTTGCGCAAACTCATGGGCTCCTCGCCGATCATGGAACGTCTGCGCGAAGATATCCTTGATCTTGCCCAAGCAGACGGCCACATTTTGGTGTCTGGTGAAACGGGCACGGGTAAATCGCTGATTGCCCACGCGCTACACGCTTGTGGCCCCCGTCAGGGCAAAAAATTCATCACGTTGAATTGCGTCGCCTTCACCGAGGAAGAACTGGCACGTCGCCTGTTTGGCCCGATGGACGACGGCACCCCAGCGATTGAAGCCTCCCTTGGTGGCACGCTCTGCCTCGAGGATATCGAAAGCCTGCCAATCCCGATACAAGCCCGTCTTATCGGCGCGCTCGAGGATCACGATCGTGGCCCAGACACATCGCCCCTGCGCGTCATCGCGATCTCGAACGCACCCGATCCAAACAACTCCCTCGAGGAAACAATCCGCCAAGATCTGTATTTCCGTCTGGCGGCCATGCAAATCACACCGCCGCCGCTGCGTTCACGCGGCGAGGACATCCTTAATCTGTTTAATCGCTACGTCGAAACCTTTGCGGATGAATACGGCTGCGAAGGCCCAGATGTATCCGCCAAAGACGCCGCGCAGTTATTGCAAGCGCCTTGGCCCGGCAACATCCGCCAGTTAATCAATCTGGCCGAACGCGCAGTGCTGCAACACCGTCGCGGCAGCTATTTCATCGCGAACCTGTTGATGGACGACACCCCAGAACCCACCCCCGAGGTGATTTCCGAGGGCAAACCGCTGAAAGAATACGTCGAGGCGTTTGAGCGCATGCTCATTGACAACACGATGCGCCGCCACAAGGGCTCGATCCAATCCGTCATGGAAGAGCTCAGCCTACCGCGCCGCACCTTAAACGAAAAAATGGCGAAATACGGGCTAACGCGGAGTAATTACGTGAGGCAGTAACCCACGCCCTTAACTTGGCGATAAAATGTGAATAACGCGATCCGCCAGCATGCCTTTGGTGCTGGCGCCATACGCCTTCATGTGATCCGAAACCGCATGAGCACCAAGGGCCGCCATGCTCTCCCATTTCTCAACAACAACAAACGTGTCTGCGCCAAATTCTGTCTGCATCGGCCCCGCATTTAGCGTATCAACGGTGGCTTCGTAGGCAATGCAACCGCCTTCGGCCAAAACGGCGGGAACATTGGCATTAAACAACGCCAAAACAGCATCCCGCTGGCCTGGTTTAGTTGTTAAAATGGCAAGAACGTGAATAATAGACATGGCGCTATCCTAATGACTGTTTCAAGCAATAGGCGCGCGCAAAACCAATCGCCGCGCCACCCTTATTCCTTAACCCTACTTAAACCCATAGGCCGAGGCTAGCACTTCTTCCAACTCTGCACCGTCTTTAGACCACTCCATAATCAGACAGATGCCGCCTTTGCGTTGCCAATACAAACCTTCCAGTTCGTACCAACCCGCCGCCTGAATACGCACCTCAACCGCACCGATTGGGTCACAACCGCGCTTCTCGTCGACCTTTGCAACTTCTTGTCCACCAATGCTCAGTTCAAGCCCGTCATTGGCATAAAAATCAAGCGGATAAACCCGTTAAAGCGCGCCGCAACCTTGGTTTCCTGACTAGACGTCAGGGCGTATGGCTCATCATCTAAGCTTAAATAACTCAGCCCAACCAACGGCTTACCGGGTTCAGCGCCAACGCCAAGCGCAACATAGGCATCCCATAACGATTTCACATCGTTCGGAAACGCATATTCAACCGCCAAGCCCGCGCTTGCATTTTCTGAATGCGGATTTGCCAACTTCAGCTTCAATTCACGCGCGACAACTGCGCCTGCAAACACTGCAATAATTGCCGCTGCGGTTGCTGTTTTAAACATTTTCATGTGGTTAAACTTCCCAGTTCCCAACACTCAACTTACGGGCTCAGGCTCTGTGCGCAAGCGCCTTGTGCCCCCCTTAATGCGCGAATTATTCCTTCACACAGACCATATAAATGTGAACGTAATCCATCCCGTGGCCGGCTGGGTCCGATGCAACCATATCCTCATACTGCCGATAAAATGCATCTATGATCCGGGCGCGGTCCACCGCGCTGCGATCACGACTTAACCCGTTTGCAAACGTCGGTTCGGACCAACTGCGCAACGTGGGTATGTAATCACGCGCAAATTCTGCTGGGTCCCCACCCTGTTCGCTAAACGCGTGTTCAAACGGGCAGCGCACCACACGGGCCTCCACATGTTCCAGCCTCAAACCAGACCGAAACGTCGCGCTTTTCGTATCCTCTAAAGGGGACACAAACTGGCTTTGAGTGCGGTACACTTGCGGGAAATTGGTGTTGGCAAATTCGGCCTCTGTGATGATCCCGTCATCGACCAAACTGCGCCAATGCAGCGCGAAAGTGTCAAACATATTCACCCCGCCCGTATTGCCCAAATAACAGCCCTCGCTATCAATCCCGAAATTGAACAAACACAACCGCGCACCGGATTTCATCTCGACCCCACGTTGCGCCAACATATTGTCCCAATCCGCCGCACCTTTATCCTCGTAGGCTTGCCGCGTTTCCCCGGATGCACCAACCATGTGAACGTGATCTTCGATGTTGGATGGCACCGCCGTGATGTAATGGCTCGCCGTCGCCGAAAACCCCAGATCGAGCGTTCCCGCAGGTACAATCGCCTCGTGAAATGACGTACCAGAGGCCATAACATGCACGCCGCTCACCTCATCCAAATAGGTCGCCTCGCCCGTCAGCCCATGCACGATCTGAAACACTTGGCTGAAATCATTGCGCGGCAAATCGGTGTAAATCATCTCGATCGGGCGATCAGGTGCTTGAGCGCGAACCTGCGCCAAAACGCGCCGCCACATATCGAGCGAGGTGCCCCCATCCGCCGCCCCCATATCGGTCACGCGAAAAACACCATCCGTTTTTTCCAGCTTCATGCGATCCACCGCATCCAGAACCATCTGCGCGGCATTATCCATGACGTGTTTGGCCCCGACAGTGGCCTTGGAATAATATCCAGCCCCCTTCATCGCCATAAATCCAGTGGTTTCTTCACGTGCCATTTTGCAGCCTCCCAAACGTGTTAATGGTAAGTTTGCAGTTTTGATTCTCAAAGGCAAGCGTTGCGCACCGCGCCAATCCATCGACCGCGCCGTTCATCAATTAACACTCGCGCACAAAATCAAAAGTGCCATACACATGCCATACACTTTGCATACCGTTTGCATACGCTTTGCGGACATTTATCTGGGTGTAAAAAGCGCCGTTAACGAATGTGTTAACGCTGTGTAGGAATACCTGCTAGGGCCGTCTGCAAATCGCCATATCCCGTGAAACGACGCTCAAATTTCAGGCCCATTCGCGCAGCACACTTTTGTGCCTTGGCCGTTAAATCGGCATTCTCTGTTTGTGCCTGATAAACCACTATTTCATAGTTACCAAAATACATTTCCAACAGTTCAGGGTGTCGATCCAACCCCATTGGCTTCCAGAAAAAGCTATCAAAAACAGACACTAAGAAGTCAGTTAGATAAAACGCCGTGATTTCATCCTCGGATGTTGCCGCGAAAACTTCATTGCCCTCAAAAAAACTGTAACAATGCGGTCCGGCGATCATTTCAACGCCAAGTTCGACGCATTTCGCCTCCAAAAGCCCGCCAGTTCCGCAATCCGCATAGGCCACGAAAATTTGGTCATATTCGCCCTGACGCTTGCGCACCACGTCCTCGACCCCATCCGTGATCAAATCTGGCGTCATATGCCATTTTGCAGGCAAACACGTCAGGTCCATGTGGTCCCATTTGTTGATTTTGAACAGCGCCAAAATCTCGCGTGCTAACGCGCCACAAGCCAAAACCAAAACGCGCGCAGGATCACTCCCACGCGCGTCTAAACCGTCTTCAGTCAATGTATGATCACTAACTGATATCATGATCTAAGCGTTCATTTGATTGTGCTTTTTCGCCATGAATTCTTTCGCCGTTTCCACCGCAACCGCCGCGTCACGACAATAGGCATCCGCGCCAATCGCTTTGCCGAATTCTTCGTTCAACGGCGCGCCGCCAACCAGAACTGTGTAATCATCACGCATGCCTTTTTCGACCATCGTATCGATCACGACTTTCATGTAAGGCATTGTAGTTGTAAGCAAAGCTGACATCCCAAGGATATCGTAATCGCCGTTTTCCAACTCATCGAGATAGTTTTCAACGGGGTTATTGATGCCAAGGTCTTTGACCTCAAAGCCAGCGCCTTCCATCATCATGGTAACCAGGTTTTTGCCGATATCGTGGATGTCGCCTTTAACAGTGCCGATCACCATATTGCCCAAACGCGGCGCACCGGTTTCAGCCAGCAAAGGTTTCAGAATGGCCATACCACCCTTCATCGCGTTTGCAGCCAAAAGAACCTCTGGCACGAACAAAATACCATCGCGGAAATCGATCCCGACGATACGCATGCCCTCAACCAACGCTTTGGTCAAAACATCGTATGGCATCCAGCCGCGACCCAACAGAATATTGACAGATTCTTCGATCTCTTCGCGCAAACCATCATACAGGTCATCGTGTATTTGCGGCACAAGCTCTTCGTCGCTCAGTTCGGACAAGATGATATCGTCTTCTTGGTCAGACATTGGCTATAAATCCTATAATTATACGTGCCACCACGGCGGGTACTCCCCCGGACGATACGGCCAGATTCGCGTCATTCTGCAAAAATAGCGACACTGTTTTTTCCCATTCCGACGCAATAGTAGAAATTTGCGAAAATTATGCCAGTTTACGACGGCGAACACGTTGTGGGGTGGGGTCATCGCCCGTCCCATCGCTTGTCGATGAAAATGCGCCCAATACTTCAGAAATTGTTGATAAATCAGGCTTTTGCCCAACCTCTATTGTTTCCAACGCATGTCGCATTTCAGCAAGATGCTCGGGCATTGTGCCACAACATCCACCGATGATCGAAGCACCACAATCACGCGCCAAAACAGCGTATTTTGCCATCAATTCAGGCGTCCCATCGTAGTGGATATGACCGTCCACATATTTAGGAATGCCAGCATTGCCTTTGGCGATCAAAGGCAGCGTTGGATTGGCCTCTGCCATGCCTAACATCGTGCGCAATAAATCAGACGCCCCGACACCGCAATTTGCCCCAAACGCCATCGGTTTATGGGTCAATCCAGCGACCATCTCGACCATGCCATTGGAGGTCAGCCCCATCATCGTGCGCCCAGCGGTATCAAAGCTCATGGTTCCACACCAAGGCGCTCCAACATTGTCAATCGCCTCTCCGGCCGCTGCATATTCCTCTGGTGCTGAAACAGTTTCCACCCACAGCACATCCGCGCCGCCCTCGATCAGGCCGTGTGCTTGTTCTTCGAAAATCTCTACCGCATCCGCATGGGATAGCGTTCCAACGGGCTGCATAATATCACCTGTCGGCCCCATAGATCCCGCCACAACAACGTCTCGCCCAGCAGTATCGGCCACTTCACGGGCAATTTCTGCGGAAATACGCGATAACTCACGGGCGCGTTTTTCTGCGCCGTGCAATTTCAAACGGCTGGCATTTCCGCCAAAACTGTTGGTTAAAAACAGATCAGAACCCGCATCAACCGCGCCTTTGTACAACGCTTTGATCCGGTCAGGATGCCATTCATTCCACATTTCAGGCGCTTCACCAGCTTCTAGCCCCATGTTGAACAGGTTTGTCCCCGTCGCCCCATCAGTCAATACCCAACCCTGTGTATCCAGAATTTTCTGTAGTTTTTCAGACATGCGATGATCCTTTTGCCCAACAAAATGTGGGTTCAAGGCTTGCGTGTCACAGCTAGAACCTCAAAGCAAATTCATACTAATCATAAAGATTATGAATTTTCCGCGATATTCGCCTGTGCAACGGCTTGAATCCGTTCAATCATCGCGCGTAACCCGTTGGACCGCTGCGCCGAAAGGTGTTGATCCAGCCCCAATTTAGCAAAGGCAGCTGGCGCATCCGTTTCAACAACTTGTTGCAGCGTAACCCCATTATAAAGCGCCCCAAGAATGGCGATCAAGCCACGTACGATCATCGCATCGCTCTCGCCATCAAAGGTGAAAATGCCGTTTGGCCCCTGCCCGTCGATCTTTGGAACAATCCACACTTGGGATGCACAGCCATCAACTTTGGTCGCTGGCACGCGCAATGCCTCAATCAAATCGGGCATTTCTTTACCCAATTCGATGACATGGCGATAGCGGTCTTCCCAATCGTCCAGAAATTCGAATGTTTCGACGATTTCTTGAAAGTCTTCGGTCATCATAAACCTGTTTTTACGGCATCTTTAGGTGTTACCTATGGCGCGTATGGTGCTACGTCCAGCCAAATTAGCAAACGGGCCCACTCCACTCTTTTCTTTGGCCGTTAATTTGGCTAACCATGACGCAAAGATACAGGGTGAGCAAATGAAAAACCTTTTGTGCGCATTTTCTATTGTCGGGATGGTGTCATCTTGCGGCTTAGGAAACAGCAGCGTCGGCAGCAGTGCAGGAAGTTCAACTTCCGCCAGTTCCGCAGGCACTGGCAGTTCCGCAAGCAGTTTTGGACGCCGCAATCGCGCCAACAAAAAAGCAGTTGTTTCAACTGCAATCGAAGGTCGCTCGTTGGTCTCGGTTATTGAGGGTGCGCGTTTTGAACGCACCCGTGATGGCGGCGTCATTCGCGCCCGCGCATTGATGCCACGCCAAGGGTATTACGACGCGAAACTGATTAGCTTGAACAAGTTTGAGCCAGATGAAAAAGGTGTTCTGACGCTGGAATTCCGCGCAAAAGAACCGCAATTCAATACCAGTGTATCAACCAATCGTTCGCGCGAAATTGATGCCGGTGTTTTCCTGTCGCATCAAAAGCTTGCAAACATCCGCACCATTCGTGTGCTTGGGTCACAAAATCAAGTTAGCCTGCGCAAATAGCGCCTAAACTCTTACAATTTTGACGCTGCTTCCACTGGCCGACAATGCGATTTTTCCGTCGCATAAGTCTCTAGCATCGTTACCAAAAACTTCGCTCCGCCAGCCGCGAAACGCTTGATCGCCGCCAACGCCTGCTGCAATGTCATCCAACTCGGATGCATTGGCGATCAGTTTGGGTGCAACGCCTGCTTCTTCGGCTTTTGCCTTTAGCAATACGCGCAGCAAATCAGCCAAACCTTCGCTGCCTTGCGGGCGTTGTTTTACCGCAGCGACAGTTGGCAGATCATCATTTGGAATCGCATCTGCTGCTTTGATTGCGGCGATAATTCCGTCCGCGATTTGGCCTTTGCGTGCTTCTCGCAACAACATCCGTGACTTGCCCAAATCGCTTGGTACTTTGGGGCGTGTCGCAGCGATTTCCATCAACGCGTCGTCTTTGTAGACCCGATTACGCGGCACATTGCGTTCCTGCGCATAGATTTCGCGAAACCTTGCAAGCTCTTGAACTGTCGCCAGAAAACGGCGCGAATTGCTGCGTGTCTTTACCCGACGCCAAGCATTGTTTGGATCAGTGTTATACGTTTCTGGATTGATAAGGATTTGCACCTCTTCCTCGACCCAAGATTTACGATTTGTTTTATCCAACCGTTTGGCCAAAAACTCATAAATCTCACGCAAGTGGGTTACATCGCCTAAAGCATAGGTCTTTTGTTTGTCCGACAATGGCCGCTGTGACCAATCCGTAAACCGAGAAGATTTATCCAACTGCGCCTTGGCAATTTTACGCACCAGTGTTTCGTATCCAACCTGTTCACCAAAGCCGCAGACCATCGCGGCCACTTGGGTATCAAAGAAGGGTTTTGGAAACACCTGACGATCCACGAAAAAGATTTCCAAATCTTGGCGCGCCGCGTGGAATACTTTGACCACGGATTCGTCTTTGAACAATTCGTACAACGGATCGAGGCTTAGTCCATCTTCTAAAACGTCAATCAAAACAGCGCCTTCATCCGCTTCACCAGGGTGGGCCATTTGGATCAAACAAAGTTTGGAATAATAGGTCCGCTCACGAAGGAATTCGGTGTCGATGGTGACATAATCGAATGTGGCGCACTTAGCGCAAAAGGCAGCCAGCTGCTCGGTCGTTGTTATAGTTATCATGATATTTGCTTATGATTTTTTTGCACAACCTTCAAGCGCTTGATGCAGCTTAGAAAAGTTGGCTCCGACGGCAGGGGCCGCTTTATTGCAAATAATCATTTAATAGCAGTATGTAAGACAAATATCATTTCAAATTGTGTACCGTTTGTGTACCGAGTTTGTGTACCGAGGCAGCTACGCAAATAGCCAGAGAAGCTATTCCTCAAGAGAAGCATCCAAGAGTGGATCAACAAGATTTTCTACCTCTTTATGGAAGAGCTATTCGTGGTTCTGACCTGCGCCCCTAAAACTCCTCCAGATTTGAGAAGCGTCCGCCAAAGAAATGTTGGATACATCTTAGCACGCTGTCCGAATTTGCTAGACCACTTCAAAACCAATAGTTTATTTATTTTGCATCTTCGCGTGCCATTTTCAGTTTCATTGCGGGGGTGATACCGCTGATGCCCATGTTGGGTCGTTCATTGTAGTATGTCCCCACTCATTGTGTTGCTTGGTCCTGTGCCTCCGCAATCGTTTCAAAGATGTATTGCCTCAGCCATTCAGCACGAACGGTACGTTTGTAGCGCTCAATGTAGAAATTCTGCTGAGGCTTTCCTGGTTTGATATACTCCAGTTGCACGCCCGCTTTATCGGCCCAAGTCATCAATTATCCACTTGTGTATTCTGGGCCGTTATCAACAAGTGTCATCTTGGGTTTCCCACGCCATTTGATGATCTGATTTAGGCTCCGTATTACGCACTCGGCGGGCAACGAGAAATCCACTTCAATGCTCAAACCCTCTCTGTTGAAGTCATCCAGCACGTGTAAGGTCCTAATCGAACGACCATCGGCAAGCTGATTCACCATAAAATCCATGGACCAAATATCATTCGGTTTCTCTGGCACGGCCAAAGGTTCAGGCATGTCACGCTTTAGCTGCTTCTTAGGTTTGATCCGCAGATTCAGTTCAGTTCACAGTAAATCCGATAAACGCGTTTGTGGTTCCAGCCATAGCCTTGTACGTTGCGTAGGTACAAAAAGCACAAGCCGAAGCCCCACGTGCGTTTGTTCTCGGTCAGGCGTTCCAGCCAATCCGCAATCTCCTCGTTCTCGGCAAACAATTGCAGCTGATCCATGCCCTCTGGTTTGAACCCAAAGCGATGCCGGTTGGCCCCGTTTAATTGGGCTGAAGCTGTTCAAATTTCAGGGTCAACGCTTTCACTTCCGCCGCCAATAACGTACTCACTTGCCTCAGCTCAGTGGGGTTTTCGGGCAAGTTATTAAGGGTGTTCAGCATGGCCATTCTATACAGAATTGCGCTCCACATTGGAATCCACAAAGGTCAATATCACTTGATATTTTTCCCTGATTATCCCGCTGTAAAAGGTCGCCATGTCCGCTTTGGGATACGCCAGTCAATGCCTTTCAACAGCATTGCCAATTGCGCCAGAGACAGGTTTTACCCTCTTTGGCCCCAGGCCATACAAACTGTCCTCGTTCAAGTCGTTTGGAAAACAGGCAGGTTCCTTGGCTGTCCGACCATATGATCTTGAGCAGATCACTACGCCACCCCCGAAAAACAAACAGATGCCCTAAAAATGGGTCCTCCACCAAAACCTGTTCGGCCTGTGCTGCCAGCGTGTTAAATCCGCGCCGCATATCCGTCACGCCCGCCTCCAACCAGACCTGCGTGTTGCTTGGCACCGGGATCATGATGAAAGCCCTTTCAACAAACGTGCCAACATATCCACATCAAAGCCGCCCTTCGCTGTAATCCGGTGGCCGTCAAAAAGGTCGATCTTGATCCTGCCTGTGGGCCCAGGGGTCAGGTCTGGATCAAGGTTGGCTAACGCTTCGATCTCGTTGGCATCAGACGTTGAAGAACCGCATCCTGTTAGAAAACCACTTCCTACCTGATGATCTCGAAGGGCACATCGCCACCTTTGTGGGCCACTACAACCATCAGCGATACCACGAAAGCCTGAACAACGTCATACCTGCCAACGTCTACTTCGGGCGCGATAAAGCAATCCTGCAAAAAAGGGAAAGGATCAAACGAAGGACGCTTGAAACGCGATACTTGCATCACAGACAACACGTCAAGTAATGAAACCAAACAGATGAGCCGAACCCTCTCTTGATTTAAGATGCAAATGGTTCCAAAGCTCTGACGACGGACACTTTGGCACCTAGCCCAACCTTACGGCTCACACTTCTCCAATTGGTTACGCAGTTGAAATGTCTATTTGTTCAACACAGCTACCTTACGTTGTTCCGCTGCGAAATATTTATTCAGCCAAGGTACACTTCGGATTAATTGAAACTACTCGTGTTCGCCATCGCTGCGGCTCCCCGAACCTTTTAAAAACCAAGAAGGTTTTTTCGCAGCTGCAGTATAAGTTGCTACCGTTATAGCGGCAGCTCCAATCAATACAGCATGCCCAATAATGCTTGCTAGAAGTATCGTGTAGCTGCCTACTGCGATAGCGAAACTAACTGCCCACATAAATCCCAAAAGTTGCAACACATAGTGCCGTGTTGAGGTATCCGGAATGTGGCGAAGGGGACTTTTTTCGGTATTAAAAATAAAATTCCACCCGGTTACGAAAATTTGTCTCATGTACCATCCTTTTTTCTAGCCTCCGCTATGATATCGCGAAACGCTAATTTTTATGTCACAGACCCAATATATATTCTATAAATACGGGGTGAGCAATTATTTTGGATCACTTTGACTATTTTTCTTTCGAAATCCGCAGATGGTCTGTGCGGTATTGTCAGACAAACTTG
>JASJIO010000062.1:0-2726 GCA_037625035.1 Amylibacter sp.
GCCCAAGATATGATCGGACGCTTTTTCACCGACCATAATTGACGGGCCGTTCAGATTACCGTTGGTGATGCGCGGAAAAATCGAACTATCGGCGACGCGCAAACCTTCTATGCCAATCACACGGCATTCGGGATCAACAACGGCCATTGGGTCGCTCAAAGCGCCCATTTTGCAGGTTCCACACGGGTGATAGGCGCTCTCGACGTGTTCTTTGATGAAGGCGTTTAGGGCCTCGTCCGATTTCATATCTTCGCCCGGTTGGATTTCGCCGCCGTGATAGGGTTTGAACGCGTCTTGGTCGAAAACCTCGCGCGTGAGGCGGATGCAACTGCGAAAATCTTCCCAGTCCTGATCTTGGCTCATGTAGTTGAACAGGATTTTTGGCGCCTCCATTGGATCGGCGGAATTGAGCGTGACAGAGCCCCGCGATTGCGATCTCATCGGGCCAACGTGGGCCTGAAATCCGTGGCCCTCGGCAGCGGCTTGGCCGTCATAGCGCACCGCGATGGGCAGGAAATGATACTGGATATCGGGATAATCAACGCCCGCGCGCGAGCGGATGAAGGCGGCACTTTCGAACTGGTTCGATGCGCCCGGTCCCTGCCCTGTTAGCAGCCATTTCGCCCCAACAAATGCTTTGCCCAGCAGATTCCAGTATTTGTAAAGTGTGATCGGTTTGGTGGATTTGACTTGGATGTACAGTTCCAGATGGTCCATCAAGTTTTGGCCAACGCCCGGCCGATCTGCGACCACTTCGATGCCGTGTTCTTTTAGGTGCGCTGCAGGGCCAATGCCTGATCGCATGAGGATCGCGGGTGAATTAAAGGCGCTGGCGGCGATGATGACTTCACGGTTTGCAGTTAGGATTTGGGTGCTGCTGCCTCGGCTGATTTCCACACCTGTGGCGCGGCCATTTTCAATGATGACACGGTTTGCGTGCCCGTTTATCAGCTCAACGTTCAGGCGTTTTAAGGCGGGTTTTAGGTAGGCATTGGCGCCAGACCAACGCACGCCGCGATGCACGGTTTGATCCATTGGGCCAAAGCCCTCTTGTTGGATGCCGTTGTAATCTTGCGTCACTTGATAACCCGCTTGGCGACCTGCCTCCACGAAGGCTTTGTTCAGGGGATTTTCACGGGTGCCGCGTTTTACGTGCAGCGGGCCTTTTTTGCCGCGCACAGAGCGATCACCACCGTGGCCCGATGGATGCCAGTGTTCTTGGCGGTTGAAATAGGGCAGCACCTCGGCGCTCGACCAACCCGTTGCGCCTGTCTCAGCCCAATGATCGTAATCACGTGCATGGCCACGCACGTAAACCATGCCGTTGATGGAGGACGAACCTCCGATGACTTTGCCACGGGGTGCGGCCAATTTGCGGCCATCAAGGTAGGGCTCGGGTTCGGAGCTGTATCCCCAATCGTAGCGTGCCATGTTCATGGGATAACTAAGTGCGCCCGGCATTTGGATGAACGGGCCCCAATCGCTGCCGCCATATTCGATCACGAGGACTTTGTTTTTGCCATCTTCGGACAAGCGATACGCCAGTGCGCAGCCAGCAGAGCCAGCGCCGATGATGATGTAATCTGCGTTTGTTTTGGTGTTTGTTTTGGTGTTCATTAGACAGTATCTCTAAGTTCATCATATGGCCGCATAACATGGGTTTGATAGGCGGGCCGCTGCGTTAGAGTTTCATAATATCGTTTAAGGTTCGGCAGGCGTGCGCGTTCAATTCCGAAGTCGAAATATCGATAGAGAACGTGGCCAAATTGGATGTCGGCCAGCGTGAAATCGTCACCGCACAGATAGCCTGTGGCAAGGCGCAGTTCTACGATTGCGAGTTGGGTTTCAAGTGGTGCGATGGCAGATTTGATGGCAGGCTTGTTCCATCGTACTTGCGCAGTGCGCACGACGCGCCAAAAGATCGGGCCCGTGAAGGCTTCGGCAATGTCGTGCTTGGCCCATTCCGCCCACATGTCGGTTTTGGCACGGTTCGCGGGGTCGGTTGGCCAGAAGGTCTCGTCGCCATATTCGGTCGCGAGGTAGCGCAGAATTGCAGGGGTTTCGAACAGCGTTGTGCCGTTTGAAAGTTGCAACACTGGGATTTTGCCGTGCGGGTTTAAGGCGCGATATTCAGGGGTATCAAGCGACGCAAAATTATAGCCGTAATCCAGCCGATCAACGTTTACGCCAAGTTCAGCGCAGCCCCACATGCAGGCCTGCACATTTGACGATGACGCACGGCCATAGACGCGGATTTGGTCATTTGGCATGGGTTATTCGCCTCTTGGGAAACGGGCGATTTCCTCAACTGTATTCAAATCCATGTGGTTGCGCATGTAGCGTTCAGAGGCTTTTTGCAGCGGCTGGTAATCCCACGGGTAGTATTCGCCGTTGCGCAAAGCCTCGTAGACAACCCAGCGGCGAGCTTGGCTTTCGCGGACTTGATTGTCGTAGGCATCAAGATCCCAACGCACGTTTGATTTGGCCCGAAGCGAGGTGACTGTGCCTTGGTGTTCGGGGGCATCTGCGAGGTTTGTGAGTTCGTGCGGATCAGTTTCCAGATCAAACAATTGGTCTGGATCGAGATTGCAGCGCGTATATTTCCACTTGCCGTAGCGCAGGGAAACCAGCGGAGAGTAAGACGCTTCAGCGGCGTATTCCATTGCCACAGGGGAGGTGCGTTCGCCGCCCTGCCCCAAATGCACGAGGCTTTCACCTTCAGTCCA
>JASJIO010000063.1:0-16276 GCA_037625035.1 Amylibacter sp.
GCCTTTGGCGTGGATCACTTGATGGGTTTCAAACAGGATGTGAAAATATTCGACCGTTTCCAGTTTTGCGCAGTACACGCCATCCCAGCTTAACAAGTGCTTCGCGGGAACCAAAACTTCGGATTCGCCAAACAGCAATTCTGCAACCGAGCCTGCAATCAACATGCGGCGCTGTGGGCTAACTGTTAAATCGGAGTGATTGCCAAGAACGCCCTTTGCGATTATGATCGATGCGAAATCGCCCGTTGCAGGAACTGTGCGCGAACCGATCCAGCGGATTTGTTGCAACCCGTGATCGAGGCTGAGGATTTGATCGCCTTCGGACAAATCCTCGATCAAGACTTCGCCTGAATGGTCAGGATTTTTGTGCCCCGTGCAAAGCAGATGATGTTTTCGATTTCAGAAAATCAAACCGCGTGCCATCGAGCAAAAACGCAAAACCCGTAAGGCCGCCGCTTGCGTCATCGTCATCCGTGATGACCATCATGCCCGTGTCCAACAGGCCGTTGAAATTGAGCGTGTCGCCGTTTGTTTCGCCGCATTCACCGCCAACTATGGTGATGTTGCCCGTGCCTGCAAAGACTGTCATGGAATCGTCAGCGAGCGAGCCGTTGATCGTATCCGCCTGCCCTGTCAGCACAAAACTTTCGATTTCTGCAAAATTAACTGTGTCAGCGCCACTGGTCACAGTGCCTGTCTCGCCGCTAGTGAAATCCACGGTGATACCGCTGGTCACTGCGGATGCGTCGATTACATCGTTATCAGTGCCGCCTTCGCTGCCTTCAATTGTATCGTTGCCAAAGCCGTCTTGGTACACAAATGTATCGGCGTCATTGCCGCCAAACAGCGTGTCATCACCGCTGCGACCATCCAACGTATCCGCGCCGTCACCGCCGTAAAAGATGTTGGTGAAACCCACGCCCTCGGCGTTGTAGCCTGTCAGGGTGTCGTCAAAATCAGACCCAACGAGGCCGTCAATACCGGCGATTGTGTCGCCAGTCGCGTGCCCACCCAAAACCGCGTTAGACGTAAGGTTTACGAAAACACCCGCGTCAGAATTGGAATAATCTGCGAAATCCATGCCCGAGCCGCCAGCCAAAGAGTCTGCGCCCGCGCCGCCTTCAAGTGTATCGTCGCCAGTGCCCCCGATAAGCGTATCGTTACCCGTGCCACCAATCAGGCTGCCGTCGCCTGCGCCCCCATCAATGGACATCGACGTGGTCGAGGCCGAGCCATCAACCGTGTCGCCTTGGTCGGTCAAAATCAGGTTTTCAATTTCGCTGAACGTGGCATCAGTGTCGAAGCCATCAACGGTGCCTGCTTCATCGCCCGTGAATAGAACCGTCACACCCGATGTTAGCGCAGAGGCGTCGATTGTATCGCTGTCCGTGCCGCCTTCGCCGCCAACAATGCTGTCATCGCCAAGGCCATCGCCCATTTGGAATGTGTCTGTATCATCGCCGCCAAACAGCGTGTCGTCGTCTTCGGAGGCATTGATAGTATCATTGCCCGTGCCACCATAAACCGTGTCGCTTTCTACGCCATTGTCGATGCTATCATCGCCCACGCCTGCATCGATGATGTCTTCGTTGCCGCACAGTGGAATGGCGACAAATTCGATATCAGTAATATAAACCGCCTGCGTGCCGGTTCCGCCCTGATCGTAATCAACAACGAAATAGGCAACAGGACCCGGGATGGTAATAAGAACGGACCCGTCCAGATCGGATTCAGAGTTGGCGTTATCGCCGCCCGTTATGGTGTTTCCGACAACGGTATCATCACCGCCGATGGTAAACTGGACTTCGATTTCAATGCCGTCTGCATCATAGGCTCGAACGGTGATTACATCGCGAAACGCGCCTGTCGCACTGTCGATATCGTTGATGCGAAACTGAACATCGGTGACTTCTTCGCTGTAGCCAGAGCCAGTTACAGATGAAAAATTCACCCGCATGGTAGATGTGTCGCCGGTTGGCCCATTTCCGTACAACAATAGGGAGGAGTTTGGATCAAAGCCTTCGCCTGTTCCAACGTATTGGGTTTGGGACGATTCAACGCTCCATTCCGTGCCCACACCATCGTCGATTAAGCTGACGTCTACCTGGATGCCGCCTGCATCTTGTGACACGCCGCCAAACAGGTCGGTTTCATCCGCGCCTTCAGCATCCCAGTTTAGATCAAGATCAACGCCCGTGACGTCTATGCTATCGAGACCATCGACCTATTCGCCTTGGGGATCACCCGTGTAACTGTCGTCGATAACATCATCGCTGTCAGTACCATCAACAGTCCCATCAGGATTGTAGGGAACATAATCGTCATAACTGAATGTTGCATCAGCCGCGTCTGGATCGTCGTTAAATGTAACTGTGCGATACACATGCCCGGGAATAAGTGGCATTTCAGAAATCGTGTAATAAGCGCTCGCGCCGCCATCTTGGACGTGGAACGTAACGACCTGAAACGTCTCGCCTGTGTCGTCGTCTAAAAGGGTCCAGCTTTCTTCGGCGCTTACATCGCCACCCGAAGACGTGGTGCCGTTTATGGTGATAGATACGGTCGCATCCTCGCCCGAGGTGTCGTCCTCGAGGGTTTCGCCTAACGTCCCTGCGCCACTGTCAGAAATAAATGCATTGGTTTCGGAATTTGCAGGCCCTGAATAGGTAATTTCCCCGCCCACCGTTCGTGAAAACGTGAAAAAGGGATCGAAATCGTAAACTCCGACTTTAAAATCAGTCATAATCTGTACCTACCGCCTGTGAGAGCTTTTCGCTCTTCTGGGGATGCCATCGTCAAACATCATGTTAAATTTTTAGGCGGCAAATGTGGCGGCGGTGCCCCATTGGGAGGGGTGATTTCGTGCCATTTGCGCAACAAATTTGATCAATTAACGTGAAGGGAAGCTAAACAGGAAGAACGGGGCTTTGTTCAGAAAAAACAGGCGCTCAACGGTGATACAGATGCCATTCCACCCTAGATAGGCGACACAGGGCCGTGGTAAACCAGCCTTGCATCGTGGGTACAGCGCCGCAAATTACCGCCCTTTTCAGCGCAAGCCGTTCGTGTGAACATTGCCAAAACCTTTTGCGGAGCAGGCCCATGCATGTGCTGACCATTCTCGATCATCCTGACCCCTCATCCTTTAGCGGCGCTGTGGCCAAGCAGTTTAACGCGGGCGCGCTGGCGGCGGGGCATACGGTTGAATTGGCCGATTTGCACAGTGAGGGTTTTGATCCCCGCTGGAGCATGGCCGACATAAACGGAGAGGCAGACGGTGCCATTCCTGCCGATATTTTGGCAGAGCAAACCCGAATTGCGCGGGCTGATGCGGTTTGTTTTCTATTTCCGTTGTTCTGGTGGGGCATGCCTGCGATGACCAAAGGCTGGGTCGATCGGGTCTGGTCTTGGGGCTGGGCCTATGACCAGTTGGATGACCCAGATTGTTCGTTACAACGCCCCTGCAAAGGCGTTTTGCTGATCCCCAACGGTGCGCGTTCGGACGAAATGGAAACCCGAGGCTACGCGGCGACATTGGAGACGAGTTGGATCGACGGCACCTTTGGATATTTCGGATTTGCGCGACGCCACCTGCACGTGTTGAACGGGTCAACGGGTTCGACAGCTCGGCGCGAAGGGTTGTTAAAAGATGCTTACGCAGCTGGATATTATTTACGAAGTCCGAGCGACGATGAAGCCTAAAATCAGGTGTCCTTTGCTCCGCTATAAACAGGGCCATTCGGGCCAAGCCGAACGCCAGCACGTAACCGGGTGTAGGGGATGGTTTCAATGCGACAAGGGTTTGCGCCAGGGGATTCTGAGAGTATTACTTCCTGTGCAATCGGTTCGTAATCGGCCAGAAAATGGATCGCGCTTTTAACCGCGACAACTTTGAAATCCTCGGGGTTTGCACCGACATGACGCAGGATCGCCTGATCCGCATTTTGTGCACGTTTTGATCCCACCACAATCGTCACATCCGCCGCGCCTTGACGAACACGCAACCGCGCACAGGGGCCAAGGTTTGCCGTCAGCCCGCCAAACATCGGACCCGTACACAGAAATTTGCCATCGCTCAGTTGTTCGACACTGGCACGCACAGAAATAGCAGGGCCGCCGCTTTCGGGAAATTGACCACCGATCTGTGCGTCGATCATTGCGCCAACGCCCGCTTTGTGGGCTTGCGCGGCGGTTTTTGCATCCCAAATCATCCCGATAACGCCGTGGGTATTGTCGTTTAACATCGCCGCCAACAGACCCGTTGCATCACCGGGCGCGCCTGCACCTGGATTGTCCTGAGGATCGGCCAAAATAACAGGTTTTGCGCCGTTCACCGCCATCGCACGGCGCACTGCGGCGGGGGCAGGTGTTAGGCCCGTATCGAAATCATCTTCGGCATTTTGGAGTGCTTCGAGCATCGTATCAGCGGCAGCGTCAACGGCCGCTTGATCTGTTCCGCAGGCGTAAACTGAGGTGCCGCAATTGAAGATATCGGCTGGCGGGAAGCCGAAGGCAAAGTCGATGGACGACACACCGTCCTGCGCCGCCAACCCATCCAAACTGGCGTAAAGCCGCGCGCCCGGTTCGCGCCGCGTGGATTGCGCGGTGATCGGGATGATGTAATCCAACTGACGAAACGCAGTAAAAAAAGGTGTGCCGTGCTCCAATAATTCCATCAACAAATGCGCGGCGCGTGCGCCCGTCGCGGCCATGTCGATGTGGGGATAGGTGCGATACATGGTCATGCAGGATGCAAGTTGGGCAAATTCTGGCGACAGATTTCCGTGCAGATCAAGGCTGACAGCGATTGGCAAATCAGGGCCAACCACGGCGCGGACACGGCGCAAAATTTCGGACTCTCCATCCTCATAATCCTGCGTGACCATCGCCCCGTGCAGATCCAGATAAACCGCGTCGATTTCGCCTGCGTCGGCCAATCTTTCGCACACGGTTGCGGTGATTTGATCGAAAGCTTGGGAGTTTACCAATCCACCCGGTTCTGCCGCTGCGTATAAAAGGGGGACCAATTCCATCCCTTTGGCCGCGCCGACAAAACCACCCAGCGGCACGTTCAAACCACGGGCCTGTTCGATTGCTTTTTCGCCCTCTGCGTAGGGTGGCCATGCGCCGGGCGTTTGAAAATTGGGCCATTCTGTTGGAAAGGGCGCAAAGGTATTTGTTTCATGTTGGAACCCAGCAACTGCGACGCGTGGCATGGCTTGCCCCCCTCAAAAGTTTGAATTTTCATCATCGTGGCGGGCAATTTGAACGCCGTCAAGCATCGTGTTTTGGGCGTGTACGGCGCAACAAAACGCACTGAAATCAGCCTGTGGAGAAATAATAAAAAGTTGACACGAGGTGGTTGTTTAATCTTACTCTGGGTAAAGGCCCTGCTGCTAGGGCAGAAAATAAAACAAGAATTGCTGCCTGATAAATGATTGAAATTAAAAACCTAACTAAAATTTTTGGCACGGGCCCAACGGCCTTTACTGCGCTGAAAGATATTAACGTGGAGATTTCTCAGAACGAGTTTTTCACTCTTTTGGGGCCATCTGGTTGCGGGAAAACCACGTTGCTGCGATCCATTGCAGGGTTCGTAGACCCGAGCGACGGGACGCTGACAATTGAGGGTGCTGATATTTTGGGGCTGCCCCCTTACAAGCGCCCTGTGAATACGGTTTTTCAAAACTACGCGCTGTTCCCACACATGACTGTGGCGCAAAATATCGGCTTTGGTTTGGAAATGCAGAACAGGCCAAAAGCCGAGGTGAAATCCGCTGTCGATGACATGCTGGAACTGGTGAAGATGACGTCGTTGGCGGATCGAATGACCAGCCAAATTTCGGGCGGGCAACAGCAACGTGTTGCGCTGGCCCGCGCCCTTGCGCCCAAGCCAAAGGTCTTATTGTTGGATGAACCGCTGTCCGCGCTCGATTTCAAATTGCGCAAAGAAATGCAGATCGAATTGAAACGCCTGCAGCACGAAACAGGCATTACTTTTGTTTTCGTCACCCACGATCAAGAAGAGGCATTAACCATGTCTGATCGCATTGCGGTGATGAATGAGGGCCGCATTTTGCAGATCAGCGGGCCAAAGGAAATTTACGATCATCCTGCTGAACGGTTTGTGGCGGATTTTATTGGCGATACGAATTTTATATCGGCAGAGATCCAGTCGATAAACGGGGATATGGCGCAGGTGAAGCTGGCGTCTGGCAAAACAATTGCCGCGCGTACTGTTGACGGTGGCGCGACAACTGGCGCGGTTACGCTGGCGGTACGCCCCGAACATGCCAGCCTGAAAACTTCGGGTGGTACGATTAAAGGCACGCTGCAAAACATCGTCTATTTTGGGACCGATACGCATTATCATGTTGATCTGGAGGATGGATCAAAATTTGTGGTGCGCCGCCAAAACCAGCCCGACGCGGATGAAGATTTCGCCGTTAATCAGCCTGTTGGTGTGCATTTCAAAGATGGCATCGGCCAAGTGTTGAGGGATTGATGGCCAGCCAGATCGAAAAAAGCGCGACACGGACGCGGTGGTTTTTGCTGAGCCCAGCGATTGCCATTTTGCTGTTTGCCGCATCTGGTCCGTTGCTGATCGTTATCTTGTATTCATTCCTGACCCCCGGTGATTACGGTGGCGTGGTCTGGGATTTCTCGGGTCAAGCGTGGTTCAACGTTGTTATTGAGCGCGACTTTTTCGATGACAAGCTGTCCCTGTCTGACGCGCATTTCTCGATCTTTTGGCGCTCGGTTAAGCTGTCGCTTATGACGACGGTCGTGGCGTTCTTGGTTGGCTTTCCAACGGCGTATTTCATTGCAACACGGCCGCAGAAATCCCGCGATATCTGGATGCTGCTGATCATTATCCCGTTCTGGACAAATCTGTTGATCCGCACCTTTGCCGTGATGGAAATTATCCGCAACGAAGGGGTGATTAACACGGTGCTGGTAGGGTTAGGCATTGTCGATCAGCCGATCCAAATTCTGTACACGGAATTCGCCATCACGCTGGGTATGTTTTATGTGTATTTGCCGCTGATGGTTCTGCCTATTTATGCCTCTCTGGAACGCCTTGATTTCTTGCTCGTGGAAGCGGCCTATGATCTTTACGCCTCTCGGTGGCGGGTTTTACGCAAGATTATTTTCCCACTCACGCGCCCTGGAATTATTGCTGGGTCTATCCTTGTTTTCGTGCCCTCACTGGGTGCTTACGTCACGCCGCGTGTGCTGGGAGGTGGCAAACAATTGATGCTGGGCAACCTGATCGAGCTGCAATTTGGCCAAGGTCGAAACTGGCCTTTGGGGGCGGCGCTGTCGATTACGTTACTGGCGATCGTTATGATAGCGCTTCTGTTTTATGTCCGCTCTGCGGGCAAAGAGGAGATGTCGCATGGCTAAAAATCGGGCCTATGATGTGCGGCGTCAAACGGGGTTTACGCTGGTTGCGCTGATCTGTTTTGTGCTGCTTTATTTGCCCATTACTCTGCTGGTGATTTATTCCTTTAACGCGGGGCAAAGCATTGCGATTTGGGAAGGGTTTTCCCTGCAATGGTATGTGTCCGCGTGGCAAAACGAAAAGGTCCAGGATGCCACTATTCGGTCCCTCGTGATCGCGTGTTGTGCATCTGCTGTCGCCACATCTGCCGCTGTTATGGCCGCGTTGGCCACCACGCGAACACGCAGCTTCAAAGGCTATACGTTTGTTTTTGCGATGATCAATCAGCCGCTGATGATCCCCGAAATTGTAACGGCGGTTGCCCTGTTGATATTCTTCGCGATGATCAAAGTGGCGACGGGGTACACAGGGCTTTGGTATCTTATTCTTGCGCACTCCGCTTTTTGTATTCCGTTTGCCTACATGCCGATCCGTGCGCGCCTTCAGGGGATGGATTTAAATTTAGAACATGCTGGCGCTGACCTTTACGGCACGCCTTGGCGGGTTTTTCGCCGCATCACGCTGCCGCAACTTTGGCCCGGCGTTTTGGCCGGTGCGATGCTGGCTTTTGTGATCTCGCTTGATGATGTGGTTATCACCGAGTTTGTGAAATCCGCGGGCCAAGATACACTGCCGACTTATATGCTTGGCCAACTTCGCCGCGTTATCACACCCGAAGTGAACGCCATTTCTACAGTTTTGCTCGCAATCTCCGTTGCCCTGGTGATCGCGTTCTATCTACTTTCAAGGGGCACGAACAAAACCAAACAGGGAGATTAACATGAAACGCATTGTAACCGCTGCCGCCATTGCAGCCAGTTTTGCGCTGCCAGCTTTCGCTGATGGCGAATTGAACATTTACAACTGGGGCAATTACACAAACCCCGATCTGATCAAAAAGTTTGAGGCCGAAACAGGCATCAAAGTGACCATCACGGATTATGACAGCAACGACACGGCCTTGGCCAAAGTCAAAGCGGGCGGTCATGGTTTTGATATCGTGGTTCCGTCGGGCACTTACATCCCGATCTGGGTGGGCGAAGGCCTGTTGTTGAAAACCGATCCAAGTGGGATGGATAACTTTAAAAACATGGACCTACAGTGGGTGGATGTCGCGTTTGATCCGGGCCGTGCCTATACCGTTCCTTGGCAATGGGGCACTGTCGGGCTGACGGTGAACACCGCTGTTTACAGCGGCAACCCAAACACCGCCGCGATCTTTCTTGATCCACCTGATGAGCTGAAAGGCAAGATCAACGTTGTTCCTGAAATGAACGACATCATGGGCCTCGCCATCCAATACTACGGCGGCGAACAGTGTACAGGCGACAAAGCCGTGTTGAAAAAAGTCCGCGATGGTCTGGTTGCTGCCAAACCCCATTGGCTGTCGCTTGATTACGGCACAGTGGAAAAATACGCCAAAGGTGACATCGCCGCTGGGGTAAACTGGAACGGTTCGTCGTTTCGTTCGCGCCTGCAAAACGAGGACATCGTGTTTGGATACCCGCAAGAAGGCTTTCCTGTTTGGATGGACAATGTTGCGGTGCTGTCTGATGCGAAAAACGTCGACAACGCCAAAGCATTCCAGAACTTTGTGATGGACCCTGAAAATGCGGCGCTGATTTCGGCGTTTGCGCGCTATGCGAACGGCATCACAGGATCAGAGGCGTTTATGCCAGAAGATATGGCAACTGCACCCGAGGTGAACATCCCAGCAGAGCTGAAAGCCGCCGCTTACGTGGCCAAGGTTTGTGATCCTGCGGTCACCAAGATTTACACACAAATCTGGACAGACTTGCAAAAGTAAACAAATCAGGCGGCGCGGTTAAAACTGCGCCGCCTTTTTTATTCTAGGGGATCCCCATGCCTGATCTGGTCATTCTTAACGGCAAAATCATTACATTCGCTGGCCCCGATGCCGAGGCGCTTGCGATTGAGGGCAGTAAAATTATCGCGGTTGGAACCACGGCTGAAATTCGCGATATTGCTGGCAGAGCGAACGTGATTGATGCACAGGGCAATACGGTTTTGCCAGGCTTTATCGACAGCCATGTGCATTTATTTCAGGGCGCGGCCGAGCTGAATTACCTCGACCTGTACGATGTTAAAGGCGTTGATGGGCTGGCGGCTGCGATCCGCCCTTATGCGGCGTCGCGCCCCGATGATCAGATGCTGTTCGCCAGCGCGATTGATTACTACGCGATTAGCAAGGAACGCACCCCGACCCGCCACGATCTGGATGCGGCTTTCCCTGATCGCCCGTTTGCGGCCATGACCTCGGATCATCACACGGTTTATGCCAATACCAAGGCCCTAGAACTCGCAGGTTTGCTGCATGGCAAAGTGGTCGACGAGGGATCAGAGGTCGTGATGGGCGCGGACGGTACAGCAACAGGGGAGTTGTTGGAGGCAGCTGCTTTTGGCCCTGTGCTGGCAAAAACGCCGCTCGGTGGGCGCGAAATGTTGGGGATGACAACGGGCGCGGACCCGATCCCTGCCCCCGATGCAACCACCCGCGCGGGCGACAAAGATATTTTCGCGCAAGGGCTGGTGCATTGTGCATCCCACGGGATTACCAGCCTGCACAATATGGACGGGAATTTCTACCAGTTGGAGTTGTTGTCCGAGTTGGAGGACGATGGTCGTTTGTTGTGTCGTACTGAAGTGCCGATGCACCTAAAACACACCGACCCGATTGATCGCCTGTCCGAGGCGGTGGAAATGCGTGCAAAATACAGTGGTGAAAACCTGTGGTGTGGGCGCGTGAAAATGTTCATGGACGGGGTGATCGACAGTAAAACCGCTTATATGTTGCAGCTCTACCCCAATAGCGACAGTTGCAGCGCGCCGTTGTTTTCGGACGCGCATTTTAAACAGGTTTGCATTCGCGCAGATGCGGCTGACCTGCAAATTTCGGTTCATGCCATTGGCGATGGAGCGATCCGTCAAACCCTTGATGGATACGAAGCCGCGCAACAGGCGAACGGTGTGCGTGATAGCCGCCATCGTATTGAACATTTGGAAACGATGAACCCTGCGGATATTCCGCGCCTTGCACAGCTGGGTGTTGTCGCGTCGATCCAACCGCTGCATTCCCCACGCGGTGGTTTTTTCCCGCCTTATGAACCGGGTGGCGTTATCCATGATTGGCAATTTGAACATGCCTTTGCGTGGAAAGCCATTCGCGACAGTGGTGCAAAAGTTATTTTCTCAACCGATTGGCCTGTGGTCCCTGTGGATGTGATGCCGTCGATCCAAGGGGCGGTTGCTGGTGTTGAATTGCCCGCAATTTGGCCCGATCAGCGCCAAGGGCTGCGCGAAACATTGCGGTCTTATACTGCCGACAATGCGTGGGTCGAATTTAACGAACACCGCAAAGGCACGTTGGCGGCGGGCATGATGGCGGATGTGGTGGTGATGGACGCCGATCTGGAGGCTATCGCGCCAGATCAATTGGGCCAAACCCGCGCTGCCGTTACGATTTGTGGTGGGCGGATTACGTATCAGGCATGACACGCGCATTTTGGATGCGCAGGAAAAGGACGGACACATGAACAGCGACCTCGCGTATATTTCGGCCCACCAAGCACTGGCGCAGTTTAAATCCAAAAGCTGTCGCCTGCTGAATACATGAGCGCGATCATTAAGCGGGCCGAACAGCTTGAACCACATGTCAACGCGCTGGTGAACACGCGGTTTGATCATGCGATGGCTGGCGCGAAAAAGGCCAAGGCAAAATACGCCAAAGGTAGGCGCACCCGCGCGTTAGAAGGCTTGGCGATTGGCATCAAAGACGAGAGTTTTATCAAAGGGTTGCCCACCACGTTTGGGTCGTTGTCGCATAAGGATTTTATTGCGCCAATCACATCGCCAGTGAATGCAAAAATCTTGGTGGCCGGCGGAATTGTTCACATCCGAACCGCAACGCCAGAATTTTCGTGTACGGTTTCAACCCACACCAAATTGCACGGCACCACGCGTAATCCTTGGAACCTTGAATTTACCCCTGGTGGATCGTCTGGCGGAATGGCGGCGTCGTTAAGTTCGGGCACGTCTACCCTTGCGACGGGGTCAGATATCGGCGGTTCCATTCGTGTTCCTGCATCGACTTGCGGCTTGTTTAAGCTGAAACCCACGTTTGGGCGCAACACTGCGGACCCGCCGTTTAACCTTGATCAATATGCCACGGATGGGCCGTTGGCACGGAATGCGCGTGATATGATTCTCCTGCAAAACGTGATGTGTGGGCCCCATAACGGCGACATGGTTTCGTTGCGTCCCAAGTTGCGAATTCCGACAGATGTGCAATCCATCAAAGGCTGGAAGATCGCGTATTCGCCCAACCTCGGGTTTTATGAAATCAGCGATGAAGTGCGGCGAAACACTGAGGCCGCATTAGATGTTTTTCGCGCAGCTGGTGCAGTTGTGGAGCAGGTCGATATTCCGTGCAACGCCGATATTCTGGACGGCGCAATGGCGCATCTGGAGCATCTTTTTGGCGGGTCACTGGCCGAACTGGTGGATTCTGATCCCAAAAGTTTCATGAATTACACCCGCGAGATTGTTGAAAACGGGCGCCGATCCACGGCGCAAAAATTCTTGCACGCATTGGACGTGGCAAATGAAATGTATGCCCATATCGCACAAATATTTTCTAAGCACCGCCTGTTGATTTGCCCGACGACGGGCATTCCTGCCGTTCCCGCTGACAGCAATGGTGTGGACACGGATGTTCGTATCAATGGCAGACAGGTTCACCCGCTTCATGGCTGGATTTTGACCGTTCCCTTCAACATGATGAACCGTTGCCCCGTGGTGGCCGCGCCTTCTGGTTTTTGGTACGACTGGCGTTCCCACGGGTATCCAGATTGTCGGTCAGACCTATCGTGATCAAGATGTGTGCCGCGCTGCATTGTCGTATGAAAATGTGCTGGGCGAAGAGTTCTCAAGCGAAGGGCGAAGGCCCGTTTTAACGAGCTCATAAAAACCCTAAATACTCGCTATAGCTTGTCGCCAAGAAGGCGATAACACCAGAACCGCTCATCGGTTTCGATCAGCAGATTTAGACGCCCGGGTGGGAATCCCGTCACCTTTCCAACGGCACGACCTATGTGGGATTGATCGCTGAATTGCGCATCTGTTGCGATCGAAGCCAAGCCGATACCTGGTTCTTTGGCCCATAACACCAGCAGGTTTTCCATCTGTGCGTAGCCATTCAAGGCTTGTTGCGATTGACCCGTCCAGCGTTTCATGCGGCGTTCAAATGATCTGGCACTTTGCCCTACATTGGACAGCGCCACGCGTACCAACAGATGACGTGTCCAGTCTGCAATCTTATGGGACCCTACCCATTGCGACGTTTGGTTCGCTGCCCGTGCCTTGGTCCAAATCGGACTGAGAGAATTACAAAGGGTTTCCCAAACGGGTTCAATTTGATCCGCCTCCAATACCTGCGACGCAGCTTTTTTCAAGTGATCGGGCAGCATGTCTGCCCCGATATCGCCGCCAAGCTGGGCCCAAGCGTCTGTGTAAAAACCGATAGTTAAAACGAGGATCGGGCCATCGCTCCAACTTTGGGTCGGGAGGGCTTGGGGCGGAGTGACAGAAACCTTGAGCATTACGTCTTTGGTGCGCGAGGTCGCCAGATCGCAAATTTCGCGCGACACCCGCAATTGACCCTGCAAAACGATTGTGAACGCGACAAGCGTCGAGGCCGGGAAATAATGCAGCCTGTCTTAGGCGCACAGATCTATCGCTCGCGTGTCGCGGACAATCGCAAAGGCCATACAGCTCGCTAATTCAGGTGGTGGGAAAAGAAGATACGAAGTGGCGGTCATACAAAATTTCTAACTGTCACATTCATTCTATAGCCGTGACGGCCCGAATGGCAAAGAGGTACAAAGTTCATAAAAGGGCGCGAAATCATGGCAAATTTCAAATTCTTGGGTTCAATGATACATCGGTTGCGCAGTTTTTTCAAGATAACCAGCATCACCTTGGGCGTGTATCGACGGCATCTGTTTGGGCAAAAATTGGCGGATGATTGGGATGCCAATATGGAAATCGGCATCCTATTTTGGCGACACCAATTCACAGTTGCAATGACCCATCCCGATATCAAAACGGGCCGCGCCATTTACAAAAGCCTTCAGGTGCTGCCTGACAATGTTTATGACGTGACCCCCATGGTTCAGGACACGCCAAAGGGGTGTTGGTATCTGCCCAAAAATATCACGGCAAAGGCGACCCTGCTGTATTTCCACGGCGGGGGCTACACGTTCAGCGGGCCTGTCAGTGAAAGATTTGCGGCGATGAATGCGCATCAAACGGGTGCGCGCGTGTTCATGCCGACCTATCGACTTACGCCCGAACATCCCCATCCCCGCAGGCCGAAGATGTGATGACTGCTTGGCAGTTTTTGCGCCAAAATATCACGGCAAAGGAGTTGGTGGTTATTGGCGACAGCGCAGGTGGGCACATGTCGTTATCGCTGCTGAAGGCGTTGAAAGATCGGGGTGAGGCGCAGCCTGCTTTGTGTATCGCGTTTTGCCCTTGGACGGATATTGGCGAGCGCGGTGCAAGTTTGAAAACAAATGATCGCTATGATCTTGTGCAGGGTTGGATGGCGTTGAGTTTTGGGGAATGGCTGGACCCAGATGCGAAGTATGGGCGCGAGGCTTTGTCGCCGATCAATTGGGATTTTTCGAGAATGGCTCCTGTTTATATGCAGGCAGGCGGACGAGAAAACCTGCGCGATATGATCGTGGATTTTGCGCAAGCCCAATCGAAAATTGGCGCGAGTGTCATGCTCGATTTATGGGGTGACATGCCCCATAACTTCCAGGTGGGGGACAGCCTTCATGTATCGTCGGCGCAGGCGTTAAAGCGTATTCATGCAGCTGTTCAAGCGGTGGATGCCGGAGCAGGCGGACTGCCGCCTTTGGAAAATATTACCCAAGCGGCAAGCGGAGCATTTGCGAGCAACCTGTCCCAGAAATACTGGTCGCGGGGGTTTTTATCTATTGGAACCGCGTTTGTGTCTTGCTGAAAGGGGCAAGGCAGAAGTTGTGGGTGTAAATGTGGTGTCGCAGTTTTCACATCGCGGGCTTCAGAAAACTGCTGGTTTTTTGTAGATTACACTTCAATTTGAGCCAATAAATTTTGTTTTGAGCGGATTGTGCGTGACAAGAATACAGCCGACTGATTAGGAACGTGGGTATGAAACATGTCCCAAAAGAAAACACAGATGACGCGCTTATTCAGGAATTCCTGAACAAGGGTGGCAAGGTCAGCGTCGGCAAAACCAAGCCATTTCCACATGAGTTGGGTTTGAGCAAGAACGCTTGGAACAACAAATTGACCAAGGAAGAAAAATCCGCGCTCGAGAAGAAGTAACATTGCCCTGCGGGTGATTTTTTAGAGGTAGCGCATATGCGACACAGAATTGAGTGTTGCGGTGGAGTTTCCCAATATGGTCCTTAATAGGTAGTCATTGTGTTTTTTGGTGCTAAGGCCTGCGCGGCGATTCGTCTTTAAACCTGCGTTAACTTTACCAGCACCTAACAATCCCGGCCAAGTGGCATTAGGGAAACAGCACCAAAAGGAGAATGAAAGATGGACGATTCACAGACCGTACCGGAGCTGGTCGCGACCGCGCGGACCAATGCGAAAGTTTCGATAGATCGTATCTCGGAAATTCTGAAACTTATGAATGGGCAGAACGAGACGAGTACCGATGTTGAAGACCTCCACGCCGCGACTGTTGCGCTGGAATTGGCATCGGTCGATATATTCTCACTTTTCGAGGCACGGATGCAGCACCACTTTAGACGGGGGCCGTTTTCACGCAAATTGAAATCACTGCTGTTGGAAGCAAAGCAATCAGACCTCGCCGATAAGTTCCACCAATATTATTTGGCAACCAACGTGCTGAAACACGGAAAAGGAGCGAGTTACCGAGAATTGCTCAACACTCCCAACTCTTTTGTTGTCGTTAAATCAAACGAAGATATCGCTGATGAAGCGAATGCATCCGCAGGGCTTGTCGATGTCAGCGTAGCGGGCTTTTTTGATGGGCTGACTGCGACAATTTTTGAGGCTTACCAATTCCTTGAAAACAAATGAGTTTGGTGACTGGATTGATGTGTTTTCTAAAGTAGCCGCAATGTCGGCTAGGCGGGCGGATCTGCCCCTACTGCAGATGCCCAATGGTTCAGATGTTAAATTCGTAAACTGTGGTTCGAATTATGGCGGCTTCTTTCCCCTCCTGCGCCCCGTTAAACTCAAGAACAACTTCGGCTGTCTTTGCGCATAAATTAAAAGGCACTTTGTGCATCTCAATACCATTGTTCATTGCGGCGCGGATATTTGGCCTGACAGGTTTATCCAGATTTTCCGGAAAGCCGCCCGCAGATGGAAGATGCTCGGTGACGACAAGAAATTTGTACGGAGAGGTGTTTTTAAGCCGAGTTACAAATCCCATTATATCGTCGTTGGACATGTGCTGTAACACTTACCTAACAAATGCGATGTCACTCAGCGGAACAAGAGAGGAACAGATATGAAATACGAACCATTCTACTACGAAGATGAAATGGAAGTGGCCATGAGCAACGTCTTGGCCAATCACCGAAAGGAGGCGGAGCATAGAGTGAAAACTCTCCTCGCCAACACGGAGAAAACGGAGGGTGGCTGTCTGGTCACCCCCACGAAGCGCGGTACGCCAAGGTCCAGTTCCGAGGTCATCAGTGGCCCGTTTACCGCTTCATTCTGTGTTTGATTGAGGGCGTCTCAGTGCCCAACGCGATCGTGTTCAGGCACAGTTGCCAAAAC
>JASJIO010000064.1:0-17246 GCA_037625035.1 Amylibacter sp.
CTATTGGGGCGGCAAGCACCCAGCAGAAAACCTGTTCGGTGCGCCGATCGCGGGTGCTGGTGTTGGTCTATACAACATCGCATTCTTGTCATGGTTCAAGTTCGGTGGCGGCAAAGAGCTGTATGACCGTCTTTGGGGCGAAATGGGCGTAAACGTCAAAGGCTTCATGCTTCAGCCAGTTGGTCCAGAGGCATTGGGTTGGTTCCCAGAGCCGATCAAATCCATGGATGATTTTCGTAAACTTCGCTTCCGCGCGCCTCCGGGCATGGTTGGTGCTGCTTACACAGAAATCGGTGTTGCTGCTGTAGCTATGGGCGGTGGTGATATCCTTCCAGCGCTTGAAAAAGGCACAATCGATGCGGCTGAATGGTGCTGCCCGAAACCTGACTCCGTGTTTGGTTTCCAGAAAGTTCTGAAGCACTACTATCTTCAAGGCTTGCACCAGGTTGTTGTGAACGCTGACATGTATGTGAATGGCGATTTCTACAACGCGCTGTCCGATCTTGAGAAGAAAGCTTTGGAAGTTGCTGCGAACGCATCTTTGTCTAAGTCCATGTCTTACCGCATCTATGAAAACGGTAAAGCGCTGAAAGATCTTACAGATAACCACGGTGTTATTCTGGAAGATACACCAGCGGATTACTTCACTGAGTACATGGGTGCCGCCAAGAAGTTGCTACAAGCAGCTGCTGACGACAACGCATTCTTTGCTGAAGTATGGCAGTCACAAAAAGACTTTGCTGACATCGCTGTTCCGTTCTGGGCTGGTGCTCAGGCGTCAAACGCGTCTTTGGGTAAAGCACACGCTGACACACTGAAGTAAGACCTTCTTTCTTTTACGCCCCAGGCATTGCTTGGGGCGTAAATTTCTATTTCTGCAAAGGTGCTGGCCTTTTCAAAAGTAGAAAAAGAGCCAGAGGCTCGACACACACCCGAGGGAGATCTGGAATGGCTGCTGACGAAGTAGATCCAAAGCATTTAGAGATAGCCGACGAGTTGATCGCTGAAAGGCGTTCAGAGAAACCAGGTCAAACACCTGAGGATATGACGCCTTGGCAACGTCCTATCACGGGCGGGATCGACGTGGTCAATGATTGGGCCGGTAAAATTCTGTGTCTGCTGATGGTGCCGTTGATTGGTGTTGTTGTCTTCGAGGTTATTGCGCGTAACGGTTTTGCCGTTTTCGCGGCCAACGGTTGGGATGATACCGCGCGTGCGATTGGTCTTGGGCCAACCGTGTTTGCCTATGACATCAGCCGCATGATTTCTGGCGTGTTGTTCATGGGTGCTGCGGGTTACGGCCTTATGCGCGGTGTGCATATTCGCGCGGATTTCTTGTATCGCAACTGGACTGACAAGACCCAAGCCACCGTCGATGCAATGCTTTACATGGTGTTTTTCATTCCTTCGATGGTGTTCTTCACGATCATTGCTGCAAAATACTGGACTGTGGCATGGAACACTGGTGAAACGGCGTTCGACAGCACGTGGGAACCCGTTTTGTGGCCAGCGCGTTTGGCGATGCCTGTGGGTGGTTTGTTGCTGTTGTTGCAAGGTTTTCCTGAGCTTTTCCGCGCGTTCCACAAAATGGGCAAGGCGCGTGAATCGGTTTTTGTTAAACTTCTGATCCCCTATTTTATCGTTCTAGGTGCAATCGTTGTGTCCGTATTCTCACCTGACACGCTGCCTTTGGGCGATTTTTTCGGAGGGTTGTTGGGCGATGGGCCGGGTCTGTCTAAGCCGACCATTGGTTTGATTATGCTGGCGTCTTTGCTGTTTGCAATCTTTGTTGGCTTCCCGATTTCGTTCACCCTGATCTTCCTCGCGTTTGTGTTTGGTATTTGGGGCTCGAACTTTAAACTCACGACACTTCTGATGACGTTGAACACCAATTCGACCATGTTGAACGATCAGCTGATGGCAGTGCCGTTGTTTATCCTGATGGGTATCGTGATGGAGGCTGCTGGCCTGATGGAGCGTCTGTTCTCCTCGATCCAGATGATTATGTCGCGTGTTCGCGGGGCGTTGTTCATTGCTGTGCTGATCGTGTCCACGATCTTTGCGGCGGCGACAGGTATCGTTGGGGCGTCGGTGACGCTGCTGGGTATTATGGCGGGCGCTACGATGAGCCGATCTGGCTATGACGTGAAACTGTCGGCGGGTACAATTACTGCGGGTGGCACGTTGGGCATTCTGATCCCACCGTCGATCATGTTGATCGTGATGGGGCCCGTGCTCGAGGTTTCAACGCTCGATCTGTTTCGTGGTGCGTTTATCCCGGGTGCAATCCTTGCGACGCTGTACCTGTTGTACACGCTTGGGCGGTGTTGGTGGAACCCGGCGCTGGGCCCGATCCTGTCTGAGAAAGATCAACCCGATACGTCGAAATATTACGGCGCAGAGGTTGCTTTGATTTGTTTAGGTGTGCTGACCATTTGCCGCGTCTTCGGGCTTGGCATGGCTGGTGCGTTTGCGGGCGTGATCCCGTTTGCAGGCCTGATCGTTTTGGCAATCGTTTTGGGCGTTGCTTATGCCGCGTACCGAAATCTGAATGTCCTTCGGATTGCATTGCCACTTGCGATGTTGTTCCACGGCTACATGATTTTTGCCAAATCAGGGCCAGATGGATGGGCGATTTGGCCAATCATCTTGTTCGCGTTCCTGTCGCTTTTGGCATTCCTTGCCAGACCAATTTACAGCGTAGATGCAGACAAAAATTTCTACTTCTCTGATCTGTGGGATGAATTCTTTGCGGGGCTTATGCCGCCAACGATCCTTATCTCTTTCGCGCTGGGTTCGATCCTTTTGGGTTTTGCAACACCAGCCGAGGCCGCAGCGATGGGTGCCTTTGGTTCGATCCTACTGGCGATTTGCTATCGTAAGTTCACGATACAAAGTTTCTTTAACAGCTTGATCAAAGCCTTGGAAATCACCGTTCTGATCATGTTCTTGGTGGCTGCATCTAACTTCTTTGGGGCCGAGTTCAGCTCTTTGGGTACGCCCAAGATGATGACTGAGATCCTGCTTGGTTTGGATATGTCACCGTATCTGATCCTGCTGATGGTTATGGCGCTGATCTTCTTGCTGGGTTGGCCGCTGGAATGGGTTCCGATCGTTTTGATCGTTGTGCCAATTCTGTTGCCAACAGTTGCGGCATTGGATCTGCACGGGCTGAACCGATACGACATGATGGTTTGGTTCGGCATCCTTGTGGCGGTGAACCTACAGACCGCATGGCTCAGTCCGCCTGTGGCTTTGTCGGCGTATTTCCTGAAAGGCGTTGTGCCCAACTGGGACCTGAAAGACATCTACCTTGGGATGATGCAGTTCATGGTGGTGCAGCTGATCGGCCTGACATTGTTGTTCATCTTCCCGCAGTTGGTTCTGTGGTTGCCACGGGTAATGGGCGGCGGTTAACGCCCAAACGGCTAAATTATATCGCTTGAATTTGCGCCTCCGATGGGTTTTCTAGAACCAACATCATCGGAGGCGCATTGCCTTCGAATGCAATGCAAAACGCTGCCTTTCGCTGCGCTCAAACGCGCATTGCATTACACAATGTGAACCAAAAGGCGAAACGCCACAGGAGGCGCAAATGTTTAAAAAAGACGGTTTGATAGAAGAAATTCGCGGGCGGTTTGCCCATGTGGATACCTGCCCATTTCAGGGACCACGGGTGTTCTTTGAAAATGCGGGCGGGGCGCTGACGTTGAAGTCCGCTGCTGAAACCAGCACGTTTTATGCGAGCATTCCAGATAACCAAGGGCGCGACAACCCAGCTGCTGCTGAATTGATGCGGGTGATTGCCAAAGCCAAAGACGATATGGCGGTGATGTTTAACGCCACGCAGGGCCAATTCTTTGTTGGCGAAAGTGGTACGGAATTGCTGTTTCGAATGATCCGTACGGCTGTGGTTGAAAGCGCTGATGGCGGGCGTGTTGTTGGCAGTTCACTGGAACACCCAGCGAGCCGATCTGCAGCTATTCGCTGGGCTGGGATCGCGGGTAAAGAATATGTTTCTGTGCCCCATAACGATGAAACAGGGTCGGTTTCCGCCGAGGATTACCGCCCGCACATCACGCCTGACACACGGGTCGCGACGATCCTGCACACCTCGCCTGTCACTGGCATGGCCGTAGATGTAGAGGCCGTTGCGGCGTTGATCCGTGGCATTGCGCCCGCGTGTTTGATCATCGTGGATGGCATTCAACATGCCGCGCATGGACGGTTGGATTTGGCTGCCTATGGTGTGGATGGATATGCTGTGTCGCCGTACAAAGTATTCTCGCGTCATGGCTACGGGATTGCCTGGGTGTCTGATCGCCTTGGCGCGATGAACCACGATATGCTGATTGGCGGCCCGTCGGAAAATTGGGAATTTGGAACGCGCGATACGGGGGCCTATGCCACGTTTTCCGATGTGGTGGACTACTTTGATTGGCTGGGCGGGCAAGTGAGCGACAGTGAAGATCGCCGTGAACGGGTTGTGGCCGCTGGTACGGCGATCCATTGGCACGAAAAAGACCTGACCGATGCGATGCTGCATGGCACTGGCAACCTGAAAGGCATTTCTGATATGGACGGTGTTTGCGTGATCGGCGGCGTCGATAATCCGCTGCGCGAAGGGTTGGTTGCGTTGACGGTGGACGGCATGACGGGCCAAGAAGTTGTGGCCGCGTTGAATGAACAAGGTATTCGAACCCACGTACGCAAGGCGGATCATTATTCGGGGAATGTCCTTAATCCGTTGGGGCTAGAAACCTGTGTTCGCGTTTCGATGTGCCACTACAATACCGAACACGAAGTGGCGCAATTTTTGGGCGCGATGCAGGGGATTGTAGACGGACGTTCCGCCTAAACGAACAGTGAAGTCCGTTTGTGCCACGTGATGAGCGCGATTTCTTTGGCTAGGTTTGGGTCAACAAAAGGGATTTGATATGACACCAGTTCAAGTGCAAGGCATTCATCACATCACGCTAAACGGCGCGGATCGCCAGACCTCGGTTGATTTTTGGGAGGGCGTGCTGGGTATGCCGCTGATCTTTGAACAACCCAATCTGGATGAGCCGGCGATCAACCATCTGTATTTCGATACAGGGGATGGGCGCACGTTGACGGTGTTCACAGAAGAAACGCGCAAAGCACCGAGCCAGCGGTTGGCACAGGCGCCGGGGTCACTGCATCACCTTGCGTTTTGGGTGGCACAGGCGACCATTCGGGTGGCTGAGGAACGGCTAAAGGCGCGTGGTATCGGATCGAGCGGGATCAAAGATCGCGGGTTCATGGACAGTATCTATTTTCGCGATCCGCTGGGATTATTGGTGGAATTGGCGAGTTACAAGTTTGATCCACCACAGGGGAAAACCCACGGCGACGTGCTGAATTTGGCGCATCGGTTGCGGTTGGAACGTGGTGCTTTGGCAATGGAAACGGGCGACGTCGCGGATGCTATTGCCCAGTTGTCAAAACGCGACTAACCGCATCGCGCCAGCCTGTGTATTTCGCATCACTTACTTCGGATGACATCTTTGGGGTGAAGCGGGTTTCGCCTGCCCATGTTTTGGCAAACTCGGTTTGCGACGGATAGAGCCCTGTGCGCATCCCTGCGAGCCATGCAGCACCGAGGGCAGTGGTTTCCAGAACCGTTGGGCGGTCGACTTCTGCGTCTAAAATATCCGCAAGAAATTGCATGGTCCAATCGCTTGCGGCCATTCCGCCATCCACGCGCAGGACGTTTTCGCCGTCTTTTGGTGCGCCGTCTGCCTGCATTGCTTCGATCAAATCGCGGGTTTGGTAACCGACGGATTCGAGCGCGGCGCGGGCAAACTCGTTCGGGCCAGAATTGCGCGTAAGACCAAAGATTGCGCCACGGCTTTCGGCATCCCAATACGGTGCGCCAAGGCCGGTGAAGGCAGGCACGAGGTAGAGGGATTGTTCGGGGTCGGCGGCTTCGGCCATGGGTTGGGATTCTGATGCATCGGCGAGGAGCTTGAGCCCGTCGCGCAACCATTGCACGACCGCACCTGCAACGAAAATGGAGCCCTCGAGCGCGTAGGTTGGTTTGCCGTCCAGTTGATAGGCGATGGTGCCAAGCAGGCGATTTTTGCTGGAAACGAGCGTGTCGCCCGTGTTCAGCAGTGCGAAACAGCCCGTGCCGTAGGTGGATTTCATCATGCCCGGCTCAAAACAAGCCTGCCCGATGGTAGCAGCCTGTTGATCGCCTGCCACGCCAAGGATTGGGATTTCACCGCCAAAAAGCGTCGTTGTGCCGAAATCAGCAGCGCAATCGCGCACGTCTGGCAGCATGGGCATCGGGATGTCGAAACGTTTGCATATGGTAGTGTCCCAGCATCCTTCACGGATGTTATAAAGCATGGTGCGCGACGCGTTGGTGGCGTCTGTTGCGTGAACGCGCCCCCCTGTTAGATGCCAGATAAGGAAGCAATCGACCGTGCCAAACAGCAGGTTTTCGGTGCTGTCTACGGTTTGCAATATGTGGCGGAGTTTGGTGCCTGAGAAGTAGGGATCGGCGAGTAGGCCAGTGCGTTGGGTGATTTCGGGCTCGAAACCCTCGGCCTTGAGTTCGGCGCAAAAAGGGGCGGTGCGGCGGTCTTGCCAGACGATGGCGTTGTGGACTGCTTTGCCTGTGGTTTTATCCCAAACAAGCGTGGTTTCGCGTTGATTGGTAATGCCGATTGCCGCAATATCTGACGCCGTGATGCCGTGTTTCGCGATCACGTCTTTGCAGGTTTGCAGGGTCGTGTTCAGCAGATCATCGGGAGCGTGTTCGACCCAACCAGATTTGGGGAAATGCTGTTCAAATTCTTGTTGCGCGGATGCGGCGGGGTGTATGGCCGTATCAAACAAAATCGCGCGGGTAGAGGTCGTTCCTTGATCAATTGCCAGCACGTATTTCATCTGCGTCTCCCTTGTGTTGGATACGGGCGTAGCACGGGGGGTGGGCGGCGCAAAGGGTAACGAATTGGTTTTGCGTTTGACGCGAATCCGATTAGCATTTTCGTGACAGGGAGAGTTGATATGCCAGATGTAGAATTGAATTTCAGTCGCGATGAATTTGCCGTGCGATTGACCAAGGTTCGCGGGAAAATGAATGCGGCTGGGGTGGAGGTTTTATTCACCTGTGACCCGAGCAACATGGCGTGGTTGACGGGGTATGACGGCTGGTCGTTTTACGTGCATCAGGGCGTAATTATTGGGCCATCTGGCGACCCTGTGTTTTGGGGGCGAGCGATGGATGCGGTTGGCGCGACTAAGACGTGTTACATGGATGTGTCCGATATTATTGGATATTCGGATGATTTTGTGATGTCCACAGAGCGCCACGCGATGCAGCATTTGGGCGGTGTGTTGAAGGATCGTGGGTGGGCCAATCTGCGGCTCGGCGTGGAGATGGAGAATTATTATTACACGGCCAAGGCCCACGCAGTTTTGAGCGCGGAAATCGGGCAAACGCCTGTGGATGTGACGGCGTTGGTGAACTGGTGTCGGGCCGTGAAATCGGACCAGGAATTGGTGTACATGCGGCGCGGCGCACGGATTGTGGAGCGGATGCACGAGCGGATTTACGAGGTGTTTGAACCTGGCAAACGCAAGAACGAAGTTGCTGCAGAAATTTGGCACACGGCAATTTGGGGTGCAGAGGAAGACGGCGTTCAGTTCGGTGGGGATTACCCTGCGCTGTCGCCTTTGCTGCCGACTGGGGACGAGGCAGCGGCGGCACATTTAACGTGGAATGATAAGCCTGTGCCTGACAATTCTGGCACGTTTTTCGAAATTGCGGGCGTGCATCGGCGATACCATGTTCCGCTGTGTCGCACGATCTGGTTGGGTGATCCGCCCAAGGATATTCGCGTGGCCGAGGAGGTTGTGTTGGAAGGGATCGATGCAGGCATTGATGCGGCGCGTGTCGGTAATACGGCGGGTGATGTGGCGCGGGCGTTTTACGGCGTTTTGGAAAAAAATGGCGTTCAACGCGAGGGGCGGTGCGGGTATCCGATCGGGATGAGTTACCCGCCTGATTGGGGTGAGCGTACGTTTTCGATACGGCCAAGCGATGAAACTGTGTTTGAGGAAAATATGACGTTCCATTTTATGCCCGCCTTGTGGATGCCTGATTGGGGTTTGGAAATTACAGAAACCCTGCGCATTCGTGCGGGTGGTTCTGGCGAACCGCTGGCGAATGTTGAGCGCAAATTGTTTGTGAAAAATTGATGGGGCGCTTGGAAAAAACGATAGAGATTTTGGAAACATTGATCGCGTTTCCGACGATTTCAACAGACAGCAATCAAGCCTGTGTCGATTGGATTGTGACCTATCTGGAAGGTTTGGGTGCACGGTGTCAGGTCAGTTCTGACACGGTGGGAAAGGCCAATATTTTCGCAACGATCGGGCCTGATGTGGACGGTGGATTGATCCTGTCAGGGCATTTGGATGTGGTTCCCGTGGCGGGGCAGGATTGGACAAGTGATCCGTTTATTTTGCGCGAAGTCGTTGGGCTGCTGTATGGTCGGGGCACCTGTGACATGAAAGGGTTTATCGCTGCGTGTTTGGCGTTGGCGCCTGAATTTGCGGCGGCCGAACTGAAACGTCCTGTGCATTTTGCGTTCACATATGACGAAGAAACGGGCTGCCTTGGGGCGCGTGTTTTGGTGGACAAAATGGTGAAGGCTGGTTTGCGGCCAAGTGCTGCGATTATTGGTGAGCCGACGTCGATGCGGATCATCGAGGGGCACAAAGGCTGCTGCGAATATACCGTGGAGTTCACGGGGGTTGAGGGACATTCATCACTGCCTGATCTGGGGGTGAACGCTCTGGAATATGCGACGCGGTACGTGGGCGAGTTGATGCGGTTGCGGCTAGATTTACCAAGCCGAGCGCCAAAAGGGTCGCGGTTTGATCCGCCCCACACGACGTTGCAGGTATGTATGTTAGGGGCTGGTGTCGCGCATAATGTGATCCCGAATAAGGCGTCGGTGGGCTGGGAAATGCGCCCTGTGCAGGCATCGGATTTGGAATATGTGCGCGGCGAAATTGCGCATTTTGCCAGCGATGTTTTGCTACCTGAAATGCAGGCGAAATCACCGCTCGTTGGGATTGAAGAGACGTTTACCAGCGAAGTTGACGGCTTGGAACCTGATCCAGATAGCGAGGCGACGGCGATTGTGCGAAAGTTAACGGGTGGTAATGAAACGGGTGTTGTTTCGTTTGGAACCGAGGCGGGGATATTTCAAAAGGCAGGGGTAAGTGCGGTGATTTGTGGTCCCGGTTCGATTGAACAGGCCCATAAACCCGATGAATATGTCAGCCGCGAACAATTGAGCGCGTGTTTGGAAATGTTAAGTCGTGTGGCGGGGCATTTGGCAGAATAGGGCGTTATTCACCGATGGCGATGCCTTCGCGCCGCTGGTCAGCACCCCCTGTTAGCGTGTCGCCGATGGCGATGCCGTGCAGGCCGGAATTGATCGGTTTGATTTCGACTTTATAGCCCATCGCCTCTAGCGGTGCTTGGAATTGGGCTGTGGTTCCCGTGTCTTCCAGCTCGTATTTGCCCCAGCGGTTAACCATGCGAGGCATGTCTATGGCGGCTTGGATATCCATGCCCCAATCCAAATGTGCGATGATGGTTTGGGCGGTGAAACCGATGATGCGGCTACCACCTGGGGAACCGATAACGAGGACGGGTTTGCTGTCTTTCAGCACAATTGTCGGTGACATCGAAGACCGTGGCCGTTTACCTGGTGCGAGTGCGTTGGCGATGGGATTGCCATCCGTATTGGTGCGGAATGAGAAATCGGTCATTTCGTTGTTGAGGATAAATCCGCCAGACATCAGACGTGATCCTAAACGGTTTTCTATGGTTGTCGTCATGGACAAGGCGTTGCCGTAGCTGTCGACGATGGAAAAATGGCTGGTGGACGGAAGCTCGATAGATTCGTCGTCTGCCCAGTTGAAGGAATGATCAAAACTGGGGTCACCTGCTGTTGGTTTTTCCAAGGCTTTGTCGGTTCGCAACAGTGCGCTGCGGGCGGCGAGGTAGGTAGGATCAACGAGGCCCTTTGTTGGCACAGGGACAAAATCGCTGTCGGCCATATAGCGACCGCGATCCGCAAAGGCGAGGCGGGAGGCATCGCCGATGATGCGCCATGTTTCTGGGTTGTCGGGGCCGAGTGCGGCGACATCAAAGGGTTCGATCAGTTTAAGGATTTGCCCGACAGTAAGCGCGCCAGAGGAAGGCGGGCCCATGCCGCACACATCAAACCCACGGTAATTTACGCAGACGGGTGCGCGGGTTTTGACTTTGTAGATCGCAAGATCAACGAGCGAGAGCACGCCCGGATTGCCAGCGGCTGTGTGAACGGTTGTGACGATCTCTTGGGCGATTTTGCCTGTGTAAAATGCTGTCGCGCCGCCTGATTGCAAGGCAGAAAGGGTTTTGGCGTAGGGTTGATTTTTCAGTGTGTCGCCTGATCTAATCGCTGTGCCATTTGGCAAGAAATAGGCGGCGGTTGCGGGAAAACGAGAAAGGCGTTCAAGGTCGGCGGCAACGCTTTCTGCCATTCGGGCGGAAACTGTAAATCCGCCCGAGGCGAGGGATTTTGCGGGGGCGAGCAGGCTCGCCCAAGGTTGGTTGCCCCATTTTTTATGGGCCTGCGCCATTAACATCGGCGTGCCAGGTGTGCCGACAGAACGGCCGCCAACGACGGCCTCAAAGAATTTGAGTGGCTCGCCGTTTTCGTCTTGGAACAGGGTTGGTGTTGCGGCAAGGGGTGCAGTTTCGCGCCCATCAAGCGTGGTGACTTTGCCAGAGGCGGCATCATACCAGACCAAAAATGCACCCCCGCCGAGGCCCGAAGATTGCGGCTCAACAAGGCCGAGGGTGGCTTGGACGGCGACCATTGCATCGGCGGCGGTTCCGCCTTGGCGCAAGATATCCGCGCCGATTTGGGCGGCGTTCGGGTTGGCTGCGCTGATCATCCATTTTTGCGCCGTGGTTGATTTACCAGCGTTGCGTGCTTCAAGCGCGGCGATTGATTTTGGTGATAAATCTTGGGCTGCCACGGGTGACAAAGTGATGGCTAGGGCGGCTAATACGCGTGTGATGACTGACATTTGTTCGCCTTTGTCTGATTTGAATGCTGGTTTGAAATTAATCTAAGGCGAAAGTGAGATGGATTTAAACCGTTTTTTAAAGTGGCGGGATTTTGCATTTGTGTTTGACTCTGATGTGCCAATATATTTTACTAAACCGTATAGTAAAATTTTGAAAAGGCATGACCCATGATGCAAGAAATTCCGGAACCTAAGTGGGTTGCCTCTTTCAAACGTGTTTTCGCGCTGAATGGCATTGGCAAAGGCACGCCAGTCGCCATCGTGGCTGAGACGCAATCGCGACCGGTTCTGGGGCAATTGGCGGCATTTGCGCTGTATGATCTGGGCGCGGTCTATTCGACGATTACCCTGCCAAGCGCGCCCCAATCCGCGCCCGTGCCTGTGAAATCCACGGGAACGAGCGATGCGGTTCAGGGTATTCGCCACGTAATCGAGGCGCTGAAACATGTGGAGGTGATCGTTGATGTGACGGTTGAGGGTATGATTCACGCCGAGGAAATGGCCGAAATCGAGCAGGCAGGCACGCGGTTGCTGGTGATCTGCAACGAGCACCCTGAAATTTTGGAACGGACGGAGCCGCGTGCGGAACTTGGCCCGAAAGTTGCGCTCGGAATTGAGATGCTGAAGGCCGCATCTGAAATGCGGATCACGTCCGATGCAGGGACGGATTTGACGATTAATATCAAAGATGCGCCATGCGGTGGGACGCCCGGATTTTCGACGCGACCTGGCGCGGTGGATCACTGGCCAGGTGGATTGTGCCTGTGTTTTCCTGGTGAAAATGCAGTGAATGGCACGGTGGTGATGGATGTTGGGGACATGAATTTGACGTTCAAGGATTACATGTGGAGCCGTGTCACGATGGTTGTAAAGGACGATTATATCACTGATATCATTGGTGATAATCTGGATGCGGAACTGTTTCGTGAATACCTCGCAGCGTGGGATGATCCCAAAGCCTATGGGTTTAGCCATGTGGGTTGGGGCATGAACCCGCACGCGCGTTGGGAGAGCCTTGCGCTTTATGATAAGGGAGATTTGCAGGGAACCGAGTTTCGCGCTTGGGCAGGTAATTTCTTGTGGTCTACCGGGTCAAATCAATACGCGGGTCGGTTCACGCTGGGGCATTTTGATCTCCCGATGCGAGGGTGCACTATCACGCTCGACGGTGTGCCAGTTGTTATCAAAGGCAAGTTGCAGGGAGAGTTAGCATGAGTTCTTTTCACGATTATTATAACGTCGAGGATTACGATCCTGAGTTTTTGCGCATGATGGAACTGGTCAATGAGCTGGGTCCAAAAATCGCGGAACGCGCGGTTCAGGTGGATAAAGATGCGTCATTCCCGACTGCCAACTATGAAGATTTTGCGCGCCACGGTTTTTTGCGATTGGTGATCCCCAAGGAATTTGGCGGGTTTGGATTTTCGCTTGGTCAATATGCGATGATCGGAGCGGAAATCGGCAAATATTGCGGGGCGACCGCGCTGACGTTTAACATGCACACATCATCCATGATGTGGTCGCGGTTTATGTATGAATTGACGAACTTAACGGATGCGGATCGCGCGGCATTTGCGCCCTTGCGTGAACGCCAATTCCGCAATGTGGTGGAGGATAACGCGATTTATTCGCAACCAATTTCGGAGGGTGGAAGCAACTGGACCGCCAAGCCGATCCAGACCAACTGTAAGAAAGTTGAGGGCGGGTATGTCATCAACGGGTTCAAAAAATTCGCCTCCTTGGCGGGGCATTGCGATTACTATTCCATCGTTTGCACCGAGCATTTTGAGGGCGTCGAGCCGCGTCATGAAGACACGATGAACTTTGCAGTTCACAAGGACACGGCTGGCTTAAAAGTTGTTGGAGAGTGGGATCCGATTGGGATGCGGGGGACGCATTCTAAGGACCTCGTGCTGAAGGATGTGTTCGTCAAATCCGAAGAAATGATGATGCCTCAGGGCATGTTCGTGCGCACTTTGCCGCAATGGCCCCACATGATGGCGACGCTGACGCCTGCCTACATGGGGATCGCGCAGGGGTCGTATGATTACACGGTGCAGTATTTACGTGGAGAGGTCGAAGACTTGCCGCCGATTGATCGCCGTATTTACCCAACGAAGCGGGCGTCTGTGGCCAAGATGTATCAGAAACTGACGGAAATGCGCACGTTGTGGCACGCTGCATTTAGCGAGGCGCGTGGGTTTCCAAGCAAGGCGCAGGTTATGCGATTGTACGCGGCGCAATACGCAGTGATGGAGGGCGTGCAAGAGATGACAGCGCTGGCGATCCGTACCTGTGGTGGGCAATCGATGCTGAAATCTTTGCCGTTGGAACGCATGTACCGTGACAGCCGTTGTGGGGCGTTGATGTTGCCTTACACCACTGAAATCATGGAAGATTACCTGAGCGTTATGACGCTGTATGACATGGCGGATATTGTTGAAGATCCAAATGATCCTGCAAGTGCGCGTGTTTCGATGTGGCGACCAGATGTGGCTGTGCAGGCTGGCGAATAGGTGGCCTGCGAAAACGTTCGTTGCAGTGGCCAATCGGCGGCCACCCCCGAAGATGTGTGGCGTGCAGTTGCTGATTTTGGGGTTGGTTGGCATCCGTTTGTCGCGTGGTGCGAGGTCGAAACAAACAGGTGCGGCGAGGTTATTCGACGGTTTGGAGAAGAGGGTGACGATGGGGTAATGATCGAGCGGCTGACGTATATCAGCCATTCGGATCGCACGATGAGCTATACTTTGGTTGATGGAATTGAGGGCGCGCAAAGTTACACTGCGCGGCTGGAAGTCACGCCAAATGGGACGGGGTCAACGATAACGTGGCACGCTGATGTGGAGGCGGCAAAGCCCCGTGCGCGCGCGATTGCTGCTGGGACGAAGGCGGTTTTTGACGCGGGTATTGCGGCGCTGAACACGCCAGTTGCGCCTGTTGTTAAACGAACGATGACTGCTGTTTGCAAGACTGCACCGTTGCTGATCGACGGGACACCGCGTCTGGGTTTGACGGTTGCGCCCGAGAGTTTGAAAACTGCCAAGACGATTTGCATTTTGTTGCATGGGATTGGGGGTAACCGCAAAAATTGGAATGACCAGCTGACCGCGCTTGGTAACAAAATGCCGATGGTTGCGCTCGATTTGCGGGGGTACGGCGATAGCACGCTGGGGGTTTCGCAAACGCAGATTGAGGATTATTTTAAGGATATTCTTGTGGTTAAGAAGCATTTTCGCGCGACTAAAATTGTGCTGTGTGGGTTGAGTTACGGGTCGTGGATCGCATGCAGTTTTGCGCTGCGCCACCCCGAAAAGATTGCGGGTTTGGTGTTGTGTGGTGGATGCACGGGAATGTCCGAGGCGGACCCTAAAGAGCGCGAGGCGTTTCGTATTTCGCGCGAAGTGCCCCTGAATGAAGGGCAAACGCCTGCTGATTTTGCCGATAATGTTGTGGGTGTGATTGTGGGGCCAAATGCGTCGACTGGTGCGCGTAAGGCGCTGCATGGCTCGATGGCGGCGATCCCGCCGAATACGTACCGCGATGCGTTGACCTGTTTTTGCAATCCACCTGAAAAGTTGGATTTTTCTGCGGCGAATTTTCCTGTGCTTTTGATGACGGGTGATCATGACAGGTTGGCACCGGTGACGGAAATTCGGAGGGTGAGCCATCGGTTTGCGCAGGCAGCTGCGCCGTTTGTTGGGTTTGAAGTGATCGCGGGTGCGGGCCATGTTTGCAATCTGGAACAACCTGACGTGGTGAATGCGCATTTGGCGCAGTTTTTCATGATGCTTGCACCACCTGTTAAGCCCGCGACCAAAGACGTGAAAAAGATCGAAAAGCGGGCGCGAATTTTGAACGCGGCCCTGCGGGAATTTTCGAAAAACGGGTATTCTGGCGCCTCGATGACGGCAATTGCGAAACGCGCGGAGGTTTCAAAGCCAACGTTGTACCAATACATCGGCCAGAAAGACGCGTTGTTTCGGGCGGTTTTGGATGTGGGACGGGCGGCTATTCTTGCGCCGTTTGATGATGCTGTTGGCAAAGAAATGGTTAGGGTTCTTTGGGATTTCAGTTGGGCGTATTCCGATTTTGTTTTGCACCCTGATAATCTGTCGATTGCACGTTTGATGATCGGCGAGGCAGAACGTGTGCCTGATATCGCGCGGCAATTTCACGAAAGCGGACCCGCGCAAGCATTGGCGGGTATTGCGCGGTATCTTGATAAAAAACGGGTGGAAAAGGCGCTGATTTTTGAAAACGCTGATCTGGCGGCTGAAAATCTGTGGTCGTTAATCCTGTCTGGCCCGCGCAATCACGCATTGTATTTTCCCCAAGATATTCCGAACGAGACAGATTTGAATCTGTCGATCCAGAACGGATTGCGAGCGTTTTTAAGGGCGTATTCAGCGCATGTGGATGCTGATCTTTTGGCGTTGCAAGATTTTGGTGCACAACGGCCGACGGCGGAAACACCCTAAAGAATATGCGCTAATGAGAACGGTTGGTATCAATCTTGAAGCAGGCGAGATTAACAGGTGGCAGCCCTTAGGTCCGTGTATTTTTCAGGTTTAACTAACGGACATTAAACGAACCCAAGCGTATCATTTTTTCAATACCAGCATCTTTGTCAAAACAGGAACGGCGTTAGGCGGTTGGCCGCCAAATTCACGATGCTGTTGCATCCCACGAAGTTGCCATTCGCTGAACGCATTAGATTGGTCGTCCAGGGGTTATTTCCTATGACAAACGACGCAAATTTTATTCCCATCGGCGTCCTTGAAATAGGTTCCGTAGAAATCGGGGTGATAGTCTGCTCAAAGCCCTAGCGCGCCTTCGCTTGTTGCGCCGTGTCGCATGGCTGATTGATAGCATTGATCGACTGCCACCCTTGTTTGGGCTTCAAAAGCGAGTATTTGGCAATTGCCTGAGGCGCAATCCTGCCCATCTTGGGGACGGGAAACGACGAAATGCGGGCGCGATCCGTCTGCTGGACCCCATGACGCCCAAGTATCATCTTTGGTTGCATAAAGATTTACCAAGCCTAGGGATTCCAAAATATTGGTGTAGAACACCACCGCGTCAAGGACGTTGTTTGATCCAATGTTGAAATGTGACAGCATCTCGTTTCCCAAATCCAGTTATGTTGGCGGCTAGGCGTCGCTGATCACGAAATATTTCTTTACGTATTTTGGAACATGCCATTCTGTACGAAGGCCTTCTTGCATCACAAATGCATCGCCTGATTTAACGGTTTGTGTGGTGCCATCGTCAAGGTTCGTGATCTCGGCGGAGCCTTCGATAATTGTGCAGAATTCAACAATGCCAGACATTGTCGCCTGAAAGTGTCCTGCTTGGCTGTCCCAAATGCCATACCGCGCGCGCGCTTTCTGCTCATCGACGTAAAGCCAACTTTTCTGCGCGGGATTTCCCGATAGAACAGTGGTTGGATCTTGAACTTTGTCGACTGGTGCGACTTCGGGATTTCCAAAAAGAATAAATTGTGGGGTATCAGCCATGACAAGCCCCCGTTTTAACGTGTTTCAAGATAGTCCAAGAACCGCATCCATTTAACAGCGGTGCTTTTGCCCAGCATTTGCGTGGTGCGAAAGGGCATGCGTTTGATATCGGTCACGGGGAAAGGCAGTGTTTCACGATCCGCGCCAAGGACACGTTCTGTCATCACGCGGACCATAACTTGTGAAATTGCAACGCCGCGCCCGTTATAACCTAGGCCTGCGATCAGTCCGGATTGGGGTTCGTGCAGATGGGGGACACGGTCGCTGGTGATCGCGATTTGGCCGCCCCATTTATAGGTCCATTCTTGGTCTTTCATCTGCGGAAAAATGCGGTCCAAGATATAGGTTCAAATGTTTTAAATTATTTGCATAGATTTTCACGACTGTTTGATCAAATTTGGTGAAGCTTCCAAATCTAAGTTAGGAATACTCAGTTGCGCCCTTGTCGAACTGGGTAATGTCGGACTGGGTTAATTCTGAGTAAGCAGTTTTTTGAACTGACTTGGTATTTTTCATCTGGGAGGCGTGCTGTTAAATGAGTTGGGCAGATTTCAAGTCATTGCCTAAAAGCATGGGGCCAGTCCACAAAATGCGTGTGAC
>JASJIO010000065.1:0-10219 GCA_037625035.1 Amylibacter sp.
AACGCCCTCACACCGCCCTCGACAAGCGCACACCAGACGCGGCATATTTCGAACAAAATGAAACACGAAAAGCGGCATGAACATAAACCAGATGCATCTTAGCAGAGCCGCAAAGCTGTCCTAAAAAGCAGGACCACTTCAATCTGCTGTGCGCCAGATCCGTGCGGCAGGGATCAATTCAACTATTCTGAAAGGTTCGACTGTCGACGGGTTTTATTGGTTGGATGCGACGCCTGATTTGTCTAACTTTATCGCTCCGGTTCAAGGGTCGATCTATGGCGATGACACACGCCCAGCTGTAAACGCATTCCGTGACGCCTTTGAAAAAACCACAGGTGCAGGGCCATCCAGCACGTATGCTTATCCTGGCTACCTGTTGATTGATCTCTGGGCAAAAGCAGCAGAGCGTGCGGGTACGGTTGAAGCTTCGGCTGTAACGGCAGAGCTGGAAAAGATGACAAACGAGCCAACAGCTTTTGGTCCGCGCAGCTTTTCGGATACAATCCACCACCAAAACACAGCTGAAATGCAGATTATTAAAATCACAAACGGCAAAGCGGACGTGATTGACAGCTTTACAATCAGCGAGCCAGTTCCGCTGGATGTGCTGCTGAAATAATCGGCCTTTCTAAAGTCCAAGATTTGACGGTGTCCCGATAAACGGGACACCTTTCTTTTTGATCCAAAACACTTGCGAGCGTGCGCAAACATCTAATTCTGCGAGCACCGTTTGGCCTCGTACCAAGCCACAGTTTCAACACCCAGAGCGCTTCGTGGCCGCCATTCCTCAGAGCCGAACAGATAACCTTGAATATCGACTGAGAGAAGGCATCGCTCGCTTAGACACCTTCAATTCTGGAAACCGCATTGCAGAGCATTTTCTATGATCGATCGGCAGCTAAGGGCCGTTAATAATCGGTTTGAAATGCTGCAATTGCAATTTTGGCGTGATGGGTCACTGCGGACAAAGCGACTGCATCCAACAAAAGCACTAAGGTCTGCTTTAGGAACAAGCCATGTGGTTAAGATATATGGGTTTACACGATTTCACAGATGTAGCTGCAAAGCTGAAATGTCACCCATCGACACCTTTCAAACAATTTGACGACCAATGCTTTGATGACGAAATCTACCGAGTGTGTTTCATACTCGGCTACTTTGAATGGAAGCATGATATTGCATACGCCTTGCCTCAACGTGGAAAATAGTGTGATCTGGAGGGATCAATGAGAAAAATACTGGGAGATGAACATGAAAAGATTGATTGCAGCAGGAACTGCCGCCGTATTAATGGCAACTGCCACACAGGCTGAAGACATCAAATTGGGTGTGATTTATGGTTTCACGGGTCCAATTGAATCACTTACTGGACCGATGGCAGCTGGAGCGGAACTGGCTATGAAAGAGGTCAGCGATAGCGGGCTTCTTCTTGGTGGTTCGACGGTAAGTTCTGTACGCGCCGATTCAACCTGTATCGATTCCGCGGCTGCGACGGCTGCTGCCGAACGGCTGGTGACATCGGACAAGGTCAACGCAATTGTTGGGGCCGACTGTTCGGGTGTGACAAGCGCAGTTTTACAAAATGTTGCACGCGCGAACGGTACCGTGATGATCTCGCCCTCTGCGACATCGCCAGGTCTCTCAACGGCGGATGATGACGGGTTGTTTTTCCGCACGGCGCCTTCGGACGCACGTGAAGGCCAAGTGATGACTGATATCCTTGTAGAAATGGGAATTAAGTCGGTAGCAGTGACCTATACCAACAACGATTATGGTAAGGGTCTGTCAGACAGTTTCATTAGCGCATTCGAGGATGCGGGCGGGAAGATCACTGTCAATATCTCGCACGAAGATGGCAAGGCTGACTATTCATCCGAGATTGCTACACTGGCATCGGCTGGCGGTGATATCCTTGTAATTGCTGGTTATCTTGATCAAGGTGGCCGCGCAATCATTGACGGCTCGCTTGATACTGGCGCATGGGACCGTTTCGTTCTGCCTGGTGGCATGATCGGCGACAACATCCTGAGCATTGGCGATGGCCTGAACGGTTCGTTTGGTCAGGTTGCAGGCACGGACAGCCCAGGTGCCGCGATCTTTTCGGACATCGCCAAGGCCGCTGGTTTTGACGGAACCTCTCCGTTTACGCCGGAATCCTACGATGCGGCCGCTTTGATCCTTTTGGCTATGCAGGCTGCAGGATCGTCGGACAGTTCCAAGTTGAAAGACAAGGTGTTTGATGTAGCGAATGCTCCTGGCGAAAAAATCTTCCCAGGCGAATTGGCTAAGGCTCTGCAAATCTTGAAAGACGGCGGTGAAGTGGATTATGTCGGTGCGTCTGCAGTCGAGTTGATCGGCAACGGTGAAAGCGCAGGCAACTATCGCCAAGTGCTCGTCAAAGACGGCGCGTTTGAAACCGTTCGTTACCGCTGATCCCGATTGATTGGTAAAATGGCCTCCGGGAATTTCTTGGGGGCCTTTCTTATTGTAAAACAGGGTTCCTAGTTTAGGGAGAGCCAGATGACTACTAAAGTTGCAGTTGTAACAGGCGCTGCCGGCGGCCTAGGCCGTGCAATATCACTTAAGCTGTTGGACAGCGGCTTTGGCGTTGTCGGGCTGGATATCGATACCGCAAGTTTGGATGAGGCTGCCAAAGAATTAGGCAGTGGCTTTGTTCCTAAAACCACGGATTTGACCGACGCAAAGCGGGTCAAACAGGTTTTTGACGAAATCGCGCAGGACTGCGGAGGATTGGACGCGTTGGTAAACAACGCTGGCACCTGCTTCATGTCAGACTTTCCCGATATCCCGGCTGCGGAATTCGATAAACAAATGGCGACCAATTTCTCTTCCGCATTTCATTGCTGTCAGGCGGCTGTTCCTGCGATGCTAAAGCGCGACGGCATCAAGAAGATCGTCAACATCTCATCCAATGGGGCCTATAATTTCGACGTGTTCGACCCACCACATTATCGTGCTTCAAAGGCGGCGATGGACACGCTGACCAAGGATTTGGCTCGGCGCTATGCCCGCGAACTCATCGCGGTGAACACAATTGCGCCGGCAATGACTGAAACGCCGTTGTTTGGGGTGTTGAGCGAAGAGGTTCTGCAAAAGGCCATTGATGCCATGCCACATGGCCGTGCGATGCAAGCTTCTGAAATTGCGGCCTGGGTAGATTTCTTGATTTCGCCTGCGGGGGATGTCAGCAGCGGTAATATTATCATTTTGAATCAAGGACGGGACGTGCGCTAGAAATATTCGTCTGGCGCATACGAACATGGACCTGCAGGAAAGCTTGGGCTAGCTTAAAGCGCAACACACTCATTAAGGTATCAAGATGCTGACCAACTCCAATCATCCTGGTTACTTCCTTTATCATTCCATCGGAATGTACCCAGGAAAAGAACGAGAACTAGCCGAAGCTACGGCTGAGTTTGCCGAGGTTTGGGCAGCGCCAAATGATAAACAATGGGGGTATGTCCTGCTAAAGCGGCAAGATTTTATCGACTATTGGCGGCGCATTATCAACGCTCCCAAAGGCTCGGCAACCACCTGCGAGAGCGTTACTGATGGCATCTATAAATTGATGCGTTCTCTGCCAGACGGGATGCTGCGTGGGAAACGGGTCTTGGTGGCAGCCGATTGTTTCCCGTCCTTGCATTTTCTTTTGACCGGACTGGCGCCAAAAATGGGGTTTACGCTGGATACGGTGCCTCGCTCAGAAGGAAAAGCTTGGGTTGAGAGCGAAGATTTCATTTCCTGTTGGGGCCGTGACGTCGGTCTGGCGCTGTTGACATGGGTGACATCAACCGCGTCGTCCCGTGTCGATTTGGTGCCGCTTGTTGCCCATGGTCGCGAAATGGGAAGCCTGATTGGCGTTGATATTACTCAAGCTGCCGGGCTGATCCCTTTTGATGCGATGGACCCAAAGGTCGATTTTGTGGTCTCGACCAGCCTGAAATGGATGTGTGGCACCCCTGGGGCCGGTATCCTTTATGTCGACAAATCCATCGCCCTTGAACTGGAACCCGAAGCGCGCGGTTGGTTTTCGCAGAATAACCCGTTTTCATGGGACCTCGACAAATTCGAATATGCGCCCGATATTCGACGCTTTGACGGCGGAACGCCAGGGTCTGTGGCGGCGCTGGCTTCATTACCTGCGTTGCGTTGGCATGCCAGACAGGACCACGGCGAAATGGCTACGTGGAACCGACAGTTGGTCGACAAAATTATCTCACGCGCCGATGCTCTTGACCTGCCGCTTCACTCTCCACGCGACGCAAACAGGCGTGGCGGATCGGTGATGTTGCGCTTCCCCGATAAGGCCGAGGCCGCCGCCACCGTCGGCGCGCTTGGAGTTGAGGGGTATTCGGTCGATTTTCGCGGTCCACTGTTGCGTCTGTCGCCCGGCAACGTAACCGAGTCCGAGACGATCGACACCGTTTTTGACATCACAGAAGAGGCTCTGATACGCCGCCGCCGCCGCTTTGCTGCGCGTGGCCCTCAGACACAGATCAAAGGCAAAGGAAATCAAATGTCATCAACAGATATTCTAGGCGGTCTTGGTGCGATGCTGATGTCTGGCCAAGTTAGAATTGTCGATTGCACCGCTGTGCTGGGTCCAGACACCCCGATCCTGCGATTGCCCGAAGATTTTGCCCGCAACACGCCCAAGGTCGAGATTCACAAAATCAGCGAATATGATGCGGATGGGCCGTTCTTTGCTTGGAACTGGCTCAAACTGGGCGAGCATTCCGGCACCCATTTTGACGCGCCTCATCACTGGATATCGGGCAAGGATTTCGAAGATGGCTACACAGATACTCTGGATGTTCAGCGGCTCATTGCGCCTGTCAATGTAATCGACTGTTCCAAAGAGGCCGGAGAAGATCCCGATTTTCTGCTGACCGCGCAACACGTTAAGGTCTGGGAGGCCCAACACGGCGACATCAATCCAGGGGAGTGGGTTGTGATGCGCACCGACTGGGACAAACGCTCGAATGATGAAGACCTATTTCTAAACGACGATCCCGATCCTTATGAGGATGGCTCGCACAGTCCTGGGCCAACGACAGAATGTATGGATTATCTGCTTAGCAAAGGCATTGTCGGTTGGGGCACACAGTGCATCGGGACTGATGCAGGCATGGCGGCTAAGTTCAGCCCGCCGTACCCAGCACACAACTACCTGCATCGCGATAATTGCTTTGGTCTTGCGTCGCTAACCAATCTCGATCAACTGCCAGCGAAGGGCGCAATCCTGATGGCAAGTCCGTTAAAGATCAAAAACGGAACCGGATCACCAATGCGCGCGCTGGCGCTCGTGCCAAATGGCTAGTGCCTGAATTTGGGTATGCGTTAGGTGTATGCTTCGGGGGATTTTTTGAGCGTTGACCACTGCTCAGGAGAATGTCCATAAATTACAAATGCGCCTGTCTCATTGGCCAGTTGCATCAAGCGTTCGGCGCTAGAAATTGCCATAGGCTCATCCCAAGAACCGACGAATTTCTCGTCAATTTCAGCAGGGCGTGAGATTGCGTCACTGGTCAGCAAGACTGGCCCGGTTTTGGGTAATTCCAGCATCAACGCCAATTGACCAGGCGCATGGCCCGGAACGGTAAGAACGCGAAATTTTGGGCCAATCTCTACATCGCTCTCAATCACGAGATAGTCTTGGTCTGGCCAATCAAGCGGTTGAATTTTGCCCCAGTAAAGCGGCTTGGGTAAACGCCGCTCCTCACCAGACACTAAAATTGGCGCTTGTGGAAAATCGTTAAGGCCGCCCACATGGTCGATGTGGGTATGGGTCAAAATATGAAGATCAATCTGATCCGGTTTGACGCCTGCAAGGTTAAGTTGGTGCGCAGGTATATTGGTCATTTCGCACTCCAGAACCTCACCAAATTCATAAAGTCGATCTGCTTTTGTAGCGGCTGCTTTATCTTCCGCATATTTTTGTGGAAACCCTGTATCGACCAAAACGGATTCACCAGCGTCAGTCTGGATCAAAAAACCACAAATACCGATGACCCGATCGTTTGCATGAACCCTGAACAACCCATAATCTAGAACATGCAGGGAAGCAGGGCGCCCTTTCAAAAAGTTTTTGGCTCGCATAACGTGCACCTTATGTTTTGTTCATGCAGCACTGGTTTAATATGAAAGTCAAGATTCACACGTTGTTCCAATATCTGCTTGATACCACTCAGGCTGATCCCGAGGCGTTCATCGGATTTTCGCTGGCTGAATCGCCCAAATTGGGTGATTTTCTGGATGACCTTGATCCAGAAATGCCCCTTGATTGGAACCTCAAATCGTTTCGCGGTTTGCCTGAGTTGAGACAACGCGTAATTGATCAGGCGGGCTTGGCAGGCAGTTGTACGGCTGAGGACGTGTTGATTACAGCAGGCGCAGCAGAAGCAAACTATCTAGCGTTTATGCAACTTGTCGAACCGGGTGACGAGGTTGTCACCGAAACTCCTGGATGGCCCCAAATCGAAGTTTTGGCCAAGGCGCGACAGGCAAAGGTTAAGCTCGTGAAACGAGATGAGGCCAATGGTTGGGATTTTCCAATGGACCAACTCGAAAACGTGGTAACAGAAAAAACCCGACTGATTTTTCTAACCAACCCTAATAACCCGACAGGCAAATTACTGAGCACCGAGGAACTGCACCGGATTGCTCAGATTGCCGACAGTGTCGGTGCATGGCTTATCGTCGACGAAGTGTACGCTGGGTTGGAATGGACGGCAAAAAGAGCTCCATCCATTGCCGGAATTTACGATCGTGGCATCACGACAGGAAGTGTTTCAAAGGCGCTTGGATTGCAGGGGTTGCGCACAGGGTGGCTTATTTGCCAGGATAAAAATATGGTGATGGATGCGATCATCCTGCGCGAAAATAGCAGTGAGATCATGAATGTTTTGGGTGAGGTGATTGCCGAAATTGCGCTGCGCCCAGAACGATTGGGTAAGGCCTTGGCCAGCGCGCGCCGTGACAGCATCGCTACGTTAGAATATCTGGATGGGTACATCACATTCGAGCCAAAATTGTCGTGGCATCGGCCAGAGGCCGGGTTAATCGGGTTGGCTCGACTGGCGGACGGTATCGACGGGGATCGTTTTGCAAAGCGCCTTCTCGAAGATCCTTATAAAACCTTTTTACTCCCTGGCAGCGCGTACGGGCATTCTAATCACATCCGCGTGGGAGTTGGTGGAGGCGGCGCTGCCAAATTGGAACTTGGACTTACCCGAATGTCTCGATTGCTCGCTGAATGGTGAATGGGGTGCTTTCAGAGCAAAGTCGGTTGAGGCGGGTAGGGCGATCATCTAGCCTGAAGGAATGGCAATTCACAGTTCCTTCATTTATTTCAAAACTAGCACTGAGGTCATCCGCTTAGCGGTGATGCTGTACGTCCGGTTTCCGCCAATGATGCGGTTTCTGCCACGCAACAATTCAAGATAATGGGTGGAAATCGGATTTTCGCTGCTAATGCGCGTTAACTATCATTTTTCACTAAATGCAGACGTCAACCGGCAGAAATGCTCAGTATAAAGCAGTTGGTTTTAACAGAAAATTTCGATTTGTTGCTCTTGGCGAGCTTGAATGGATTCATACTGCTAAATTGATGCCGATTTTTGCTAAGTCGTAAAAGAATCATTTATTGTTAAATTTCAGTAACTTAAATGTAAAAAACTGCTTTGGGCGCTGCTAACTTCGTGCAATCGTTTTGCCCAATAATCAGGTTGAACCCAATATTGTTGCCAGGTCGTCCTGTGGTTGTTGCCGCACGCCCATATCACGGCCGTTTTGAATGTGGGTCAGGTGAAGCCTTAAAAGGTCTTCCGCCTGCTCTGGATCACGGGACTGGATGGCTTTTAGAATTTTTGAGTGCTCATCGTCAGGACAACTTGCCTTTTCGGATGACCCAAATAACCCAACAATCAGCGAGGTACGAGTCACCAGCTCCCGAATCATGCGTAAAATGAATTTATTTCCTGTCGCCTCTGCAAGTTTGGTGTGAAATTCGTCCGAAAGACGAATAAGTTCAGTGCGCTCTTCGTTTTTGCGGGCAACATCTCCAAGGGTGATATGCGCCGTGAGCAGTTCTAAACTGCTGTCATCGAGGCCTATCTGGGCAGCGCTGACGATGAAATCGGGATGTAAGCCATGACAGCCATGCTAGATTTCAAAGATGTCGAACTTTATTACGATCACGTTTACGCCCTAAAAGGTGTGTCGCTAACGGTCAACCAAGGCGAAACAGTTGCATTGATCGGAGCCAATGGAGCAGGTAAATCCTCGATCTTGCGAGCAATCACCGGACTTGCCAAACCTGCAAAAGGCTCTGTCACATTCCAAGGACAGCGTGTGGATGGTACAGATCCATCTGACATCGTAAAACGCGGTATTGCCATGGTCCCGGAGGGCCGACGCGTATTTCCGTTTATGTCTGTTAAAGACAACCTGTTGATGGGGGCCTTCACCCGTAGCGACAAGGCAGAAATCCAACTGACTTTGGACAGCATTCTAACCCGATTTCCCCGCCTTAAAGAACGTTACAGCCAAGCGGCTGGAACCTTATCAGGCGGCGAGCAACAGATGATGGTGATTGGTTGCGCGCTGATGGCCAAGCCCAAGCTGTTATTGCTCGATGAACCAAGCCTTGGAATTGCGCCCAAGTTGGTACAAGATATTGCGCGTTCAATCGTGGCAATCAACCGCGACGAAGGTGTATCTGTTCTACTGGTGGAGCAGAACTCTCGCATGGCGCTCAGCATCTTGCATCGCGCCTATGCCATGGCAACTGGCAATGTAGTCATCGAAGGTGTTTCCAAGGAACTGCTTCACGACGACAGGATTAAGGCTGCGTATCTTGGAGGCGAGGTTTGAAAACATGAAAATACTCGTTGTAAATCCAAACACCACCGAATCAATGACGCAAAAAATTGGTATCGCTGCACGCGCAGCTGCGCGCGCCGAAACCGAAATCATTGCAACCAATTCGCAAAACGGACCTGCCAGTATCCAAGCTTTTCTTGACGTGGCCACATGTGTGCCAGGCTTGCTAGAGGAGGTCGCACAGCATCCTGACGTTGACGCAATAGTCATCGCCTGTTTTGATGACATGGGACTAGATGCAGTCCGCACAATGGTTACTGTACCCGTTCTGGGGATTGGAGAAGCGGCCTATCACGCAGCCAGCATGGTCGCGACCAAGTTTAGCGTCATAACCACTTTGTCCCGTTCTGTACCCGGGCTTGAAAACAACTTGACGCGATACGGGCTGATGCAAAAGTGAGTCCGCGTTCGCGCCACTGTTATTCCAGTTCTCAAACTAGAAGAGGGAGATCCTGCTACACTTGCAAAAATTCGAGCGGAGATCCGCGCTGCAATTGACTGTGACAAAGCCGAGGTGATTGTATTGGGTTGCGCTGGAATGGCAGACCTAATGGAACAATTCAGCCAAGAATTTGGTCTCCCTGTCATTGATGGGGTCTCAGCTGATATAACTTTTGCAGAAGCGCTGGTGAACAATAGGCTAAGGACATCAAAAATCGGAGCATATTCGGTAAATTGAGCCGTCGTTCGGCATTCTTGTCTGGTCACCGTAGTCTAAGTGGATATCGCTGCAATGCAGTGAAAGTCGGGTATGAAGGGCACCACGGCTGCATTTGTGCGTTGTTGCGAAAGGCGGGTTTGGGCCGCTTGCCAATGGCAAAGGATGGTATGACACAATGGACGCTTGTAACTGCGCCAAGTCGATGGGTTTGGCTTTTGCAAATAAATTAGATATGTGGGCAAAATATGCTTGAAGTTAGCCAAACAAGAAAGGATTTTTTGTATCAATAAGTTTGACCTTGAAACACTTTCAAAAGCTCATCAAGACGTGGTTAAAAAAACCCGTCGATGGCTTGAACAAATGGTTGTAGGATTAAATCTATGCCCATTTTCCCATAACGTCATAGCCAAAGACCAAGTGCATTATGCCATCTGCGATGCCACCATCGATGCACAGCTAAAGCAGTTTTATGTGGATGAATTACAGCGGCTGCTCGGGGCTAAAGAAAATGACATTGCCACCAGCTTGCTTATGTTTACCCAAGGCCTAGAAAAGTTCGGTGACTACCTCGACTTACTGGATTGGTTTCAGCAGCTGTTGGAGAAAGCAGAACTGACAGAGCATGTGCAATTAGCATCATTTCATCCTCAATAT
>JASJIO010000066.1:0-8576 GCA_037625035.1 Amylibacter sp.
GTGGTCGCAGGAATATTCCCAAGGCCCGATCACTGAACGTGTACAGGCCCAAGACACTTATACGTTTACCTGCGTACGCAACCCCTACACCCGTATCCTGTCGTCATTTTTTGATAAAATCTGCGGTATTCAGCGCAACGGCAAACGCTATCGCAGCAACCTTGTGCCAAACATCATCCGCAAATATGGCGTAGAAGTTGAGGGCGATTTCGACTAAATCCAATCCTTCCACCTCTTCCTTTTATTTGCCTTCGACACCATCAAATACCGCCGTCCAATGGACCCAGATATCTACTGGTCCGCAATGGCAGGCCACGCCTCCGCGCTGGTGATTAACGGTGGTAAATACGACAAAATTATCACAATCGAAAATTTCAAAGAGGGTATGAAAGACGTTTTGAAAAACGTTGAGGTCAAACACGACGTTGATATCGACAACATGCCCCACTTTAACGAATCCGAAGGTCACGGCCCAAAACGGCTCCATCCAGTCGAGGATTATTTCGACGATCTGTCCATGCACATGGTCTATAAAATCTACAAACGCGATTTTAACCTGTTCAAATACGACTCAACAGACCCCAGCCGCAAAGAAGCATTGGGTGAACCCGATATGAAAGAAATCTATGCCAAACTCGGCGATAATAAACGTCAGTTAAACTGCGAAAATCATCCCAAAAGCCGCGCTTATTAGTGCGGCTTTTTCTTTGCCTGCGACACGTCGAATAATCACCTAAAACCCATACCCAAACCGCGCGATATCATCGGCAAACAACTTGGCAACCAACGCGCTATCCCCGTCCGAATAATACCCCTGATACGCACCGCAATCTGATTTATTTTCGTGTGGAACCAACCTCACCCGAACCCCAATTGCATCTTCCAGAATTTCCACATCCTGCGCCAAATGCTCCAACCGAATGTACAAATCACACCGATCTACGCCTGTTTGATCGCTCAAATACCGCGCAGCACCGTCATTTGCCATCATCGCTTGGGTCAGACCATCATTCAGAAACGGTGAAAATTACACGCTTTTCGCCAGCGTCACATGGGGATGATCGAACCTCTGATACTTCAGCCAGTGATAATAACTCACCATCCGATCCCAAGGATTACGCACCAACGTAAAGACGAAATATTCCTCCATCTGCGCCTGATCAACCAACCCATACACATCCGCCAACTTTGAATGTTTCCACAACCGACCCAACGTTTGCACATCCTTCAACCGCTTGCGCCTATTCTTCGCCTTGGGCGTGTCACCCACCAGCACATCATCTTTCTTGGCCTTGCCTTCCAACGCGAGCGCCAGCGACGTCCCCCCAGTCTTGAGGATATGCACGAAAATATAATTTCAGCCGTGGGAAATAATCATGCCAAAACCCTAGGCCTCCGCGCTGCGCAACGCAATCACAGCGCCCGACAGAATAATCATCGCAATCCCGATCATGCCCAACATACCCAAACTATCGCCAAATAAAATAAACGCCCAAAAGCTCGCAAATATCAGAAAGCTATATTCAAAAATCGAAATGTAACTGGTGTCCCCCACCTGATAGGCCCGCGTCAGCATCGACACCGCGATCATCGAAAACACCGCCTGAATGACGGTCCATTCCCAAAACACCGCGCTTGGCGCAACCCAACCCATGCCAACAAAACTAACGCCATCACCCAAACCAGCGGCCATAAGACCCAGCCCAATTGCACCCAACACCCCAAGCGCGAAAAAGAACCAAAACAGCAGCGTCAAAGTGTCTTCACCAACGCATAAATACCTTGTGCTCAACGCCGTTAACGCCCAAGTCACGCCTGCCAGCATCGGCAACACCGCGATCACTTGCAACGCACTGAAATCGAGTTGCAGCACCATCAACACACCCGCAAATCCCACAACAGCCGCCACAATGCGCCAAATGCCGATCCGCTGGCCGAAAAACAAAACCGAAAACAGCAGCACAAACAGCGGCGCTGTAAACAATCCCGCCCCCACTTGCGCAATCGGCAGAACCGCCAACGCGCCGAAATAAACCCCCATTGAAATCGCACCGCACACAGATCGCACTGCAACACCGCGCCAATTGCGCGGCTTAATCCGCCAGCCAAACACCATTGCCATCGGGATCAACGCGCCACACACCATGCACGAGCGCAGAAAATGAAACTGCCACAGCCCCGCCTCTCCTGCGATGATTTTGACGTAATTGTCGACCAACCCAATGATCGCCATACACCCCACCATCAACACCGCCCCTTGCGGCGTGTTTGTCTGCACCGTTGTCATCTGGAAATTCCCAACTAAACTCACGGCATCTACCCACAACCGCTCACGTCAGGCAACACCCATGCGCCCACAAACCTTTGGTGACGTCACCATCCACCGAATTCTCGAAATCGAAGGCCCGTTCCTGCGCCCCCAAGACGTGTTCCCAAACGCCAAACCAGACGCGCTCGAACCCGATATGCACTGGCTGAACAACCACGCCATCTGTGCAGAAACGGGCAAACTTATCCTGCCGATCCAATCCTACGTCGTGCAAACGCCAGACCACACAATCCTGATCGACACCTGTGTCAGATGCGGAAAAACCGACGACTTCCCAGATTGGAACAACCGCGACGGCGACACATGGCTGCGCAACTTACGCGCCGCTGGATTCACAGTTGAGGACATCGATTTCGTCTTTTGCACCCACTTTCATTCCGATTACACAGGTTGGAACACGCGCCTGCTCGATGGGCATTGGGTTCCCACTTTCCCGAACGCCAAATACATCCTTTCACGGATCGAGGTCGCAAACGCCGAGGCCAAAGGTTCAAACACCTACAAACAAAACGTCGCCCCAATCATCGAAGCAGGCCAAGCCCAATTGGGCGAAACTGACTTCGCCCTAAACGACACGGTTCACCTCGCCCCCACGCCCGGGCACACCGCAGGCCATGTTTGCGTCCACATTCATTCAAACGGCCACCACGCCGTAATGATCGGTGACGCAATGCACAGCCCAATCCAACTCACCCACCCCGATTGGTCGATGGTTTACGACGACAACATGGAACTCGCCGCCAAAACCCGCCAAACCCTACTCGACAGCCTGTGCGAAACCGAAACCTTGGTCCTCACCGCGCACCTGCCATCCCCGTCAGCGGGCCACGTCACCGCGCACCCGACCGCCCGTTTGATTTCAAATACGTTGAAAAGGAATAGCCATGAGCGCAGATCTAAAAGTCATCGGCACAGGGTTCGGGCGCACAGGCACGGATTCCATGCGCGAAGCCCTCAACCTCCTCGGCTTTGGCCCATGCCACCACATGCGCAGCTTGCTGGCGGACGAAACCCACCAAAACCACTGGCGCGATTTCATCGCAGGCGGCCCGTGCAACTGGGATACCCTGCTAAATGGGTCCAAATCCTGCATCGATTGGCCAACCACCCATTTCTGGCCCGAACTCATCGACAAATTCCCCAACACCAAAGTCTTGCTAACATGGCGCACCGCCGAAAGCTGGTGGACGAGCTTCGAGAAAACCATCCTGCCCATGATAATCGAGGCCAGTAAAAAACCAAACCAGCCCCCCGGAATCCAACTGATCTTGCAACAAGTTTTCGCCAACAAACCCCTCACACGCGACCACGGCATCGCCACCTACAACGCCAACGTTCAACGGGTCAAAGCAACCGTCCCCGCCGACCGTCTGCTCGTCTATAAAATCGGCGATGGCTGGGGGCCGCTTTGCGCCCACCTCGGCGTTCCAATCCCCGATCAACCCTTCCCCCGTTCCAACTCCACCGCAGAATTTCACACCGATATTGGTGCAAGTTAAATTCCAACGCGCGTTTTGGAATCCGCATAATCGCCTGAACGCGCTAAAAATTATTGCGGCCACCCACAAATCTAGGCAAAGATAAAACCTGATTAAAGAGGGGCGATAACATGGCACAAATGGCAGACGAAACGGGCCTAGACAAATGCGCGGCGAACTACGTTGCGCTGACACCGTTGTCCCACCTAAACCGCGCCCGTGAAGTGTTCCCAAACCGCGATGCATTGGTTTACGGCGCGCACCGCCACACCTATGCGCAATACCACGCCCGCTGCTCGCAACTGGCCTCCGCGCTGATCAAACACGGCATCAATGCAGGCGAAGTTGTCTCCACGATTTGCCCCAACATCCCCGCCATCGTCGAGGCAAACTTCGGCGTTCCAGCATCAGGCGCGGTTCTTAACACCATCAACACCCGTCTAGACGCCGACACAATCGCTTATATTTTCGATCACGCTGAATCCAAAATCGCCCTGATCGACACCCAGTTCCTCCCCGTTGCGCTGGACGCGATCAAACTCATGGACGGCACCCCGCCGATGATAATCGAGGTCGCAGACGAAGCCGCAGGCTACCCTGCAACAGGCGATCACCTTGAATACGAAGACCTAATCGCGCAAGGCGACCCAAACCACGCATGGCACATGCCGAGCGATGAATGGGACGCTATTTCGCTCAACTACACCTCGGGCACTACAGGCCGCCCCAAAGGGGTCGTTTGCCACCATCGCGGCGCATATCTCATGACAATGGGCACCGCACTCAGCTGGCAAATCGGCCTATATCCGAAATACCTCACCATCGTGCCGCTGTTCCATTGCAACGGCTGGAACCACACGTGGATGATGCCCAGTTTAGGGGGCCAAATCACCTGTTGTCGCGACATCACCGCCGCCGCCATCTTCGACGCGATTGATGACGAAAAAATCACCCATTTCGGCGGCGCACCCATCGTCCTGAACACGCTAATCAACGCCAAAGCGGACGAAAAGAAATCGTTCACCCACAACATCAACGTCCTAACTGCAGGCGCACCACCATCCCCCGCCACGATCAAAGGCGCAGAAGCACTCGGCTTTAAAATCATGCAGGTTTACGGCCTAACTGAAACCTACGGCCACGTCACCGAAGCCGTGGAACCAGACGATTGGGCGCAATTGCCAGCCGAAGAACGCTACGCCAAAATGGCCCGCGTCGGCGTGCAATACCCCATGATGGAAGACATCGACGTGGTGGATCAAGAAACCCACACACCCGTCCCGCGCGACGGCAAAACCATCGGTGAAATCGTCATTCGCGGCAATTCCGTAATGAAGGGCTATTACAAAAACAAAACGGCCACAGCCGAGGCATTTGCAGGCGGCGCATTCCGTTCAGGCGACATCGCAGTGCGCCACCCCGACGGCTACATCCAGATCACGGATCGCATGAAAGATATCATCATTTCGGGCGGTGAAAACATTTCCTCGGTCGAAGTTGAAAACACGCTCATGTCCCACCCCGCCGTTTCCTTATGCGCTGTGGTCGCCAAACCAGACGAAAAATGGGGCGAAACACCTTGCGCGTTCATCGAGCTGAAAGACGGCGTCGATCAACCCAGCCCAGAAGAAATAATCGCCCACACCCGCGCGCATTTGTCAGGCTTTAAATGCCCCAAAACCGTCGTCTTCCAAGAACTTCCAAAGACAAGCACAGGCAAGATCCAGAAGTTCGAACTAAGGGTGGTTGCCAAGGCGCTCTGAGGGTTTCACCGCGCAGCAAATCTTCTGTTTGCTAATGCGCCCATATTGCGTACCGTGTCCAAAAACAGGGGCGCAAAGACCATGGCAGGCAAAGATCCATTCTATCCAGACGGGCATTACTATTCCCCAATTGGTAAACGGCGCGATACCAAACAGTATTTTAATTCCGAGCATTATCAACGACAGATAAAGCACACGGATGACCTGATGAATTATCCAGCGCATGCCAAAAAATGGGCAGCGATCGGCAAAAAGATGATCGAATTCCCGTTCGAACCCGCCGAAGGGTTTCGCTATTTTGCCAAGAACAACCAAATGCCGTATTTCGACGCCTCGATCTTGTCGGGCATGATCCAAACCATCAATCCAACCCGTGTCATTGAAATCGGCGCAGGCTTTTCGACCGCCGCGATGTTTGACACGTTTGATCTGATGGAAAAACCCAAACTGCAAAAATTCACCACAATCGACATTGATTTGACCCGCGCCAAGGGCCTCAATCCGCCCGGTAATTGTGAAATGATCGAAGCCCCAGTTCAATCCATTGATCCCGCCTTTTTCGGCCAGTTAAAAGCGGGTGATTTGCTGTTCATCGACACCTCGCATGTTCTTAAAACGGGGTCGGATGTACATTACGAATATCTGCATATTTTGCCCGCAATCGCAAAGGGCGTTCACGTCCACATCCACGACATTCACTATCCGTTTGAATACCGTCGCCAATGGGCGCAGCATGAAATCCGCTCGTGGAACGAGGTGTACCTTGTGGATATGCTTTTGACGTTTTCCAAAATGTTCAAAGTTGAGTTTTTCAACGATGCCTTCCTGCAAGTTCAATCCGAAAAACTGCGCAAAAAAGGCGATATGTTTGATCGCTTCGATCAATTCGATGCCCGCCCCTTTAACCGTGGCACAGGTTCGATCTGGCTCAAAAAGGTGGCATAGGCACCGCAAATGGCAGACCCATTCGTCAGCAAAGGCGCTGCAAGCTTTCCGATTGAATACATCGCGCCGCCGCGTGATTACTATTTTGCGCTGCTCCCAAAACTCACACTTCTTGCGTTCAGTTCTGCCATCGAGCCCTTGCGCGTTGCCAATCAGATCACGGGGAAACCGCTTTATCGTTGGTTCACCATGTCGCCCGAGGGCGCACCGATCCGCTGTTCCAACAACGTCCTCATCACCCCAGACAGCGCCCTGATTGATATTTCGAAAACCGACCGCGCGTTTGTGTGCAGCGGCATCGAACCTGCCACCACGCTCAACCCCAAAGTCACCAGTTGGGTTCACCGCCAAATGGCGCACGGCATCACGGTTGGGGGCATTTGCACGGGCGCATTCACACTCGCCGCCGCAGGCACGATCCGCGACCGCGCCTTTACGCTGCACTGGGAAAACCAGCCCGGGTTTCAGGAAATCCACCCCGATCTAACGCCCAGCCAAAACTTGTATGAAATGGACCGCGATCTGATGACCTGCGGCGGGGGTGGATCGGCAACCGACATGATGCTCGATCAGATTGAACAGGATCATTCCCAACACCTCGCGATCATGGTCGCCGACATGTGTTTGCACATGCGCAGCCCGAACAAAGGCACCAACCAACAATCCGCGCAATCCGTCGCCCTTGGCACCCGCAATCCGCGCCTAATCAAAGCGTTGGAATTGATGGATGCCAACTTTGAGGATCCGCTTTCGATCACCGATCTTGCGCAACACGTCGCCCTGTCGAGCCGCCAACTGGAACGCCTGTTCAAACGCTACCTCAGCGAAACCCCGAACGAGGTTTACATCCACAAACGCGTGTCACGCGCCTATGCGTTGCTCAGTGAAACCAACCTGTCGATTACCGAAATTTCGATGGCCACTGGCTTTACGAATCCAACCCAACTTTCGTTGCGCTTTCGTCGTCGCTATGGGGTGTCGCCCTACGTGTTACGCAGAAAATGGGCCCCCGATGCGCCCGCCTGATCGCCCAACGCAACACCGCGTTAACACTTACGGGTACCATACACATGCCATACGCTTTGCATACCGTTTGCATACGCTTTGCAGACATTTTTCCATGCCCTAAACAGTCTAATTCCTAACGCGGCGCACGCTTGACACACACCCAGACGCAACGCTTTTTCAGGTCTTGTCGTCGGCCCGCATGACGTTATCGCACTCCCAAAACACGTCGCGCAAACAGCCCTCGCAAATGCCCCGATCCAGATCGCTCATCGCGGCCTCAACCGCTTCAGATTTGCTTGGAAACAGGTGGTCTTCGCCGATCTCGTCGATCACATGAAAGCGGTGTAAACTGGCAATCAACGGCGGGAACAGCGCCACGATACGGAACGACCCCCCATCGGCTTTTGCTTCGCGCGCGGCATTGATCAGAAAATCCGCACCAGCCAAATCAATCTTGCCAATTCCCTTCATATACAACAGCTTATGCTTCTGGCGTGGGTTGCGCGAACATATCTTTTTGTAATCTTTCGCCACATTTTCAACGCTGCCAAAATACAGCGGCCCATCCAAACGAAACGTCAAAAGCTGCGGACATTCGGTCAGGTTTGACCGCTCCACATTGCGGAATTTCCGCGTTCCGTCAGGCTGCAACATTGGTGCCGTTACAGGCAATTCAGGGTGCGAGCTTTCGTAAATGAACACACACAACGACGCGATAACACCGACGTAAATCGCAAAATCCAGCTCGATAAACAGCCCCGCTGCCAAGGTCAGGCCAAGGATCACAGTCTCTGGTCGGCTGCTGGTAATGATGTGTTTCAGCTCACCAAAATCAATCAACCGCCAAGCCACAAACAGGATCAATCCCGCCATCGCTGGCTTAGGAATATAGGCCACCCAAGGCGCGACAAAATACAGTATTAACAACAAGATAAGGCTGGCGAAAATGCCAGACATCGGCGTCACTGCGCCTGCTGTTGCATTCACGCCAGAGCGCGTAAAAGAACCCGATCCCGCATAGCAATGAAAGAACCCGCCAACCACGTTGGACAT
>JASJIO010000067.1:0-6368 GCA_037625035.1 Amylibacter sp.
GATTGCCGGTATGGACCTCGTAAAAGTACCAGCACACGGCTATCCTGAATGGGGCAACAGAGCACCCATTACGCCTGCTGAATAACATCATCTTAATAGGAAAGGAAAAACATCATGTTTCCATATGAAGAAGCCTCTTGGGATGTCGTTGATGGCCCCATGTATATGCTGGCCAACACATCCGCACCTGGATGGTTCACATTCATCGCAGTTGTGATCTGTGTGGCAGTTCTGGTGATCGGACAGCGGTCCGAAGCTGAAAAAACTAAGCGTTTCGACAAGTAATAAAACGCTAGAAATCTAAAAAAGGGCCGCCATCTGGTGGCCCTTTTTTGTTGGGTGGCAATGTCTGCTTGGAGCCCACTTTGACTGATGCTGCGCCCTCCGCAGATGTCCGCAGGTCGCGAATAGCTGCCGTTTGAGTGAAAATCAAACCTGCTTTCAAAAGTCAGATAGTTAAACAGGGGTGAGCACGTCATCAGCGCGATGTGACACAGCTTCGATCAAATTCTTTTCAGTCATCTCAACACCCGAGAATTGCCCAACCATACGCCCCTCTGACATGGTCAGAATGCGGTGGCTGACACCCAAAACTTCGGGCATTTCAGACGAAATCACGATCACCGCCAATCCGTTTTCGGCAAGGCCCGCGATCAGTTCGTGAATTGCCGACTTCGATCCGATATCAATGCCGCGGGTTGGTTCATCGAGAATTATCAGTTTGGGATCCGCACAGAGCCATTTTGCAAGCACAAACTTTTGTTGATTGCCACCAGACAGATCTGACAGCGCCTGCTCCGGTCCTGTAGTTTTAATATCCAACTGTTTTTTGTAGGTGTCAAAAACGCGCATTTCCGAAGCAACATTCATCACCGTAGCGCGGGAGAACATGCTTGGATGCGGTAAGGAAATATTCGCGCGCCCCCCTTGCCCAAGGACAAGGCCCTGCTCTTTCCGGCTTTCCGGCACAAGTGCCATACCAAGGTCCGTGGCTTTGCGTGGCGTCAACCGGCCGGTGGGTTGGCCTTGCCAATAGATTTCGCCTGCCTCCATTGTCCGCACGCCAAAGATGGTTTCGACCAATTCAGATCGCCCCGCGCCAACCAACCCATAAAGCCCCAGCACCTCGCCTTGACGCACCGAAAAGGAAACATCGCGGAAATGCTGGGTGTTCGTCAAGCCTTCGACACGCAAGACCTCTGACCCAAGCGTTGATTTGGCACGATGGAAAAATGTATCAAGTTCGCGACCAATCATCATCTGGGTGATCTGACCAACATCAGATTCTTCAGTTTTTACCGTGCCTTGCACTTGTCCGTCCCGTAGCACCGTAATGCGGTCAGTCAGATCGAATATTTCGTCCATTTTGTGTGAAATATAGACGATCCCAACGCCGCGATCCCGCAGGTTTCGTATAGTCGCAAATAACAAGTCTTTTTCCGTATCCGTCAGTGATGCAGTTGGCTCGTCAAAAATGACGACATTGGCCTCAAAGGCATTGGCGCGAGCAATCTCTACCATTTGCTGTTTCGCAATCGACAGTGTCCCCAGTCGAACGCTTGGGCCAAAATCCGAACCTAGGGCAGTAAGCGCCGATTGTGCATCCTTGTTCAGCTTGGATTTGCGTAAGACCCCAAATCGGTTGGTGGGCCACGCCCCCAGAAAGATGTTTTCTGCCACCGATAGTTCAGGCGAGAGTGATAGCTCCTGATGGATCAAAAGGATACCTTGATGCCGCGCGTCCAACGGCGAGGCGATATCAACTGGTTTACCTTGATGAATGATCTCTCCTGCGTCAGCCTTATAGAGTCCGGCCAGAACCTTCATCAATGTTGATTTTCCTGCACCGTTTTCACCAACCAGTGCATGCACTTCACCAGGGCGGATATCAAAGCTGACCTTGTCTAAGGCAACCACACCAGGAAATGTTTTGGTCACTTCATTGACGGTTAGGATTGGGGTTTGGTTGGACATCACCTTGCCTCCGTTTGGCTGGACAATACGCGATCCAGTAAGAGCGCTAATATCAGCACCGCCCCCATGACCATCAGTTCGACATAGTTTGGAGTGTTGAGCAGCCGCAGACCATTTCGAAGCACTGCCAGTGTCATGACGCCGCCGATTGTTTTCCACATTGATCCAAAGCCACCCGTGAGGCGCGTGCCCCCCAGAACCACAGCAATGATGGTCCAAAGTTCCCAAATCTTACCGGCGTTCGGTTCAGCGGTGCCAAGCCGCATAGACAGCAATATCCCGGCGACAGCAGCCATCGTACCGCAGATTGTGAAATTGATGATCTTGTGGCGTTTGATGTTGATGCCTGCGTCATGTGCCGCCTCAATATTGTCGCCTATTGCAAAGGTTTCACGCCCGTGTCGCGTGCTGGTAAGTACCCATTGAAAAAACAGGGCGAGACCAAAAAATGTCAAAGCGGTGACAGACACCGGACCGAGATAGATCTCGGCGTATTCTGTGTAGCTGAAGTCCTGCACCATCAGGGCGTCTTCGCCAGTATAGATAAAGACAAGGCCGCGGATACCAATCAACGCACCCAATGTGACAATAAAGGAGTGCATGCCAGAAAAGGCGGTGATTACACCATTCAAAAACCCCAAAGCTGCACCTGACAAAAGACCGACAAGCACCGCAGGCCACACCCCGATCTGTTCTTGCAACCCGATCGCCAAAGCAGTTGATAGCGCCAGAATTGCCCCAACTGACAGATCGATTTCGCCATCAATCATGACAAGTGTCATGCCAACGGCCAAGATACCGATGAAAGCCCCCTGTGTCAGGACGTTTGAGATATTGTTGACCGTCAGAAAATACGGCGACGCCAGCGAAAAGATTGCAATCGCAAGGCTGAGAAACAGCCAGATATGGTTGCGAAACAGCCATGTGACCGCGCCGTTGGTGTGACGTGATTGCGCGCCTGTGTTCATTGTCATGCCAAGACCCTTCCGCGTTTTCCGGCCAGATCAATCCAGACCGCGATAATGATGACGACCCATGTGACCAGCCATTGCACGTAGTAGGGGAAGCCCATCAAGAGCAGCCCGTTTTGGATGAACCCAAGCATTGCGATGCCAAGCACTGTGCGCCATACACTGCCGCTACCGCCTAACATGGATGTGCCGCCCAGAATAATGCCTGCCAAAACCGTCAACTCGTACCCTTGCCCTATGGTGTTTTGTGCGCCCATAACGCGGCTGCCTAGGATAATCGCCGCGAACCCTGTTGCCAGGGCCGATAGAATGTATGCCCAGAACACCGTGCGTGCACTTGAAACGCCAGAGAAGTTTGACGCCGTTTCATTACCGCCGACAGCATAAACCTGCCGTCCGAAAACGGTCCGCGTCAGCACGAATGCAGCAATCGCACCTACGCCCAAGAATAGCAGCACGGGGACAGGGATTCCGAACATGTCTGAGCGGCCAAAGAAGCGAAACCAAGTCGTCTGCGCGTTCGGGATGTTGACGTTGCTACCACCGGAATAAAGCAACGTAAGACCTTGCAAAAACGACAGCATCGCCAATGTCACAATCAGTGCGTTCAACTTTAGATAACCCACAAGCAGACCGTTGAATGCGCCAAGAGCAATGGCAGCAGCAAGTGTCAAAACAATTGCAAGGAGTGGTCCAACTTGGTTGTGCTGATCAACAAGCAAGACGGTTAATAGCGTCAACATCGATCCAACGGACAGATCAAGCCGTCCTGTAATCACTACGAAGGTTGTTCCAATCGCGATCATGCCGGTGATTGATACCTGCCGCAACACATCCAGAATATTTCCAACGCTCAGGAAAGCATCCGAGGTTAACGATACCGCGCCAAGAAACACTGCAAAAGCCACTAGAAGGCCACTTTTCTTCAGTCCTGAAATCAGGTTTGTCGACTTCATGCGCACATGCCTCCCCGTTTCAGGTAACCGTAGTAAGTTGTGAAAACTTGTCACACTGTAATGAAATCCAAAATGGATTTCCGGAAAATTTTTCAGCACACATGTCAAATATCAGCTTTGGATATATTGCGTGTTGTTTGCGTCGGGAATGATCTGAGAATGATATCGAGCAAACGAATGACCGCGTCAGCATTTGTTTTGTGTAGAAATTGACGTAACAGTGGAGGAACACATAATGAATATTACCAAACTGGCTGTCGGGGCTATGGTCACGATGCTCGCCGTGCCAGCGGTGGCCGAAGATGCACCCAATTGGCTGGGTGGAGAGTTGCAAAAGCCACTATCAGAAACGCGGATCGGTGTGACCGTTCTATATCCCGGTTCAAATTCATATCAGGCCAAATACGCTGAAACGGCGGTTTCTTACGCTGCTGAACTGGGCATTGATGCAACTGTGATGGACCCTCAGGGCGATCCTGCAACTCAGTTCGACCAAATTCAGGACATGGCATCGCAAAATATGGACGCCATAGTCGTCTGGCCGACATCGCAAAACGCGTTGATCCCTGCCATCCGTGATGCCTCACGCGCTGGTATTCCGATCATTACATCAAATTCACCTATCGGTGAAACAGGACGTCGTTACATTCAGGGCCACACCGGCCCTGACGATTGTGCGTTGGCAGCGCAGGCAGCTGACATGCTGGGTGCCGCTCTTAACGGAGAGGGCGATATTGTTGTCGTGGAAGGCACTCCTGGATATTCTGTTTCGATCTTGCGGGGCAATTGCTTCCTCGACCGGATCGCCGATGAATATCCAAACATCAACGTTCTGGACAGCCAAACAGCTGAATGGAACCGCGAAAAGGCACAAACCGTCACTGAAACGTTCTTGACCAAATACGGCGAAGACATTGACGGCGTTTATGCCTTTGATGACGGCATGGCGCTTGGTGTTGTCAGCGCGTTGCAAGGCGCGGGCTATGCTGCAGGCGACGTCAAAATCGTTAGCTGTAACCAGTTTGGCGAAGGTTGGGATGCTATGAAAGAGGGCTGGATTTCTGGTTCTGGTAAGCAATCCCCGATCGATGACGCGATTTTGGCGATCCAAACTGCTGTAAAAGTGGCCAACGGTATCGAAATTCCTGCTTTGCAGGAGATTGAGCGTGCGCAAATCACGTCCGCCAACGTGGATGACTTTGAACGTCCTACTTGGTAAGACTTAAATAATTGGGCCGCGCCGAGTTAATTCGTGGCGCGGTATTTTTTTGAGTAAAAAACCTACCGGGCTTTTTTAGAGGTTCCCATTTTAAACAGCATTTCAATCCGATGTTGGGCTGAACCAAGTGCTTCATCGATGGACACCTGCTGCTGCAACAGAAAGTATATTTCGTCGCCCAGAATAGAAATGATGTCGGAAAATTCTGGTATTGGCGGGCGTGGCCACACCTTCAATGTGCCATTCTGTTCCATCTGGTCAATATCACGGATCATTCCTGAAATGGCTTGCACTTCTGGGTCTGCACTTGTCGAGAAACGTGGGCTCGTCAGGCTTCCATTCTGCACGTAAAGCTTCATCAGTTCCGGCCTAGTCAGATACTCCATCGCTTTCCATGCAGCGGCGACGCGATCGGCCCCCAGTGCTGCGGGCAGCGCAAGAACAAAACCGCCAACAGGAGATACTCGGGCCAACCCGCCGTTTGATGGGTGCGGTGCATAAATTACTTTGCCCTGGGCAACAGAGCTATCATCCTGTTCGAACTGCGCTGCACGAATTGACCAACCATAAGTCATTGCTGCCTCGCCACGCGAAAAAATTCCAATGCGCTTGTCCCAATCACATCGCAGACTGTCGGGATGGGAAAAAGGCAGCAGATCTAGCAAGAACTGCGCCGTTTCGCGCCCCGCCTCAGAGTTAATCAATGGACGGTAGTTCTCAGCGTGAATTGTATCGGTGTTGAAGCCATCGACACTGGGCGACAGGTCAATCACTGGCGATCCAAAATCCGCCATGGTCTGCATGAAAGTATGCGCCACTGGCGTGCCGCGGCCATAGTTCATCACGATACCTGATTGACCGCGGCGTGCTCCATGCAATGCTTGGGCTGCATGTAAAAGTGCATCCGTTGTTTGTGGAAGGCCTAGTCCCACTTCGTCGAGCAAATCCTCGCGGCAAAACAACATTTCGACCGTGGGTTGAATCGGAATACCACATTGTTGTTTGCGGTACTGCGCTGCCTGCCAGATTGTCGCATGAAAATCTGAACCGCGATAATCATTTGCCTTTAGAAGATCATTCAGCGGCATGATGGCTGCGCATTCCGCAAGCTGGCCAATCCACGGTAGATCGACAGAAACGATGTCATAGTGGGACTTCGCCCGCTTTTGGTTCTCGAATATTTCGTTATGCAGCTTGTCCAGCGGCATTGTGATAAATTCAAACTGCGCACCACAAAGCTCGCTCAAC
>JASJIO010000068.1:0-33464 GCA_037625035.1 Amylibacter sp.
TTTCGATATATGAAAAATGATGGCTATGAGCGAACACAATTCAGTTCGGCGCGGTTCTTGACACATGCTCGTGACCTTTATGAAAAGGTTGGTTTTGAAGAAATTCCGTTGCCGCAAGATATCCCTGACGAATTAGCTGAAACAGTTTATTTTATGGAAAGAGCGTTGAATGTTACGCAAAATCAAAGCTCAACTTTAACGGATAATGCGGTCTGGGATGGTATATTTGGTAAGCGAAATTGACCTTATTTGATAAAAAGCATTTTTGACCCCACCCATTTGTAAGTACTGATACAATAAAGGCGTAAAAACGGCTGAGTTTGTCTAACAACACTATAAACCCTCGAATATTCTTATGTCCCTGTTTGCGCCTCCGTCTAAAGCAGCGAGTGCTTCCTGATACTGTGGGCTTTCGTAGGCAGCTAAGGCTAATTCGTATGACTGGAACTCAATTATAACAGTGCTTTGTTCTATACCATTTTCACGAACTGATAGGTTTGAGCCTGGCTTCGCCATGACGATCACCTGTCCGCCAGCCAGTTCCAGAGCATCTCTCGCCAAAAGGTTATATGCCGCTTTTTTAGCTGCATTTGCTTCACTCCTGTGAGCGCTTAGTATGTATCCTTTGGGCATTGGGACTCCTTTTTTGTAATTGATGGCATCCTGTAGTTTTAACTATAAACTGCAATCATTGTAGCATGTGTCCATGCCATAAGGACGCATTCTCAATATCAATGGAGATATCGGCCGTGCCGATCTTATCGCGCGCCGTTTCGATTTTACTGGTCAATTCAGCGATTTTGGACTGCGCCGCCTGCACCTGAGCCTGAGATTCTTTAATTTGCGCGTCAAAATTCGCCATGTATGTTCACTTTCAAAATAACTGTTTGTTACCCGCTAAATAGGCACAGTTAGCACAGATTTTACGTGTGTTCAGCACCAAATCAAGGTTTTTCGCCCGATTTTCTTGCAATGACTTGCTTTGCGAACACGCTAATCCACGCCCACCCTTGCCCTTGCGTCCAATTTTTGTCAGGACTGCCTCAAACTCATCAAAACTTCACGGAGCTTGCCATGCTGACGACAACCGATCTCAAGAACCTTCTCACTGATCCGACCCTTTTGTGTGACAAAGCATTTGTCGCGGGCGAATGGATCGACGCGGACAGCGGCGAAACCTTTGATGTGAAAAACCCAGCACGGGGCGACGTTATCACCTCCCTACCCGATCTTGGTGTGGCCGAGGTCAAACACGCCATTGACGCCGCCGAATCTTCGCAAAAAGCATGGGCCGCGCGCACAGGCAAAGACCGCGCTGCCGTTCTGCGCAAATGGCACGACCTTATGATCGCAAACGCCGATGATCTCGGCATGATCCTCACAGCTGAAATGGGCAAACCTTTTGCCGAAGCGCGCGGCGAAATCGTTTACGGCGCATCCTTCATCGAATGGTTCGCAGAAGAGGCAAAACGCATCTACGGCGAAACAATTCCGGGTCACCTACCCGACAAACGCATCACCGTCCTTAAACAACCCGTCGGCGTTGTGGCCTCTATCACACCGTGGAATTTCCCCAACGCAATGATCGCCCGCAAAGTTGCGCCTGCACTCGCAGTTGGCTGTACTTTCGTGGCCCGCCCCGCCAAAGAAACCCCGCTGTCCGCCCTCGCAATGGCGCTGCTTGCTGAACGCGCAGGCGTCCCCGCTGGTGTATTTTCCGTCGTCACGAACTCCCGCGCCTCCCTCATCGGCAAGGAATTTTGCGATAACTCAATCGTGCGCAAACTCACCTTCACAGGCTCCACCGAAGTTGGCCGCATTTTGATGGAACAGGCTGCTGGACAAATTATGAAAACAAGCATGGAACTTGGTGGCAACGCTCCTTTCATCGTGTTTGATGATGCTGATCTGGACAAAGCAGTTGAGGGCGCGATGATCTCCAAATATCGCAACAATGGCCAAACTTGTGTCTGCGCCAACCGCATCTACGTTCAAGCGGGCGTCTACGATGCTTTCGCCAAAAAACTGGCCGCAGCGGTATCCGCAATGTCCATCGGTGACGGCCTTGATGATGGCATCACTGTTGGCCCGCTGATTTCAATGGATGCTGTTAAAAAAGTAGAAGAACACATCGCCGACGCCATCGCCAAAGGGGCGAAAATCATGGCGGGCGGCAACCGTCACAAACTTGGCGGCACGTTCTTTGAACCAACAATCCTAACGGGCGTCACATCCGACATGATGGTCACAAACGACGAAACATTCGGCCCCGTCGCGCCGCTGTTCATTTTTGACACTGAAGAAGAAGTCGTCGCAGCCGCCAACGACACAATCTTCGGCCTCGCATCCTATTTCTACTCCAACGACTTGTCGCGCGTTCACCGTGTCCAAGAAGCCCTGGAATACGGCATGGTCGGCGTGAACACAGGCCTGATCTCCACCGAAGTCGCCCCGTTTGGCGGCATCAAACAATCAGGTATCGGGCGCGAAGGATCATCGCATGGCACCGAGGATTACCTAGAAATGAAATATATTTGTACTAGCATCTAAGCCAAAGGCTTAGATGCCGCGTCGCCAAGATTTTGCGAAACAAAGTCTGAGAGCACGCCAAACAAAAACCGCCCCGGCCACTCGCCGGGGCCCCTAACTTACAAAGCAAATGCCAACGCACCCACTCGCCAGCATCAGCCCCCAAGCCGCTGCCCTTTTAGCCAAGGAACAGCAAGAATTAGCACGCCCCAAACCTCCTCAATCACTCCAAGACACAAGCGCAACGACCCTCGCCGCGTACCGCCCAGCCGTCGAACGCGCACTCCTCAAATACCCTGTTACAACCACCGAGATCACCGTCGCAGGCATCGCTTACATGCGGGTCACACCGCCAGACCCCGATCCGACCAGCTAAATACTGTTCTGTTTCGGCAGCGGTTTCATCCAAGGCAGCCCATTTGAGGACCTCCCCATCATTGCGGCCCTCGCCATCAAAACCCGCGCGACGATCATCGTGCCGCACTACCGATTGGCCCCCAAACATCCTTACCCAGCAGCGCTCGACAACATCACCACCGTCGCTAAACATCTGCTCGCCACCAATCCCAAAACTCTCCTGTCAGGCGAAAGCGCGGGTGGCAACCTCGCCCACGCGCTCACCCACCGCTTCCGAACACGCGACCTCCAAATCCAAATGCGCTGGCGGTCCTGTCCCCGGCCGCCGATCTCGAATACATCGGCGACAGCCAAAGCGCAGATCGTGATCCCTTCTTGCCAGCCGCCGTCACCGACGATCTGCGCGCCGCCTATCTTGGGACACAAAATTTACGAAACCCAGAAATTTCACCAATATATGGTCACTTCGACGCAACCTTCCCGCCAACTTTAATCACCACAGGAACGCGCGACATGCTACTGTCTGGCTGCGCCGATTCGCCCGTGTCAGGCGACAAGCCAAAGCCCCCGTCGATCTGCGTATCTGGGAAGGCATGTGGCACGTCTTTGAATTCTATCCCGACATCCCCGAAGCAGATGCGTCACTAACCGAAATCGCAGATTTCTTAAACGACCACTTCTGACACAGCTGGGCACGTTGAACGCATCGCCATCCGATCGGCGCCTACCAATGTTGCGCCTAAATAGTTTGCCCAACAAAAAAATCCCTTCCCACCAAGGATTGACCAACCGCGCGCGTCTAACCACATTATGCGAATGGAAACGAGCGACGAGAATCTGGTAACACTTGCGCAGGCTGGCGATGCCGCAGCCTTTTCTGCACTTGTGTCGCGCCACTATGATCTGATCCACCGTATCGGATATCGCATTCTCGGATCACAGGCCGAGGCCCAAGATATGGCCCAAGACCTTTGTCTCTCGCTCGCTGGCAAAATCAAAAACTTCCGCAGCGATTCCAAATTCACCACATGGCTTTACCGCGTTGCAATCAACGCAGCCCGCGACCGGCTTCGCAAACGATCGACACGTCGCAAAGCCACTGAAAACTGGGGCGATTATGAAACCAACTCCCGCGCTGCCGATGCCGAAAACCGCGCCCAACTCGACTGGTTGAACCAAGCCATGAAAACCCTCCCCGATGATTTGCGCGAAACCGTGGCCCTCGTTTTAGGCGAAGAGTTAACCCACGACGCCGCCGCAAATGCCCAAAATATCAGCCCCGGAACCGTCAGCTGGCGCATGTCCGAGGTCAAAAAACACCTTCGCGCGCTCGCCCAATCAGAGGAGCTAATCCGTTGAACGAACTTGATAAACTCCAAGCCGCATTACGCGATGCAACGCCTGCCCCTGACGCAAATGCCAAAGCAGAAACCCTGCGCATGGCAGCAGAAAATTTCGCTCGCCTCCAAGAAACGGCCCCCGACGCACGTCCTATTTCCGAAGCCCCGCAAAAGGGGTCCATTTGGAAAGGGATCACATCCATGTTTAATCGCGCAAATCTCCGCCCCGCACTTTACGCCACCTCTTGCCTTGTTGTGGCAGGCGCAATTTTCACCAACTACCAACCCATCCAAGATGGCCTGCCAACGCTTCACGATGCTGAACTAACCGCTTCACCCGATGCCAAAAAAACGCCTGAACCCGTTGTAATGGCAGAACGGGAAGAAGACGCTATCGCGGCAAACAGAATACCCCAACAGGCCGAAGAAGAAGCCCCTCGTTCTGCATCAAAAGTGGCAAACGCAACGCCTGTCGGTGAACTTCGCAGTCAACCTTTGGCAAAACCCGCCGCTCGTAAAAAACGCGAAATGGCGCAAAGCCTCGAACTGGAATCCTCTGGCGTCGTGGAACACCTTCCACGCCAAGACGACGCAATCGTTGCCCCCCAACCCAACGATGATCAATTCGCAGGCGCACCCGAAAACGCTGTCAAAGTCACCGCTCAAGACCCCGTTTCGACCTTCTCGATCGACGTCGACACTGCATCCTACGCCTACGTTCGCTCAACTCTTCTAAATGGCGGCCAGCTGCGCCCAGATGCCGTGCGGATTGAGGAAATGGTGAACTACTTCACCTACGATTACGCCGCCCTAGCGAAAAATGCAGACACGCCATTCACCACCCAAATCAGCGTCACACAAACCCCGTGGAACCCCAACACGCAGCTCGTTCAAATCGGCATCCAAGGCGAAAAACCAGCCGTGGACAACCGTCCAGCCCTAAACCTCGTGTTCCTGATCGACACGTCAGGCTCCATGCAAAACGCCAACAAACTTCCACTGCTAAAACAGTCGTTCAGTCTGATGTTAACGGAACTTCGCCCAACAGACCAAATCGCCATTGTCACCTACGCGGGCAGTGCAGGCACGGTTTTGAAACCTACAAATGCCTCTGAAACGGCAACCATCCTAAACGCGCTCGACGCGTTAAATGCGGGCGGCTCAACGGCGGGCGGCGCTGGATTACGCGCAGCCTATGCCCTCGCGGATCAAATGCGCAGCGAAGGCGAAATCTCTCGTGTGTTGCTGGCCACAGACGGTGATTTCAACGTCGGCATCAACAATCCAGATGACATGAAATCCTTCATCACCGCAAACCGCAACAGCGGCACTTACCTGTCCGTTCTCGGCTTTGGGCGAGGCAATTACCGCGATGATATGATGCAAACCTTGGCCCAAAACGGCAACGGAACCGCCGCCTACATCGACACATTGGCCGAGGCACAGAAAACCCTCGTTGATCAACTTGCAGGTGCGCTGTTCCCCATCGCGAATGACGTGAAAATCCAAGTGGAATTCAATCCGTCCATCGTCGCTGAATACCGTCTGATCGGATACGAAACTCGTGCCCTAAACCGCGAAGATTTCAACAACGACAAAGTAGACGCAGGCGAAATCGGTGCGGGCCACCAAGTCACCGCGCTCTATGAAATAACCCCCGTCGGCTCCCCCGCGATCCTGAACGATCCATTGCGCTACACCGCCGAGGCAGCACCATTAGATGCAACCAAACTTGGCTTTTTCAAACTGCGCTACAAATCGCCGGGTGTAAGCGAAAGCCAGTTGATCACCACACCAATCACCGCATCTGAAACCCCAACAGATGCAGGGTTCGCCGCCGCAATCGCAGGGTTTGCTCAACTTCTCAAAGGCTCCAACTACACCAAAGACTACACCTTTGAAGACGCGATAACCCTCGCCACACAAACCAAAGGCGCAGATCCATTTGGTTACCGCGCCGAAGCAATCGGCCTTATGAAACTGGCAAAACTCCGCAAATAGCCCAGCTTTTTTTCACCTTAAAACCTAACCCAAAAACGCCAACCCCCGCCGCTTAACGCGTCGGGGGTTCTGTAGTACAGACCGCGCGCACGGGTAGGGGAACTCAGACGCAGCGGCGGCTCGGCCAGCCAGTAGGGTATAGTGGCTGGAACTTGGTGCCTTCTTTTAAGGGGAGGTCGAAAGCACCAAATCATTGGCGCTCCGCGAAAATCTCAAGAATAGTTTGACGCGAAACACTTTACTTTACAATGACATATGTCACCCAAATCACATTTAATGATTTAGATAAAAGCGAACAAATCCCGTTACGCTTTCGTCACTTTCTTAGCAACTTTCGCCTCGATCGTTTTGGAGCCATCCGCAATTTCAATGCGGCGTGGTTTCAACGCTTCGGGGACTTCGCGGATCAATTCGACGTGCAAAATACCGTTTTCGGTCTTTGCCACTTTGGCACGAACATGATCGGCAAGATGAAAGCGTTTCTCGAATGTGCGGGCCGCAATTCCACGGTGAAGATAGGTCACGTCTTCTGCGGCCTCACCCTCTACTTCGGCTTTCTTGGCGGAAATCACCAACTGGCCATCACGCATTTCGATCGACAATTCATCATCAGAAAATCCAGCAACAGCAACCGAAATTCGATAGTCATTTTCGCCAGTTTTTTCAATATTATAGGGGGGGTATCCGTTTGTGTTTACATCAACAGACATGGCACGGTCCATCATGGACGCCAGACGGTCAAAACCAACAGTGGAACGGTATAGGGGTGCAAAATCGTAAGTTCGCATGAGCAAACATCCTCCTTAAGAAGCGACATTCAGATACGGCCTTCCAGAATGGACAGACCTCTTTGGTAACAACCGGACCCCATTATGGGCATCCGGTACCACTTAATTTAGGATCGCTTTATCGGAGTTTCAAGATCAATTTTTCAAAAAAGCAGAGCTCTGTGTTCGGCCCAGTTGTTCGCTCAACGATTTGCTGGAAACTTGGTTGCCGTTAAACAGACCTTTGCCTTGCATCAACTGATCCATCAACTCTTCTAATGGCGCTCCAAGCGACGTGCCCAATGCAACTTCTTGATCTTTCCACGTTGCTTTGGCCAAAATTACTGACGCTATTTTTGGTTGCCCGTTTTCGATCACAAAGATCAGTGCGCCAGACGCGCCAAACGATGCGCTGCACGATAGAACGAACACGGCCATGCTTTTGCCCAAAATCTCGCATGGCTCTTCAATCGAAGGAATCTCCGCACGATTTTGTGCATATGAAACCACCTGCACCTTAGCCCCGATTGCAGGACGCGCTGAGCGATCAAACGGAACAACAGATGTGTTGCGAATTGGATGATCCAACTCAACCAATGCAATATCATTCCCGACATTTTCAAATTCCGCGCACCCGTTATGCGCATAGCCTTGGTGCACAACGACACGGCGCGCTTTGCGGTGTGCAGACGCACGCCCCTGTCGCCATCCAGCTGCAAAACTAATTTTTGTCAGGTCCAACAACTCGGACGAATATGGATCATGCACACAATGCGCCGCCGTCAAAACAAGGTTTGGTGCAATTAATGCTCCCGTGCAAAATCCACCATTTGGCAAATTCACACGTCCAACGGCCTGCCAATCACGCGCTTCATCCGCGCTCATCAACTTGCGTGTCGGTTCTTCGCCATCTGCTTTTACAAACGTCTGTGCGCTCGCATTGCCAGCACACATCATCAAAACCACTGCTAAAATTCGCGAAATCATCACTGTCACCTGTTTATCGTTACGGTGAAAATGACAGAGGACTTGGCCTAAAGAAGGGCGAGAAAAACCAATTATTGGGGCAATGTTGCGGCAGCTCGCACAGTTGCGCCACTTTTCTGACGCAAGATTTAAAGGGTATTTCGATCAAACATATTCATGTATCGAAACCCAAATCCGAGGCCGCACTTGCAATCGCTGGTGTATTCGAATTTGGGTTTCAATTCAATAAAACGAAAATGCCCTAAGCGGTTAAATAATACCTTTTCAACATCCGATCAACAGGTGTTCCGTCCTTCAACAGCACATCCTTGCGCGCATCGAACGGCATAACCCCAATCGCTGCGTAATACCCCATCCCAGGCACATTATCCGCCCGTATTTGCGCGTTAATCTGTGTAAACCCAGCATCCCGCGCCGCCTCGACAGTCTTTTCAAACAACGCACGGCCAACGCCCTTAACCTTTTTGCTGGCTCGCGCAAACGTCGCAATATCCCCACAATTTTTGGGCAAATCATCCCGACGACCCAATTTTTGATAGCCCAGAACCAGGCCCTCCTGTTCAGCCACAAAACAGCTCACCAAACTCTCGTTCTCGAACAATTGCGCATGAAACACCGCCAGCGAAACGGCATCTTCCTGCGCAGTCGTGCCACCAATCGCTACAATCTCATTCAGGATCGCGCACATTTGGGGCGCATCCCCACCTTCTGCTGGTCGCAAAATCATCCCATCGCCGCCGGTTTCGGCCCACCCGTCGCCCAATCGAGCAGTTCGACCGTATGCACAATCGGCACCTCTGTCCCCGACCCAATTTGCATCATACAACCTATATTTCCCGCCGATATCACATCAGGCATCTCGGCTTCCAACGTCTTCACCTTGCGTTCCTTCAATTGCCCCGAAATCTCGGGCTGCATCAGATTATACGTCCCAGCCGAGCCACAACACAGATGGCTATCCGCAGGCTCCGCCACCTCAAACCCAACCCGCTTCAACAGCGTTTTGGGGTGCGTCTTAATCTGCTGGCCATGCTGCAAGCTACAGGCCGCATGATACGCCACCCGCAACCCCTGATCGCCAACCTCAGGCATATCCAGCTTCATCAACACCTCGGACACATCCATCGCAATGGCTGCCACCCGCGCCGCGTCATCCGCCAGCGCGTCGCCGCGAAACATGTGCCCATAATCCTTCACCGTCGTCCCACAACCCGACGTATTTATCACCACGCCGTCCAGCCCCGCACCGTCCATCTCACGCGCCCAAGCCCGAATATTCTTGCCAGCCGACCCGTGGCTCTCCGCCGTCTTGCCCATGTGATGCGTCAACGCCCCACAGCACCCCTGCCCCTGCGCAATCACCACATCACAGCCCAACCGCGTCAGCAGCCGAATGGTCGCGTCATTGATATCCGTGTTCAACGCCTTTTGCGCACACCCCGTCATCAACGCCACACGCATCTTGCGCTCACCAATCGCGCCAAACACCTGCGGATCATCATTGCGGCTCACTGGCGGAATAACCTTCGGCGCCATCGCCAGCATCGCCTTCAACCTCGGATCAGGCATAAACCGTGCAAACGGCCGCCCCATCTTGGCGCCTAACAATGCCACTCGAAACCGCTTCGGATACGGCAAAATCTTCGCCAAAACCCACCGCAACAGCCGATCCATCAAAGGCCGCTTGTACGTCTGTTCAATATATTCACGCGCGTGGTCCACCAGATGCATGTAATGCACCCCTGATGGGCAGGTCGTCATGCACGCCAAACAGCTCAAGCACCGATCCACATGCTTCACCGTCTTTTCATCGGCGGGGCGCCCCGTTTCCAGCATGTCCTTGATCATGTAAATCCGCCCACGCGGGCTGTCCAACTCATCCCCAAGAACTTGGTATGTCGGACAGGTCGCCGTGCAAAACCCGCAATGCACACAAGATCGCAAAATCTCATTACTCCGCGCAATCGCAGGGTCACTCATCTGCTCTGGTGTGAATTCCGTCCTCATCCCATCATCCCCGCATTCAAAATTCCACACGGATCAAACTGCGCTCGCAACCCGTGCGAAATCTCCGCCAAAACACCAATCTTTGGTTCAAACACCGACCCGCAGCCAACACCGCGCACCAAAGTCGCATGCCCAGTAATCCCGCTCAGCGCACCACGAACATCCATCTCAGCTGCAACCTCGGCCCAAACCAAACCGCCGCCCCAATCATACAACAACTTTGCCCCATCCAGCGCCACACCAACCCTTGGCCCATCCGAAGGCTTCACCGATATCCGCCACAAATCACCCACACCGCCTGCAAACTTAATGCCGTCACGCACCGCAACCCAATCGGTCGCATCGTTCACCTCAACATCGCCAAACTTGCCCAAAACCGCACTTAAACGCTCACCCCGATACGCCACCGATTCGGCAAACCCCTCCAAACGCAACATAGTCTTTCCACTGTCAGGATCATGCGCCGCCCCCGAAACCTCGAACGGTGAACCGAGCGCCGCCGACATCGCATCAACCGCTCCCACATCGTCCAAGCCCGAAACCTCAACGCTCAACGTCGCCTCAATCCCCGGCAACACCTTAAACGCAACCTCGCTCAAAACCCCCAGCGTGCCCCAAGATCCTGCCATCAACTTCACCAAATCATAGCCCGTGACATTCTTCATCACGCGCCCACCATTTTTGATGATATCCCCGCGCCCATCGACAAACCGCACCCCAATCAAACTGTCACGACACGCCCCTGCCTGAATACGTCGCGGTCCCGAAACATTCGCCGCCACAACACCGCCAATCGTGCTCTCGCCGTCCGTTGCCAAAATCGCGCTGTGCAACATCGGCTCAAACGGCAATCGCTGATTGTCCGCTGCCAGTGCCGCCTCAATCTCGCGCAACGGCGTCCCCGCCCCCGCAACAATCGTCAACGCGCCGGGCTCATACAACGATATCCCCGCCAACCCTGCCGTCGACAAAACCTCGCCTGGTGAACTTCCAACAAACCGCGTCCCACCACCAACAATCCGCAAAGCCCCCTCGGCCCCACGAACCATCTCACTCAATTCAATTTCAGTTACAGGGTTCATCATTTTCTTCTGGCCTTAAATATTCTGGGGGAGCGTGCAACGCGGGGGCAAAGCCCCAATTCATCCCGCCGCAATCCGCCGTCCTCGCGTTACACCGAGCGGAAATACCTTGGATGGATTCAACAACCAGCAGGGATCAAACACATCTTTCACCCGCAACTGCGCTTCCATATCCACCGCGTCAAACTGCGCATGCATCAGATCACGTTTTTCAACACCAACACCGTGCTCGCCCGTCAAACAGCCACCAACCTCAACACACAGTTTCAAAATCTCCGCGCCCATCGCCTCGCATTTTTCTAGATCACCGTCCTTATTGGCATCAAACAATATCAGCGGATGCATATTCCCGTCGCCCGCATGAAACACATTGCCCACTTTCAACCCGTATTCCTCTGAAAATTGCCTAATCCGCCTCAAAACATAAGGCAGCTCGGACACAGGGATCGTCCCATCCAAACACATGTAATCATTGATCTGTCCCATCGCCCCGAACGCCGATTTACGCCCCAACCAAATCGCAGCACTCTCTTCTTCAGATGCACTTTCGCGAAATTCCACAGGGTTATGCTTGGCTGCAATCTGGCGGATCAATCCAAACTGCATATCAATCTCGGCCTCTGATCCTTCCACTTCGATAATCAAAACAGCCTCGCATTCTGGATACCCAGCCTTCGCGTGTTTCTCGACCACTTCCAAAACCTTTTGGTCCATAAATTCGATCGCCACAGGCAACACACCCGCTTTGATAATGTCCGATACACAGGCCCCTGCCACTTCGTTGCTGTCAAACCCAACCAGCGCAGGTCGCGCGCCCTCTGGCTTGCGCAAAATCCGCAACGTCGCTTCCGTCACCACACCCAACTGTCCTTCGGACCCACAAATCAGCCCCAGCAAATCCAGCCCGCCAGCATCCAAATGCCCCCCGCCAATTTCTGTGACCGTTCCATCCATCAAAACCATCGTCACCCCAAGCAGGTTATTCGTCGTCACGCCGTATTTCAAACAATGCGCCCCACCCGAATTCATCGCCACATTGCCCGCAATTGCACAGGCCAATTGGCTGGATGGGTCAGGCGCATAAAAGAAATCCATCTCCTCCACTGCGCCCGTCACGCTCAGATTTGTGCGCCCAGATTGCACCCGAATGTAGCGATCCGCATAATTCGTCTCGATCACGCCATTTAACCGCGCCACGCCCAAAATCACGCAATCCGCCGTCGGCAATGCGCCTCCCGCCAGCGATGTCCCCGATCCGCGCGGCACAACAGGCACGCCCATCGCGTGACACACTTTCAACACCGCAGAAACCTCGGCCGTGCTGCTCGGCAAAACAGCCGCCAACGGCGGGCATTTATAAGCCGTCAGCGCGTCGCATTCATACACACGGGTTTCATGGGGTTCATGGATCACCGCATCCATCGGCAGCACGCTTTGCAAACGCGCGACAATCTCGGCTTTGCGGAACAGAACCCGCGCATCTGGCGTCGGCATTTCCATGATGATTCCTCATTTTCGCTGATTTGGTAAGATAATATGACCAATCAGCAAAATAACAACAAATTTATGGCCTGACAGCCCCAACACCCTGCGTTAAACCAACCCCATGAACACACTACTGCCCGAAATCCTCACCCATTTCACCCTGCTCGACGCATTTGGCGTCGCCGCACTTGTCCTCGCTTGGCTTGGCAGTACCGCACTTATCGAGCGTAAGAACGCCGCAAAACCTTCAACACACATGCTGATGGAATCCTACCGCGAACGCTGGATGGTCCAAATGGTCACCCGCCAACCACGCATTTTCGACAGTTCCGTCCTCGCCATCATGCGCCAAGGGGCAACGTTTTTCGCCTCCTCTTGCATGATCGCCATCGGCGGCTGCGTCGCGTTGTTGGGCGGCGCAGACCAACTCACTATGTTCGCCAGCGACCTTGCCAATACCCCCGTCGCCCCGAAAATAGTCTGGGAGGTCAAAATCCTCCTCCTCATGGTATTCCTCGCCAACGGGTTCCTTAAATTCGTCTGGTCCGTGCGCCTGTTTGGCTATTGCGCCATCGTCATGGCCTCTACGCCCAACGATGCAACCGACGAAACCGCCTACCCCACCGCTGCCAAAGCCGCCGAAATATCAAACCACGCAGCACGCTCCTTTAACCGAGGCATGCGCTCCGTCTATTTCACCATCGCCGCGCTGACTTGGCTGATGGGCGCACCTGCATTGATCGTCGCCACTTTGGTCACGGTGACGCTCATTTATCGGCGCGAATTCAACTCCCGCACCCGCAGCGTGCTGGCTACGGCGCAGTAAACCTCGGGGTTTAATACCCAGTGCAACCCGCTTTACCGCCTTGCACGATGCCCCCAAAAACAGAACATCCCACGGGCGTAAATCTGGTCGATTTGGATCGCCGCGCAGATTTAACCGAGGTTTTCTTATCGTACAGAACAACAAGATGCGGTTGCACATCAATGACAGAACCTGCGCGATTGCTTAACAACTTGGCACGCGCGCACTGGTTAATTTTCTGCACCACATCCGATGGCACGCTCGATGCACCCACCGTCACGACCAAGGCGCGGTTGCCCCGCAATCGCGAAAGTTGAATGGCCTCTGGCGCATAAAATCCTTTTGAGGCCTGACAATCAACGCGGGCCTGCACGATAACAAACCGCGACGGGCAACCGCGCGTCGGCCACCGCATCGAAATTTGGCAATGCGATCTGGATGGCAATTACCAACACCCAAACGATCCCTGCAGCGCCGATTTTGACCCGGCCTTCCAAGGTTTCGGCCACGACATCAAAGATGAAGCTGGCGCTTACGTCTTTCGCACCATCAAACCAGAAGTCTACCCAGCGCGAGCACCCCACATCCACGTCAAAGTTTTTGACGGCACCTTGGAGCTGCTCACCACGCAAATCTACGACAAAGACGATCCCAGAAACCCCCACGACAACCTGTTCAACCGCGTGTCAAAAGAAGAAGCCGACGCCCTTTCAATGGTGTTTTTCGAAGGGGACGCAGGGCCAGAGGCATTGATCAACATCATCTTTTGATCCAGCACACCGAGCAAAGTTTCACCGGCAATTCAAAAACTTCAAAACCCGTGACAAATCGCACTGTGTTGCGCGTAACCGCCATCTAATCTGTCCTTAACACCAGCAAAAAGGAGACAGACATGGCCGATGAATTTGAATTTCGCAGCACAAAAAGCACAGACCCCAAAGAAACGTATTATGAATACAAACTCAAAAACATTCTGGTTTCGAGTTATTCCACCAGCGGCGGCACTGAGAGTAAACCTGTTGATGAGTTCCACGCCAACGAAACAGCCCCAGAGTTCATCGACGACTTCCTATTCTAGATCAAACTTCCCCTAGGTACGTGTTTCTGATGCACGTATAGCCGAAGCGGTGACGTCTCTCCCCTTCATCGCTTCAAATTTTTCTAAATCCATGCGAAACAGTCATTTAAAACGGCCGCGCTACCGACCCTCAAAGCGCCATGCGGCAACCATCAAACCAGCCACCAGCATCAACAAAACCCAAGCAGGCAGCACAGGCGTCTGGCGAATATCCGTCGCCAAATACGCATTGCGCGGTGTCACGCCCAACCAGCCACGCCCCACCGCAGATCGCCCTGCCCGCACGCTGCGCAACCGTGGTTCGCTAACCTCTTCCAACCGTAAAACACCACCACCAGTGGCCGTCAAAATCGGCTTCAGAATATCCGCGCTCGCCATTGTTTGTTCAAACTCGCGCGGCGCGGTTGGGCCAACGGCAATCACAGCATCCAATTCACCGTCGCTCAACCGATACAGCCCGTTTTCTTCGCCCTCAAACTCCGCCGTCCAACGCCCAGGCGACGCTTGCGTCGTTTCCAACTCCACCACCGTTCCATCAGGCCCCGTCACGCTGATCGCGCCAAGTTCCTCGGCCAATGACCGCCGTGTCACCGTCACCGTATTTCCTTGAACCACCGCCGAAATGCGTTCCTCTTCCAGCTCTGGTTCTTTCATCGTCCAATGGGCCAAACGGCGCAGCATTTCCAACTGCGGGCCACCGCCCTCGAACCCACGCGACCACAACCAAGCATGATCCGACAACAGCATCGCAATGCGGCCCTCGTCCACACGATCCAGCACCAACAACGGCTTGCCGTCATCGCCCGTCATCACAACTTGGCCCTTGCTCGCCTCGGTATCAATCAGGCGGAACCAACGGCCCCAACCGGGCGTGCCATCCTCCGCCGTTGGGTTTGGCGCAAATTCGTCCAGCCCCTCTGTCACGGGATGGCGCTGCCCCAATTCCGAGATCATCGGCGTGAACCCACGTTCAATCACTTGCGCTGTTGGCTTGGCTGGCAGCACCGCGTTTAAAGGCGTGCGCGCAATGCTTTCCACGCCCCCAAACGCAGGGCCCGAAGCCACCAAAACCGCTCCCCCACGGCGCACGTAATCCGCAACATTCGCCATGTAGCGATTGGGCAAAATTCCACGGCGGCGATACCTATCAAAGATAATCAGGTCAAATTCATCGATCTTTTCCAGAAACAATTCACGCGTCGGAAACGCAATCAAAGACAACTCGCGCACAGGCACGCCGTCTTGTTTATCAGGGCTTCGCAGAATGGTGAAATGCACCAAATCCACCGCCGTGTCCGATTTCAACAGGTTGCGCCACGTGCGTTCCCCCGCGTGCGGCTCTCCCGAAACCAACAGCACCCGCAACCGATCGCGCACGCCGTTCACCAATAAAACCGCACCATTATTGCGATCCGTCAACTCGCCTTCTTCTGGCACAACTTGAAACTGCAACACGTTCAATCCACCGTGGGGCAGCGTTAGCGGCAATTCAAACTGCCGCCCGACCTCCACAACAAATCCCTTAGCCGTGTCCCCATCAATCGAAATGCGCAACTTGGCCGAACCCGCCACACCAGCAGGCACAGCACCCTGATCCTCGACCCGCAAAAACAACGTCACAGGTTCGCCCACGATCGCAAACGCAGGTGCATTCGTTATCACCAATCGGCGGTCCCAATCATCGTTTTCGCCCGTCAAAACCACATGCACAGGCGCGGGAAACGCCTCCAACATCTTAGGGTCATGCACCTGACCATCCGTCACCAAAATCGCACCCGCGATACGGCTTTCGGCCACTTCACTTGCGGCTTTGGCCAATGCGGTCACGATCATCGAACCATCGTCCGCCGCATTTCGATCATTCTCAACTTCAACCAATCGAGTTTCAAAATTCTCTAGGCTGCCGATCTCGGCTTGCAAAGCAGCGACGCCTTTTTCGATCTGCTCAGGGCGCACATCCACCGATTGGCTCTCGGTTTTATCGATGATGACAAACACGATATTCGACAAATTTTCACGTTCTTCTTGGCGAAACACGGGTTGCGCCAACGCGGTCAACAAAACGGCCAACCCCGCCAATCGCAACCACCAACCCGAAAGCCCACGCCAAATCACCAGCACCACAAAAGCCACTGCAATCGCCACACAAGCAATCAAGACTGGCTGCGAAATAAGCGGCGTAAAGGCGATATCGAAATCCATTATTGCCCCAACCGATCCAACAGCGCAGGCACGTGTACCTGATCCGATTTGTAATTGCCCGTCAGCACATGCATCACCAGATTCACGCCAAATCGAATGGCAATTTCGCGCTGCCGCTCGCCCTGTGATCCACGCCCAACAGGGAACAAGAACCGCCCGTTTTCACCAATCGCCCAGGCGCTCGCCCAGTCATTGCCACCAATCACAACAGGTGTCACACCGTCGTTCAAATTGCGAAACGGCATGCCTTCTAACTGCTGCGCATCAGGCGGCGCGGCCTCGACCCAAACATCCGCATTGGCATAGCGCCCGGGGAAATCTTGCAACAAATAAAACGTCCGCGTCAAAACATGATCATGTGGCACAGGTTCAAGGCTGGGAATATCCAAACTGCGCGCAATCGTCTGCAACCGCTTACCGTTGGGCGTCCCACCAGAAAGGCTGCGACCAATATTTGCATCGCGCGTATCAAACAGGATCATCCCGCCACCGCGCAAAAACGTGTTTACCCGTTCCATTGCGGCGTCCGACGGTACATTTTGCGTGTCCGAGACAGGCCAATACAAAAACGGATAAAGCGACAATTCACCCGTTTCCAAATTTACGGCAACAGGGGCCACAGGTTCAATACTGGTACGTCGGAACAACTCTGTCGAAAGGCCCAACAACCCCGCGCGCGAAACCTCATCCAGCTTTGAATTGCCCGTTTCAACATAGGCCAAAACCGTATTGTTCGCCGCATTCAAAATCGCCGCCTCGTCCTGCGCCTCCGCATACTGAACAGGCAAAACTGCCAACGCGATTGCGGCCATCGCACCGCGCATCCATAAGCGACCACCAACCAGCAAAGTCGCCAAAATATCCACGCACAACAACGCCAGCGCGGCCATCAACAACCAAGCCTGCAACGGCTGTTCCTCTGATCGCGTCAACGACAGAAAGTTTGTTCCAAGCGGCCAGCCAGCCACCTCCAATACGCGATCCTTCGCAACAGCATTCAACGCCACACGCCGATCCCCGCTTACGTAAACTCCGGGCGGCATATCGCCGCCAAACACACCACTTGCCAACCGCGCACCGTCCACACCCGCCAGCGCAGGCGCATCGCGCAACACACCAAATCCATCCAAGACCTGCTCAGGAACCCAGATCGTTCCTTCCAACTCGGCCGCGTCCAAATCAGACGTTTGCGCCGAAATCGCCAAGCGTTCCAACAACTGCACAAACAGCACAGACAACGGCAGCGATGACCATTCCGCATTCGCCGTAACATGAAACAAAACCACACGCCCCGCGCCCTGATCTTTGCCTGTCACCAACGGCGTTCCATCGGCAAGGTTTGCCAATACCCGTTCCGCCAAATTTGGGTCAGGTTGCGCCATGACTTGGCTCTCAACAAACACATCACTCGGCACTTCCAGCCCGAAAAATGGGCTGCTTTCGGGGAATTCTTGCAGCGCCTTGGGCGATCCCCAACTCATCGCACCGCCAACATTTCGCCCACCAGCACGAAGACGAACAGGCAACAAAGCATCCTCAACAGATTGCCCCAAACCACTGCTCGCCAATCGCGGCCCCGCGAACCGCACAAGCAATCCACCCGCTTCAACCCACTCCAAAACCACCTTGTTTTCTTGACGCGACATTTCACCGACATCAGCCAAAATCATCACATCAGGATTGGCCTGTAAACTGTCGGCAAACCCCGCTTCTATCACGTCCGCGGTCAGGACCAACGCCTTGCGCAAAAAATGCAGCGGCGATACCAGAACTGCGCCTTCTTGTTCGGTTCCGCCACCGATCAACGCCACTTTGCGCCGCTGAATGCTGTCATCCGTCACCACAACCGCACCCGCAGATCGCACACCATCCATTACCACTCGTTTCACCCGATTGCGCAGCTCGGACGGCAATTCAATCGCCAACTCCACCTCGCGCGCACCTTCATCAAACGCACCCTCAGCCCGCGCCAAAGACCGCGTAATCCCCGCAGGATCAGGCCCCTCTGCCAATACCGAAAACGCACCTGTGCCAACCGCATTCAACCGCAACGCCGTCGTGCTCAGCGCACCACTTTCAATCCCAATACCGCGCAGCGCCAAAACGGTTCCATCCGCCTCAACCACGCTCACGTCACCTTTTTCGCCAAAAGCCGCCATCAATTCATCGCGACCATCCCGCGCCAATCCATCCGACACCCACAGCGTTTCATACGCCTCTGCCGAAGCCGCTGCGCCAATCCAATCACCATAGCCCGGCTCCCACGCATTCGGCTGCAAACCCTCAGTCTTACTGATCCAATCGCTCGCATTCACAAAATTCAGCGGCTTTTCACCACGCGGCCCGTCAGACAGCAAAACCACCGTCACGGGGCGCCCATCCTGCACCGCAAATTGCAGCACTTCGTTCACTTTGTCCCGCCGCGCATTCCAACTTTGCGCGCTTGCCCAACTGCCATCCATCGCAATTAATAGCGGTGCATTTCCCGCCACTCGATCAGTCGGGTTCAACACAGGTTGCGCAAACGCTAAAATCGCCGCTGCAATCGCAGCCATGCGCAACAACAGCAACCACCAAGGCGTGCGATCAGGCGTCGTTTCGCGGTCTTCCAACCCCAGCAGCAACGAAACCGCAGGGAATCGCCGCCGAATTGGCGCAGGCGGCGCAGCGCGCAGCAACCACCACAGGATCGGCAACGCGAGCAATCCCAGTAACAGCGCAGGCACCAAAAATCCGAGCAATCCAAATGCAATCATCGTGCTGGCCCCGCAATCGCATTGTGAATCCACATCAACGCGCTCTGCGCCGGCTGATCGGTATGATGGCACAAATACATCCAGCCTGTGCGCCGCGCGAGCGCCTCAAGCTGATCTTTTCGCTCTGCCAAGCGTTCCAGATAATCATCGCGCAACGCTTTGGCACGTCGGGTTTCAAAGCTCAAACCACCGCCCATGCTTTCAAATATCGTGCGCCCATCAAACGGAAAACTTTCCTCGCTCGGGTCAAGCACCTGCACCAAACACCCCTGCACCCGTTGATCCGCAGCACGGCTTAACGCCGCAATCACACTCTCCCAGTCACCCAGAAAATCGCTGATCAGCAACGCCCGATTGCCCCGCACCATTTCTTTGTTCGGCGGCACTCCGTAATCATCTTGCGCCGTTTCAATCAACCGCATCGCCATCTTGGTCAACTGACCACGGCCATTTTTTGGCGGCTGCGGGTCTTCCATCAACCCAACGCTTTCACCCGCCTTCGCCAGTAAAATCGCCGCTGCCAATCCCAATATCCGCGCGCGCTCACCCTTCAGCGGTAAATCCTTGTCACCACGATATTGCATGGAGGCCGAGCGATCGACCCACAAATGCACAGCCTGCAAATTCTGCCATTCCATCTGGCGTACAAAATGCGCATCGGCCCGCGCTGATCTGCGCCAATCAATTTCGCGCAGCGGATCACCCGCCGTGGCAGGGCGGTATTGCCAAAACTCATCCCCCGGCCCTGCACGTCTGCGCCCATGTGCGCCCAAAGAAATCATCGCCGCCAATTGATCAGCGCCCGCCATAAGCGCAGGAAATCCGACCGCGGCCTCTTCGGCGTCGCGGCGTAATTGGTCTGGCGTTATTTGGGCAGCTTCAGTCACGCGGCGGCCTCTGCCCCCATTGTTTGCGCAGTCAGGCGCGTGATTAAATCAGCAAGTTTTTCACTCCGTGCCCGCGCCGCAAACCCCAGCGCCATACGGTGAATCAAAACCGGATGCGCCAGCGCGATCACATCATCCACAGACGGCGCAAGCCGCCCCTGCACCATCGCACGCGCCCGCGTCGCCAACATAAACGCCTGCGCCGCACGTGGCCCAGGGCCCCAGCTGACCGCATCACGCACAAAATCGGGTGCTGTTTCATCTTCGGGTCGTGCCGCACGCACCAAATCCAAAATCGCTTCAACCACCGCATCGCCAACGGGCATCCGACGAACAGCGGCTTGCGCCGCCATCAACGTCTCTGGCGTGAACACCTGTTTGGCCTCAGCCTCATCCGCGCCCGTTGTCGCCAACAAGATATCGCGCTCTGTGTCACGGCTTGGAAAGCCCACATCAATCTGCAAAATGAACCGATCCAACTGCGCTTCTGGCAAAGGATACGTGCCTTCCTGTTCAATCGGATTTTGCGTCGCCAAAACATGGAACGGCGCGGGCAAATCGTATTCCACCCCCGCAATCGTCACCTGTCGTTCCTGCATCGCTTGCAACAGTGCAGACTGCGTTCTGGGTGAGGCACGGTTAATCTCATCCGCCATCAACAACTGACTAAACACAGGGCCTTTCAAAAACCGAAACGCCCGCGTGCCGTCGTCATTGCTCTCTAAAACCTCAGATCCCAAAATATCCGCTGGCATCAAATCTGGCGTAAACTGTACACGATTTGTTTGCAGCCCGAACACCGTCCCCAATGTGTCCACCAGCCGCGTTTTCGCCAAGCCGGGTGCGCCCACCAACAATGCATGACCGCCACACAACAGCGCAACCATCGCATTCTCAACAACTGGCTCCTGCCCGATGATCCGTTTTGCGATCCACGCGCGTGAATTTCCCAACAGAACTGAGGCTTTATCGACCTCCTCCGCCAAACTTGCCAATTCGCTTGCATTCTGGGACATGAACCATACCTTTTATCTGTGGTGCCAACAGGCCGTTGAAACCATTTAGAACTAATTAATGCGGCAAGGAAAAATGACAAATCCGAAAGACAGTGAAATAATCGCTAAACCGAGTGCGGACAGCATAGCTCAATCCGTCTCGGCTGCATCGAAAAAGGGCCCGCCGCCCGTACATTTGTGGAATCCACCGTTTTGCGGCGATCTCAACATGCGTATCGCGCGCGACGGCACGTGGTTTTATCTCAACTCTCCCATAGGCCGCAAACCGCTGGTAAAGCTGTTTTCCAGCATCATTCGCAAAGACGGCGATGATTATTTCCTTGTCACTCCCGTTGAAAAAGTCGGCATCATCGTGGATGACGCCCCTTTTGTTGCCATTGATTTTGATGTGCAAAACGCTGGCCCCGATCAAACCCTAACCTTCACCACCAACGTCGACGACGAGGCAATCGCGGGAACAGAAAACCCCATTCGCGTCGTGCGCGACACTGGAACAGGCGAACCGTCGCCCTACATTCTGATCCGAACAAACTTAGAAGCCCTAATCGATCGCAAATCATTCTACCGTTTGGTGGATTTAGGCGAGCACGAAGAGGTCAACGGCGAAAGCTGGTTCGGCGTGCGCTCAGGCGGCACATTTTTCCCGATCATCCCGTCGGCAGAGTTGGACGTATAACGCCCTCACTCCGCCGCGATAACCTCGCGCCAAGCATCCCCGCGCTGCGCCACAACAACACCAATCGCCAAAACCGCCGCGCCCAGTGCCTGCATCCAATCCCAACTGCCGCCCAGCGTCAGAACAATCAGCATCACATAAAACGTTGTCGCGTTCAGATGAAATGATGCCATCCCGATCCCCAATTTTGCCACACCCAAAATCCAAAATATTTGACTAATCGCCAGCCCACAAAACGCGTAAATTAACAGCATCAACAGGCCGTAACCGTCCATCACACCCACCTTCGTGCCAACCCAACCGAACGTCACAAACACGCTCCACACGATCAAATTAAACCCGGTCGCGCCGACCAGCGTGATCGTAGCCTGCCCTATATTGCTCATGTCAGGCAGTTTTTTCACCGCCGCGCGCGATGCCCATGCAAACACAAACGTCCCGCAAATCCCGATCAACGCGCCTAGCCCAAATCTGCTGTCCGCCAGCGATGCGCCCGATGCAACGATGCCGCCCAACAGCACCAACACAACGCCCAGCAAAAACGCGCCCGTCAGCCGCCGCCCGTCCAACACCACCTCTAGCATCACCGCAGCCACCGGCATCGTCGCCGCCACCAAAGCCGCCGTCACCGCATCCGTCAAAGACTGTACCACCAGCAAAATCAGCGTGCCCGTGCCAAACCCAACGCCACCAATCACCAACCCACGCCCCCAAGGCGCACGGCGCATACGCGCAAATCCATCCATGAAAAACCAAATCGGCACCAACAGCGCCGAACTCATCACAATGCGAACAGCACTTAGCGAAATTGGTTCCCAGCTTTGCAACAACACATCCGCCGCAGGAAATCCGAGCGCGAACAACACCATCGCAAGCACACAGACACCATGCCCACGAACAGCGTCATTGCCAGTTATCGTCTCAGATTTTTCCAAAATACGCCCAGTTCAAAAGAAACTTAGGCGCATAATCACGCGCTGCCACGGGCCCGTCGCGCCCCATTACGACACGTCAGTCGCAAAACACGATCAAGCCGTTAATCGTGCCAAGGTCCATTCACCTTTTCACCCGGCGTATCGGCCCGTTCAAACCTGTGTGCGCCAAACCGATCGCGCAATCCTTGGATCATGTTCGCCGTCGATTTTTCCGTTCTGCTCGCATTGTAATACGACATCGCCGCGTACATCGCAGGCACTGCCAATTGCGCCGTAACCGCCATGCCAACCACCTGCTGCAATGCCTCCGCGTTCTGGCTTATCAACGCCTTAAACTTCGGCGCAAAAAACAATCGCCGTGCGCCGTCTTCCTCAAACGCCTCCGACATATCATCCAACAAAACAGATCGAATGATACAGCCCGCACGCCAAACCCGCGCAATCGCTGCCAAATCCAGATCCCAGTCAAACGCATCGGATGCGCGGCGCAACACTTCAAACCCTTGCGTGTACGCGCAAATTTTCGCGGCAATCATCGCCTTTTCCAACGCCGCAATCCCCACAACGCGGTCCCCCGCATCCCCTCGATTCACTGCGCCAAACGCCGCCGCACCTGCAACACGCCCCTCCAGATCAGCCGAGATATTGCGCGCCTCAACCGCCGCCTGCATCATGCTCGCAGGTGCGCCCAAATGCAGCGCCTCGATCACAGACCAACGCCCGGTGCCCTTTTGTCCCGCGCGATCCAAGATCATATCCAGCATCGCCGCATCAGATTTCGGATCATCCGCCCACACAACTTCGGCAGCAATTTCCACCAGATAAGAATTCAGCGACCCATTCATCCAACCCGCAAACACATCGCCCACAGCCTTGGCATCCATGCCCCAACCATCGCGCATCACGCCGTAACTTTCTGCGATCATCTGCATGTCTGCGTATTCAATACCGTTGTGCAGCATCTTGATGAAATGCCCCGAGCCACCTGGCCCAAACCAATCACAACACGGATCGTTTTCAAACTTTGCCGACGCATCCTGCAACGGCCCTTTGACACGCGCCCAACTGTCTTTTGAACCGCCCGCCATAATCGCTGGCCCGTGGCGCGCACCCTCTGCGCCACCCGAAATCCCCATACCCAAAAACATCAGCCCCTTGGCTTCCAACTCCGCCACATAACGCTCGGTGTCTTTATAATACGAATTGCCCAAATCAGCGATCAAATCGCCCTTATCCAGCAGGGGCGACAACGCCCCAATCACACTATCGAGCGGCTTGCCTGACGGAACTAAAACCAGCACTGAACGCGGGCTTGGCAAACTGTCCACAAACGCCGCTTCATCGACGCAGGCGATCAAATCGCCCGCCAATTCAGCACCCGCCGTCACGACCTCCTCGGATTTCGCCAGCGTGCGATCCAACAGGCTCACAGAATGGACCTTTTCGGCCAAATTCAAGGCAAATTCGCGCCCCATAACGCCGATTCCGACCAAACCAATATGTGCCATTGCGAACTCCGTTTTTGTTTGCCCCATTTTTGCGCTCACCCGTGACTTGTCCAGCAGATTCCACCACTTTCTGTAACACTGTGATTGACCTGAAAGTAACCAGTGCTTACAATACCTGCATGGGAGAGGTTCTTAAACTTAAACGCGGCGACCTGCGCGACGCGTTGATCGAATACGCTTTGCAAGCGACAAAGGACGGCCACATCGAGGTCATGTCTTTGCGCCAAGCTGCGCGTGATCTCGGGGTTTCTTCTGGTGCCGTTTATCGCCATTTTGCCGACAAAGACACGCTGCTCGCCGAAATCGTAAAAATCGGGTTCTTCGATCTACGCGACAAATTCGTGGCAATTCGCCCCGAAGGCGCAATCGCCAAATCCCCCACCGAAGCAATCGCACGCTGTCGCGCTACCTGCCGCACCTACATCATGTTTGCCCATGAAAACAACGCGTTATGGCACATGATGTTTGGCCGCGTGGGCATGGCATGCCGCGATGGATTGATGCAAGACCCTGAACTCAGACGCTACACACCCTTTGACGTTGGCCAAGAATTGGGTCGCGATCTGCACCGCGTCGGCCTGCTTAACCACGAACCCGATATTTCAGACAGCCGTTATATCTGGTCCGCAATTCACGGCGCAGCCGACCTCGCTCAATCAGGCGCACGCCTCGATTCCGGCCACCTCGACCAAGTGATTGAGGACACCGTCCAGCGCAATATGCGCATGCTGGGCATTAACCTGGCTGACATCGAAGGCTAACCGCCCATGAAAACCATCGACTCAATCCCCGCCCTCGAAGCGCTCTATGATGATGCCGCACCCGCCTCCCTGACCAAGGTTACCAAGGTCATCACTCCCCATTACCGCAGTTGGATCGAAGCCGCGCGTTTCTGCATCCTGTCCACAGTCGGAACCGAAGGCACAGACGCCACACCACGCGGCGATGATGGCCCCGTTGTGCGCATCACCGACCCCAAAACCCTGCTGATGCCCGATTGGCGCGGCAACAATCGCCTCGATTCCCTGCGCAACATCATAACGGACCCGCGCGTGTCCCTTATGTTCATGATCCCCGGCGAAAAGAACGTGGTGCGCATCAACGGCACGGCCAAACTGACGGCTGATCCCAGCGTGACGCAAACTTTCGCACAAAAAGGCATGCACCCTAAAACCGTCATCGTTATCACGCTCGACGAGATGTACTTTCAATGTGCCAAAGCAATCATGCGATCCCGCCTTTGGGAAGGCGCTTACAAAGACGCAAACATCCCCACCGCAGGCGATTTGCTGAAAGAAATGCAGGCAGATTTTGACGGAAAAACCTATGATGATGCCTATGTGGCAAGGGCAAACGCGACGATGTGGGGATGAGTAAAAGGCCCGTTCCTTAAAACGCGATTGCGGCTCAGTACCCCAACACCCACCCAGATGGCTTATTTCAATTGAAGTGACTCCTGACACAGATTTCTTTTTCTGTATTTGATTAAACCCAAATAGATTTTGAAATTATCAAAGGTGGATAGACTCATGGAATTTAATACGAGCAACTTGGTTTCCGTTCTGAATGCTTTGATGGGTGCCGATATTCGATATGAAATGAACAGGATGGTCGGAAAGGTAAGAAACCTTGCGGGCACGGAATCTGATAGAATACGCCAACTCGATTGTTCTGGGTTCGTAGAATATGTAATTTTCAAAAGCACTGTCCACAACGTAAACATGCCTTCTGGAAGCAGACGGCAAAGGTCGTTTTTTGAGCAGGGCCACACAGAAGTAGATTACGCAAGCAACGCGCCTTTGATCGACAACACAGTTCGAGTAGGATTTCGCGACGCCGAGCACGAAGGACACGGCAAAGAACGGCATCGGACCAAAGCTGGGCACGTTTGGCTTGTGGTGAACGGGACAACATTCGAATCCACCTCACGTGGCGGGCGGCGCAAAGGACCAAAATGCTTTGCTTGGAGCGCACGCACCAAACAAGCCGAGCACTTTTTCACTTTGGGACCAGCCCCAAATTTCGCGGCGAGCTATGCCTTTTTAGCGCTCCAAAAAAATGGGTTTTCATGGCTTGAATAGGTATCGGGCATGGCCTGTTGGGCTCCCTAATTCACCCACCGCTCCAGGGGCCGTAATATCTGGCGCAACATTTCCAGGTTATCCGCCCCAGGATACGCTTCGCGGTATGCGTCAGTTGAGAACCAAATATCATTGCCCCCTGGCTCGGTCGCTTCGCCCTCATTCCACCAGTATTTCACAACCCCACTGACGTGTTTCACATCCACACCCTCATCGGTTTTGGCGACAATTTGAAAGCAACCGGCACCCTCTCCCTTTGGCGCGCCGTTTGTCAGTGTATTCGTGTCGCTGTCGAAATCACGTTAGGCCACGAAATACTCTCCCACATCCATCCGCATCGGCGCCACGTCCACTGCAGGGCACGCCTCTACGGGCTTAAAAACCGAAAAATGCCGCTGGTCTACATCAGTGGGAAACGGCGCAATATCACCGATAACATACTCATCATTGTAAATTTGATAGGCCTTATCTTCCCAATGCGGTCGATAAACCCCACTGATCAAAGCGACCTCAACCTAACTGTCGCTCACCGCCAAAACACGCCAGCACGTTCCCGCATCATCCTGTGCAGGCCGCTCAACCACGGCCCCATCAACGATCTGTCGAAATGGAACCACATCATCTAAGGGTTTCAACGGATTTTGCGCCAAAACTGCGTTCGGAACCAACAGTGCAAGCACCCACAAAAAACGCACACTAATGCGCCTCGGCCCAGCTCAACCCTTGCCCTGCATCCACGATCAACGGCACGTCAATTTGCACCGCTGGCATCGCCGCGTTTTCCATTACATCGCTCACGACTTTAATCGTTTCTTCAACGCTGTCTTTCGGCACTTCGAACAGCAATTCATCGTGCACCTGCAACAACATCCGCGCAGGTAAATGCGCCGTCGCCGCTGGCATTCTAATCATCGCACGGCGAATAACATCCGCCGCCGTCCCTTGGATCGGCGCATTGATCGCGGCGCGTTTTGAAAACCCAGCATGCGGCCCCTTGGCGTTAATTTCAGGCGTGTGGATTTTACGCCCGAACAGCGTTTGGACAAACCCATGTTCCTTGGCAAACGCAACTGTGTCATCCATGTAGCCGCGAATGCCCGGAAACCGTTCAAAATACTTATCAATAAACGCCTGCGCGTCCTTGCGTGGTATCCGCAAATTCCGTGCCAGCCCGAACCCAGAAATTCCGTAAATCACGCCAAAGTTAATCGCCTTTGCCTGCCTGCGCACATCAGGGGTCATCTCGTCTAACGGCACATCAAACATCTGGCTTGCCGTCAACGCGTGAATATCAATCCCATCCGCAAACGCCTGTTTCAACTCAGGAATATTCGCAATATGCGCCAAAATCCGCAGCTCAATCTGGCTGTAATCGAGCGCGACAAGTACATTGCCCTCATCCGCCACAAACGCCTCACGAATTTTGCGCCCTTCTTCGGTACGGATCGGAATATTTTGCAAATTCGGGTCTTTGGACGCCAATCGCCCCGTAGTTGCCCCCGAAATCAGATAACTCGTATGCACCCGCCCCGTGTCCGCATTGATATGGTTCTGCAAAGCATCGGTATAGGTCGATTTCAGCTTACTCATCTGCCGCCAATCGAGCACCTTACCCGGCAATTCACTGCCCTCGGCGGCCAAATCTTCCAGCACGTCAACGCCCGTGGCATAGGCCCCTGTTTTGCCTTTTTTACCACCCGGCAAACCCATTTCATCGAACAAGATTTCACCCAACTGCTTGGGCGAACCAACATTAAACGAGCGCCCTGCCAGCGTGTGAATTTCATCCTCCAACCCAGCCATCTTTTGCGCAAAATTATTCGACATGCGGGAAAGGTGATCGCGGTCCACCTTGATCCCGTGCATCTCCATCGTCGCGAGCACTGGCACCAGCGGTTTCTCCAGCGTTTCATACACGGTCGTCACTTTGCTGACGTGCAATTTGGGTTTAAACATCTGCCACAATCGCAGCGTGATATCCGCGTCCTCAGCGGCATATTTCACGGCTTCATCAATCGGCACCATGTCAAACGTCTTGGCCGATTTTCCCACCCCCAAAACCGTCTTAATGCTGATCGGTTTATGGTCTAAATACCGCTCGCTTAACGCATCCATCCCGTGATTGTGAATCCCGCCATGCAACGCGTACGACAGCAACATCGTGTCCTCGATCGGGGCGATTTCCACACCCTGACGGCGCATAATCTTCAGATCGTATTTCATGTTCTGACCGATTTTCACGATAGCTTCGTCTTCTAACACAGGCTTCAGCATCGCAATCGCTTTGGCGGCATCCATTTGCCCTTTGGACAACTCCGCAGCACCAAACAAATCGCCTTCACCGTCTTTATGGGCCAGCGGAATGTAACAGGCCTCGCCCGCCTCCACACACAGGCAAATCCCAACCAGATCAACGACCATTTCATCCAGACCCGTGGTTTCCGTATCAAACGCAAACCAACCACGCTCGCGAATACGATCAATCCAAACCTGCAGTGCAACAGCGTCACGCACGCACTCGTATTTATCCGCATCAAACCCCGCAGCCACAGCAACAGGGGCAGCCCCTTCAACTTCAGCAAAAACAGGCGCATCCACCCCCATCTTCGCCGCAATCCGCTGCGTTAATGTGCGAAACTCCATCTCGGCCAAGAACGCCAAACAAACCTCTGGATCAGGGTCTTTCACTTCCATATCGGCGAAATCAATACCATCTAACGGCGTATCCAACCGCAGCGTCACCAGATCGCGGCTCACCCGAATTTGATCCGCATTATCAATCAACGATTGGCGGCGTTTTGGTTGTTTAATCTCACCCGCGCGTTCCAACAACGTATCCAGATCACCGTATTCGTTTATCAGCAACGCCGCCGTTTTGATCCCGATCCCGGGCGCACCTGGCACGTTATCCACGCTATCGCCGGCCAATGATTGCACATCAATCACGCGGTCAGGCTTCACGCCAAACTTCTCTTCAACCTCTTCCACACCGATGCGTTTGTTCTTCATCGCATCGAGCATTTCGACCCCGCCGCCAACCAGCTGCATCAAGTCTTTGTCCGACGAAATCACCGTTACACGCGCACCGGCATCTCGCGCCTGAATGGCCAGTGTCGCGATGATGTCATCTGCCTCAAAACCAACCGCCTCGATGCACGCCAAATTGAACGCGCGCGTCGCATCACGGGTCAACGGAAACTGGGGCACCAAATCCTCGGGCGCAGGCGGGCGGTTCGCTTTATATTCTGGATACAGATCGGATCGAAACGTCTTTCCCTTGGCATCAAATATCACCGCACAGTGCGTCGGCGCATCATGGCCTTTGTTATCCTCGACAAATTTATACAACATGTTGCAAAAACCCGCGACCGCACCGACCGGAAGCCCATCGGACTTACGTGTAAGGGGTGGCAGCGCATGATACGCCCGAAAAATAAAACCAGAGCCATCAATTAAATGCAGATGGTGCCCTTTACCAATGTTGCTCACGTGCCTACCTCTAAGAAGAACCCAATTTGTCAGGTCCAGCCTAAATGAACGCCAAAGCCTTTGCGATAGCCATTTTGATTTTCACCGCCCCATTTGGGGCGACAGCGCAAGAAACCTGTAACCTTTCGCCCGACAGCCCCGAAAATTGCGACCGTTTTGTTGGTTGCTTTACCGAAGGCGAAACCGTGATTTCTGGAACAGCCCGTCGTTGGGAATCTGGTGCGATGTACGGTGAAACTCCCGAAGGCCTGTCCTGTTCTGGAACATTGAAATTTGATGGCTTCGTTGAAAAAGGCAAGAGCAAGATCAGCTACAGCGATGGCGACAGCGTTGAAATCAGCTTCTTCTCGCGCGGGGATACGATCCAGCCATCACAGGGGTTGCCATAACCGAACAAGGCAAACGCCTGCGCCTTTGGGCCAGCCCCGTTCTAACCGAGTTTTTTAAAGAACAATTCCCAGACGCCGCACATTCAGGGTATCAATGCGGTGAAGCGTGGATGCCGATGCCCACTATTTTCCCCGATACGCCGCTCCCAAAACCCGAAGGCTAGCATGATGAAATTCTACGCCCCATTGCTCCTCGCGGCACTATTCGCATCGCCTGTCACAGCAGACACAACCGAACTTGCCTGCGCTTACAAATTGAATGATCCGACCAATTGCGTTCGCTTTGTAGGATGCGTCAACAACGGCGACACTCATTTTCTTGGGCGCGCACATGGCTGGGACACAGGGGCACTCGATGGCATCACCAGCTCAGGCGCAACTTGCGCAGGGGATTGGAGCTATGATGACCGCATCAACCAAGGCAAAGGCGCGATGAGTTGCACAGATGGCAACAAAACAGGTTTTTCCTTCTTTTCAAGAGATGGCAAAGTCCAAGCCTTCACTGGCGTCATCATCAGCGAAGACGGCGACCGCATGAGCATGTGGACTGGCGGAAATCTGTTGAACTACTTCGCAGAAAAATTCCCCGACCAAACAGAACCGGGTTTCTTATGTGGTGAAAACTGGGTGCCGTTTTCGGCATCTTTTCTGAAAACTGAAACGGATTAGTCTGGCCAAACAGCGGTGGCTTAATGTCCCGCGTCAGCACCATCTTTGACCACGAATTTACAATCGCAATACGGGCATTCAACCCAACCGTGCTCCGTTGGAATTTGCAGCCAAACGCGCGGATGCCCACCAACGCCGCCATCACAGGCCACACGGTAGCTGTCTACTTCTTTAGTCTCTGGTGCGTCCGTACTCATATCCAAAACTCCGATGAATGGCGTTGCTTCTTATTTTCAGGAAAGCGGCAAATTTGCAAGACTGATCCACGCAACATTTAGCTCCGCTCCACCATGCGCCCTGTCGATGCACCGCCCAAGATATGCACATGCAAATGAGGTACCTCTTGCACGCCGTGCTCGCCCGCATTCGAAATCATCCGATACCCGTCACCACCATCAGGGCTCACACCCAACGCATCGCATACTTTGCCGACGGTGCGGGTGAAATCCAAAACCTCTGCGTCCGAAGCCATCGCCGCAAAATGATCAAAATTCACATACGCGCCCTTTGGGATCACCAAAACATGCTCTGGCCGCGCAGGCTGAATATCGCGAAATGCCAAACAGTGATCGGTTTCCATTACTGTCGTATTCGGAATTTCACCGCGCAAAATCTTGGCAAAGATATTTTGGTCGTCATACTCATAGGCCATTTGGCGAAATCCTTAATCTGCAAACAAGAAAGGCGTATGCGCAATTTCACGCGCCTTATCTTCTGTGACATCCATAAACGCAGAAATCTGCATCGTGTTTTCTTCGGGCTCGTTGCGATCCGAAATCGAATAGAAGTTCGGATAATTCCGATCGCGCACCGCATTGCTCTCATAGGCGAAATCCATGCGGATCGTCGGCACAATGCGCTTGATCGTGTCTTCCGAACTGGTCGGCCCCGCCAGCCCTGTTCGCACCGCATGGCCGCACAAATATTCATCGTCAAAACTACAGGCCAACTCCAACATCCGCGTCGTGCAGCGATCTGAATAGAAATCCTCCAACAGCTCCACGTTCGCAGGGTCGGCACAGATCATCAAACGATCCGTGAAGGATCGTTCAAACAACAACCGCATCACCGCACGCCTGTGACGCGCACGTTTTTCGAGCGTGCGCTCAATGCCCGCCATATCGGGCATCGCCGTGTCTTGTTCATCAAGCAAATAGGCATAGCTTCGAATGCCCGTGGCCTGTTCGGCGGCATGCACCAGCCGCTTGGCGACATGCCACTTTTTGCACACCACAATCAGCAACTCGCGCTCGCGCCCAATCGTGCTTTCACGCTCCCAGAACCGCGTAGCAAACCGCCGCCCCTCGCGCCCGCGCGTCGTCAAAAACTTGTGCAGCGTGCGCCCTTCGTTTGTCATTTTCAACTCCACATCACCGCCAGAATACAGCCGTCCCAACTTGTCCTTCAGATCATGCGCCTCAGCCAAAATTTTACGCGCAAACAGGCTGTCTTGGGACAACAGGAAATCATATTGATCGTTAAAGAACGTCACTGGCATCCCGTAATCGGAAAACATCAGAAACGTCAGCGTGCGGTTGATGACCTCTTCTTTGGGCACCAAATGCAGCACAACCGTCTGTAAAAACGTCTCGTCAGGGATTAAAGTTGTCTTGAAAAACTTGATCACATCCTTGCGCTCTTGCACAAATTTCAAAACCGCCTCGACCGTGCAACGGCACAAACACCACCACTGCGACCCGATTTTCATGCTCAACCCTTTGGGCACTTCGCGCTTTAGCCCAAGTGTTTTTTGCAGTTTGTAAGCGTTATAAAACAGCGCCTTGTTTTCGCGTTCATTGAAAAAATGCCGGTAATGCAATCGATCCTCTTTCATGCCTGTCTTAATCCAGTCACTTTCAAAAAAGTCATTGCTTTCAATGAAATCCACGTCGTTTTCATCCAGAAAACGATGGGTATAAGACGCAGGCTTAATCGCCATGCAATCGCCTGACACCATGTAAAAATGGGTCGCATCGGGGAACGCATCGTTAGACGCTATCATGGCGTTCAGCGATCCTTGCACCAACGACCACTCGCCCCAACCACAGCTAACCCGTTTGGCAAAAGCAACATTCGGATTATCACCCAGCGCCTTGGTGATCTGCGCATAGGCCGCGCTGTCCGCACTCGCATCAAAATGGATCGCGATACAATCGCCCACAGATTTAAGGCCCTCGGCCTGTTGAATGATCGCTTCAGGGTCTTTGTGACACAAAGGAATATAGGCAATTTTTGCCATTGGTGCTGCCGCCTGCGTTTTGTACTGCTACCTCGTTACCCGTCTATCTTTAAAAATTGCCCCCATAAACACTTTTTCTCGGCAATCTGTTGTCTAGAAGATAGGTCATACGAACAGACCAAAGTGCAAAAGCGCGGCAAAGCAGGAGCAGACACGATAGGCCTACCAGGAACTTGGAT